>PMKN01000077.1:244-18673 GCA_003158675.1 Chloroflexota bacterium | reverse complement strand
GCCCCGGAAGCTGATGACCTCGACTCGGACGCCCATCTCCTGGACCGCGCGAATCGCGGGCGCAAAATCGCCGTCGCCGCTGACGACGATGGCGACATCCAGGTTGCGGGCCGTCTTCATCATGTCGNNGCTCACGACCTTGTAGCCGTGGCGTGCGAGGAAGCTGTGGAAGTTGCGCTGGTTCTCGTTCTCGGGATCGAGACCGGTGTAGGCATACGCTCGGACGAAATCGCGCCCGGCGACTGCCGCTTTGAGCAGCGTGACATAGTCGATGTCCGCGCCGGCCGCCTTTGCGGCATAGAAGATGTTCGCCACGTCCACGAAGACGGCGACGTTCTTGCTCAACTAGTGACTCCTTGGTATGAGGGGCTCGACGGCCCTCGCCGTGGCCCTGAACCCGTGGCGCCGGCGCTCCCTAGCTGCTCGGCTGCGACGGTATGGCTAGCGGGTGGCCGGCACCCTGGCCGGGATTTCCGCTCGATAAATACTGGCCGCGTCCGGAACGAAGCCATGTCGGATCCAGCACGCGCGTATCGCGGCGTTGTCCGGCAAGGTGACTTCGACTGTGCTGCAGCCCTTTCTTCTTGCCGAAAGGATGATCTCTTCGATCAAACCGTCGGCGACTTTGCCGATGCTGTGCCCTTGGGCCACGACTAGCACGTCGACCGTGCCGACGAAACCGCCGGCCCGGACAGATGGCCTCAGGCAGAGCACCGCACCGCCGGTTATCTGACGACCCGCTTCGGCAACCAGGACGCTCGCGTTTGGCATGTAGACGAGCTGGCGCATCAGACCTATCGCGTCCAACGGGGTGTCAGCGCCAGGCGCAGCCCCCATCTCCACGAACATCGCATACAACCGATCCACGTCGGTGATGCGGGCCTGTCGGACCAGGTAGTCCACTCGGATGCACGAACCTCGCGTCGAGACGGGCAATCGCACTGGCGCGGCAGCCGTTGTGGCCTCGCTCGCCGGCGTCCGTACGCATTCGTGCCGAACCTTCGGTAAGCGAACTCGAACGTGCTCGACGGCCACGCCAGGTGGGTTGGCGGCCGCGCTCATGCGTCCGGCTCACCGTTTCCTACTATACGCCAATCACCAGAGCGTGCCGCCGAATGCGCGATGGTCCCGGCCTGAGCCTAAAACCGCTGGCGCGCATCCCAGAGTTCGAACACGCCCCGGGCGAAGACGATCAGGCCGAGCGCGGCCAGCCAGTAGCCCGGTCCGCGCAGGGGCTGGACCGGCGGCGTCTGGCCGGCGTAGAGCAGGAGCCCTTGCTCGAGCATCGCGACGGTGCGTAGCGCGTAGGCGACGAGGGCGATTCCGAACAGCAACAAGAAGGAGATGGGCTTGTCGATCGCGACGGGCGATTCCGTTGCATACGGCAGGGCGACCAGGAAGAGGACTGCCACCGCGGCGAGGAACAACAGGAACCCGGGCCCTTCCGAGATGCCGATGTCGGTCCGGGCGGGCAGTTCGCCCGCACCGCCGCCCAACTGCCACCACTGCAGCATGCAGGCGACCACGATGATCACGGCGCCGGCTGTGACGACCCATCGACCTCGCTGGACAGGATTGCGATGCATCGCGACCCCCTAGGACTCGTAGGCTTCGGGGCGCAGAACACCGACGAAGCGCAGATTCCGGTAGATCTCGCCGAAGTCCAGACCGTAGCCAATGACGAAAGCATCGGGGATCTCGAACCCGACGTAGTCGATTGGAATCTCCACCAGGCGCCGGGCCGGCTTGTCGAGCAGCGAACACACCTTGATCGACCGCGGGTTCTTGCCACGCAGGTATCGAAGCAGATAGTTGAGCGTCAGGCCCGTGTCAATGATGTCCTCGACGAGGAGGACGTCCCGGCCGTCGATCGGTGCGCTCAGGTCCTTGAGAATACGCACCAAACCCGACGATTCGGTCGCGGTTCCGCCGTAGCTCGAAACCTCCATCAGGTCGATCCGGAGCGGTAGATCGATCTGGCGCATGAGGTCGGCCATGAACGGAAGCGAACCCTTGAGGACGCTGACCAGGGTTACCTCACGGCCGGCGTAGTCGGCAGTGATCCGTTTGCCGAGTTCGGCCACTTTGTCGCGGATCTGCTCCTCGGACAGAAGCACTGCGGCGACGTCCTCGTTCAGGTTCTGGGAGTGCTTCATCGCTACCTCTTACGTCAGGTGGTCTGGCAGGCTTTGAGCGTACGCGGCTGCGGCGCGGCGCACTGCGCGTCGGCGCGCCCCGCGCGAACGGCCGCTGGAAGCCCGTGGGGCAAGCGCCGTGTCGTTGGGTTTGGACGATAGATCGAGGGCCGGCTCGCCGCTGCCTGCGGGCGTCTCCGGCTCGGATTCCCGCGCCGGCCGTGGCCCCACTTGTCCGAGGGTCCCGCTTAGCTCCGAGACAAGCGCCGAGCGTCCGTACTTGAGCATCAGGGCTCGGAAGTCACGGGCGTAGAAGAGCTTGATCCGCAGGTTCGGATACAACTCGCGCAGACGTCGCACCTTGCGGTTCTTCTTGCGGACCAGACGTTGCTGGAGGGTGGTCAATTCGATGAAGAGCTCAAGGTCGGGCAGGAAGAAATCCGGAGCGAAGCTCTCGAGGACATTGCCCTCGAGGTCCCAGAGAATCGGGAATATCTGGGGTTCGTACTGCCACGCAACCTGGTAGAAATCCAGGATCCTGGCGAACTCGGCCTCGCTAGCGTGGGCGAACATATGTTCGGCGCGGAGGTCGCGCGGCGGACCGGCCTGGCTCATCCTGCCATGCCCGTTCTGTCTTCGCCGTCGCCGTCGCCGTCGCCGTCGTTGGGGCGGCCTGGCGCCCGGCTTTCGAACAAGCCGCGCGCGTCGCCCTGGTACTCCGCGAGGAAGGCCCGCATTCGCACAACGTCCGCCTCGCCGATCGGCGGTCCTGCGCGGCCAGGGACGTGGTTACCGCGGGGCTGGCTATCGCCGTCGCTCTCGACCGCGCCGTCGTCGTCGCGGGCCAGCAGATCGCCGTCGAACTCCTCGGCAGGTTCGCTCACGTCGGTCGTGGCGCCCGCCTCAGTGTCCGACGCGCCGCTCACCAACGCGAGCGTCTTGGAGTGGCAGGTGAGGCACTCGAGCTGGACGAAGGCGATCTGCTCCCGCAGGGCCAGCACTCGGATACCGGGGGTGGCATAGGGTTCACCGCACCGGGTGCAGCCGGCGCCGAGCAGAGCCATGCGCAGACGCTCTCGCGGATCCACTCCGCAAGTCTACCGGAGCGACGCTGTCAGGGCCGCCCTTGAGTCGCCGTCGGACGCTTATCGAGCTGGAGTGCGTTGCCTCGTATACTCCCCAGGGGTATCATTCGGGCAGGAGGTCCAGTTGGCGACAGACGACACGGATAAGGCGGGCGCGACCCGCCCGGTGCCGCGATCCGAGCGGGTCGGGCTGGCAGCCGGGGTCTCGGGCGGCGCGGTCGGCAGCCTGCGGGCCGCTCCGGAGTTGACACTCGAATCGGCGGACGAAAGCGAGCTCGAAGGGACCTTCAGGCACGCCTACTCGCGCGACCAGGCCACCCTGATCCGGCGTCTGCGCCGCATCGAAGGCCAGGTACGCGGCATAGAGCGGATGATCGAGCGCCGCGAGTACTGCGTCGATATCCTCCAGCAGACGGCCGCACTGCGGGCCGCGGTGGACTCGGTGGCGCTGCTGATCCTCGAGGACCACGTCCAGGGCTGCGTCAAGACGGCCGCCGAGCAGGGTGATGCCGATCGCTACATCGAAGAGGTACTCGATGTCGTCCGCCGAGCGCTCGGAAGGCCGCTTCGGCCCCGAGTCTGAGCGCGGGTTCGGAGTCGTTCGGAGCCGCCGGGAGAGGCTTCCGGCAGGGTCTCGCAGGGGCAGAATCCTTTCGTCCACCGGGCGCAGCGAGCCGCCCCACTTATCCACGAAAGTGGAAGACTGGCGCTTCTTGGTGGATAAGCGCGTTGACTCCACGCGACAGTCGGCCTACCGTCCGACCTCCGCACTGCTGTTGCGGCCCGTCAATGGGTAACCGCGTTCGCGAGGGGTCTGGGGAAACCCGACCGAGGACCGAACTGGCGCGGGAAGACCTTGGGCCGCCGGGTGCGACAAGAGTCGGCGCCGGGAGCGGCGCGGTAGCGGGCGGCGGGGACCACGAGAGGACCCATGCTCCCGCCCGCGATCCGCTCCCGACGCGCGTCTGGGGCCTGCCGGCGCTGCCTCCCGAGTACTCGCGAGTCCTCGACGACGGCCTGGGCTGCATCGTCGGAGCGAGTCTGACCGCGGAAGCTCGGACGGCGGTCGACGACCACGTGCGCATGCTCCTCGCCTGGAACAACGCGATCAATCTCAGCGGTATTCGCGAAGCGGATCGCATTGCCCGCGAGCACGTGGTTGACAGCCTGGCCGCCCTGCCGCTTCTGCGGCGCGCGAGGGTCGCCGAGTTCGTGGACCTGGGGAGCGGCGGCGGTTATCCCGGCCTGCCGCTTGCCCTGGCGCTGCCCGCGCGCCGGGCGCTGCTGGTCGAATCGACAGGCAAGAAGGCCCGCTTCCTCGAAGTTGCGGTCGCTGCCGTCGGCGCGTCGGATCGCGTCGCTGTAGCGGCCATGCGGGCGGAGCAGCTCGCGGCCGATCTACGCCATCGAGGTCGCTGGCAGATGGTCGTGGCGCGGGCCGTGGCCGACCTCACGGAACTCTCGGAACTGGCCCTGCCGCTGCTCGCTCCGGGCGGGCTGCTCGTGGCCTGGAAGCGGCAGCCGCTGGGCGAAGAACTAGCTCGAGCGGACAGGGCGGTGCGGCAGCTGGGCGGCCGCCTGACAGCTTGCGAGGCCGTGACCGTGCCAGGGCTCGAAGACCACGTCTTGGTGGTGGTCGAGAAGACGGGCCGCACCCCGCCCGAGTTCCCACGCGACCCCGCCGCGCGCCGGCGACGGCCACTAGAGTAGGCCGATGCGGATCGCGGTCCTGTCGGACATCCACTCCAACTTGAACGCTCTCGAGGCGGTGCTCGGCGCTCTCGGCCCCGTCGACGCGATCTGGCATCTCGGCGACACCGTTGGATATGGCCCGCGGCCGCAGGCCGTCGTGGATCGGCTGAGAGCCGCCGGCGCGCTGGGAGTCAGGGGCAACCACGACGAGGCCGGTGGCGGCGGAACCTGCATCAAGTACTTCAATCCAGACGGTTTCCGAGCCATGGAGTGGACCCGCACCCAGATCGACGAGTCGACGCGGCTCTACCTGGCCCGCCTCCCGGAGGTCAGAGTGCCCGAGGGTTCGGGCTTCACACTAGCCCACGGCAGCCCGAGCGATCCAATCTGGGAGTACATCACTTCGTCCGAGATCGCTCAGGCGAACCTGGCCGCCTTTGACACGCCGTACTGCCTCGTCGGCCACACCCACGTCCCGAGGCTATTCCGCGAGTCCCGTGGACGGATGAAAGCGATGTCCGTGGACGAGGGCGGCCGGCTCGCCCTCGACGACCGCCGCATGATCCTCAACCCCGGCAGCGTCGGTCAGCCTCGCGACGGCGACCCGCGGTCCAGCTACATGCTGATAGACACCGCCGCCGCATGTGCCAGCTGGCATCGGGTGGAGTACGACATCGCCGCCACTCAGGCCGCGATTTCGGCGGCCGGCCTGCCGCCGAACCTGGCCCGCCGGCTCGCCTTCGGCTGGTGAGCGCCGTAACGCAACGACAGTCTCGGAGAGCCGCTTGCGACGTCCTCTGGAACCGGAACGCCGAGCGCCGTGCTAGCCTTGCCCCGGTTCGATGACGACATCTATCGCGTTGAGCCGGCCGCACGCGGGACAGGGCCGGGCCTACGGGGAGAGAGCCGGATCGTGGCCCGCTCGAAGGCCGGCCCGCAACCGGTTCGGTGGGGGCCCTAGACCCAAGGCGTGTCGGAGCGCGTCTCAGAGAGGAACGATCGGTCGATGACCGCTCCCAATTCACCGCTGCGGGGCCGCAAACTCGGCGACCGGCGCGTGGTGGTCGATCGACCTCATTCCGCCTATTTCCGCTACGCCGGCCCCGGCGTCATGATCGCCAAGGCAGCCGCAAGCGCGCCGACTACCGCGCTCGGACGGCGCCTCGCCCGCGTTAGGGCGGTCGTGTTCGGGAAGCCGCTTTCGACTGCTCAGGAGATCGAGGAGCGGCTGACCAAGAAGTTGGCCCTGCCGATCTTCAGCTCGGACGCAATCTCGTCATCCGCCTACGCCACGGACGAGATCCTGCGCGTCCTGATCCTGGCCGGCGTGGCCTGGATGACCTGGTCGATATATGTGGCGGGGGCGATCGCACTGATGCTGACCATCGTCGCGTTCAGCTATCGCCAGGTGTGTCGTGGCTATCCGTCGGGCGGCGGCGCGTACGTCGTAGCTCGCGAGAACCTCGGGCCCAACTTCGGCCTCATCGCCGCCGCTGCCTTGATGGTCGACTACGTCATGACGGTCGCCGTCTCGAGTGCCTCGGCTCTCGCCAACCTGGGCACCGCGTTCACGGTTATCCAGCCCTACAAGGTCGAGTTGGGAGCGCTGGTGATCATGGCGGTGACCGCCGCCAACCTGCGCGGCATCCGCGAGTCGGGCAACATCTTCGCGATTCCCACCTACCTGTTCGTGGGTATGGCTCTGCTGGCGATCGGCGTGGGTCTGGTCAACACCGCGACGGGTGCGGCGCATCACCTGCCAGTTCCGCTCCACCACGACGACGTCCTCGCGGGAACTCAGGCGTTCACCTTCTTCCTGCTGCTGAAAGCCTTCGCCGGCGGGTCCGTGGCCTTGACGGGCGTCGAGGCGATAGCCAACGGCGTACCTGCGTTCAAGCCGCCCGAGGCCAAGAACGCGGCCAACACGTTGATCATCATGGCCGTCCTCCTGGGCACGATCTTCATCGGGCTGACTTTCGTCGGGCTGCAATACGACGTGCGGGCCACTACCTCGCAGGGTGCGACTGTCCTCGGCCAGGTCGGAGCCGCCGTATTCGGCGACGGCAGCTTCCTGTTCATCCTGCTGCAGATCAGTGCCGCTTTGATCCTCTTCCTGGCCTGCAACACGAGCTTCAACGCCTTTCCACGCCTCGCTGCCATCCTGGCCAAGGACGACTGCATGCCGCGCCAGTTCGCCTTTCGGGGCGACCGGCTGGCCTTCTCCTGGGGCATCGTCATCCTGGCCGGGGTCTCGATCGCGATGCTGTGGGCCTTCGACGCCTCGGTCGACGCGCTGATCCCGCTCTACTCGGTCGGCGTGTTCATCTGCTTCACGCTGTCGCAGGCTGGCATGGTCATCCACTGGCGCAAGGAGCGCAGCTCCGGTTGGGCGTGGCGGAGCGTCGTCAATGGCTTCGGCGCCATCCTGACGGGCGTCGTGTTCCTGGTCGTTGCATACGAGAAGTTCGGCAACGGGGCGTGGATGGTCCTCATCTTCATCCCAACGCTGATCGCCATGATGCTGTTCGTTCGGCATCAGTACGCATCTTCGGCCCGGCAACTCACCATGCGCAGCGGCGCGGCGATCCCCCAGCCTCACCGCCACAACCGGGTCGTGATCCCGATCTCGGGAGTGAACCGCGCGGTCGTCCAGGCGCTCAACGTCGCCCGGTCCATCACCACGGACATCCGCGCCGTCTACGTCTCGGACGATCCCACGCACAGCGACGAGGTCCGTGAGCTGTGGGCCCAGGCCGTGCCGGACGTGCCTCTCGTCCTGGTGGAGTCGCCCTATCGAGCCCTGATCGCACCCGTCGTCGCGTACCTGGACGTGCTCGACCGCTCCTGGCCCAACGAACAGGAAGAGCCGATCACGTTCGTCCTGATCCCCGAGTACGTGGCTCGCAGCTGGTGGGAGCGGATGCTCTACAACCAGGCGGCCAAGCAGCTGCGGGCGGCCCTGCTCGGCCGGCCCCACACGGTCGTCATCAACGTCCCGTACCGGCGCGACGACACCCGTGCCGCGGCTAGCGCAACCGAACAACCGGCCGGCACGCTCGTGGCCACCGACAACGGACAGCCTCACTAGGCCGAGGTCGAGCGAATGGGCGGGACGGTCATATGCCCTGGTTGCGGGGCCGACATTCCGGACGTGCCGGAGTTGCGATCCGACCACCTGTACGTCGGGGCCGCGTCTGGCTGCTGGGCCGCCTACATGGAACTCACCGGACGCCTGATGGCAGACCCCGGACTCCTGGAGGCGCGCCTGCTGTCGGTCGATGCCTACATGGCCCAGCACCCCGGCGTCCGCGGCCGCCAGGCCGGCCAGTCGGTCTGGACCCACCTGGTGGGGCTCTGCTTGGCGCTCGAATTCGGCCTTAGCGGTGCGGATTCCACCAGAGCGAAGGCTCGAGTTGCCGCCCCGCACGCGACATTCGACTGGCTGGAGCCCCCGGCATCGCTCGGCTCGATCACGGTCCTCGAAATCCTGGCGACGGCCTCGCCACTGGATCACCGTGTAGCTGTCGAGCGCTGGGCGGGTTCGGTCTGGACCGCCTGGGCGCCGTACGCGGAGGAGGTCCGGAGAAGGGCGATTGGCGTCTTGGAGCGATAGGGTCCGGCGGGTCGGCGAGGGCTCTGAGCCGGCCGGGTCGGATGGGCTGGATCGTCGGGCCGAACGGCCGAGTTACCGAGCCCGAATATCCACTGCGCTGCTTACCTTCGGCCCCTTCGTGTCACGCGGTCGGTGGTATCGTTCCCCGGCGGAGGAACTCCAGCCCCTCACAACGCGCCGCTTAGAACGGAGGTCAGGTGCCCGAGGCCAATAACGCGATCTTTCGCCGCGCCGTCGTGGCGCTGAGCGGAGGCCCGACGGATGCGACGATCGTACGCCTGGCTTGCGAGTTGGGCCGTTCCAGGCACACCGAGGTGATCGCGGTGCACGTCGTTGAGCTCGACTGGACCGTGCCGCTGGACGCGGACGTGGCGGAGCGGTCGGAAGAGGCGCAAAGGGTCCTCGATGCGGCGGAAGGGATCGCCGACTCGGTGCACGGCAACCTCGAGTGCGTCCTCGTGCAGGCGCGCGACGTCGGAGCGGCGATCGTCGATGAGGCGGCGGCTCGAGAGGCGGACCTGCTCATCCTGGGCCTTCCTTACAGAACCCGTTTCGGTGGCGATTTCGCTATCGGCCGGGCAGTTCCCTACGCTTTGAAGAGCGCCCCCTGTGCGGTCTGGGTGGTGCGTGAGCCGATTGGCGAGGAGTCTCAATGAAGATCGTGATCGTAGGCTGCGGTCGCGTCGGTTCGACGCTGGCCGATAACCTCGACGCGGATGGCCACGATGTGATCATCTTCGACATCCGAACGTCGGCCTTCGACCGGCTGCCGGCGACCTTCAAGGGCACCGCGATTCGGGGCGACGGGACCGATGTGGAAGTCCTTCGCCGCGCCGGCGCGGAGCAGAGTGACATCTTCCTCGCGCTGACTGAGGGCGATAATCGGAACGTCATGGCGGCTCAAGTGGCAACCGAGTCGCTCGGTGTCAGTCAGGTGGTGGCCAAGATCAACGACCCGGTGCGCGCCGCCGCCTACGCCGAGTTGGGCGTCGTGACGCTGTGCCGCACCAACCTGATGGTCGATACGGTGGCGACGTATCTCAAGCTGCCGATGTCCACCGGACCCGGTATCGACACTCCGGAGATCGAAAGCAGCAGGCATCCGCACCCAATCGCGGGCGGGTTGACGGTCGCCCCGGCCAACGAGCCTCAAATCACGAATCCCCGCGTCATCCCAGACAAAGAGGTCGATGCTCCGCATGGGCGGCATATCAGCTTCCGCCGGCGGCCCGGCTGAGCGCGGGTAGGAGGCACAAGTGTTCGTCATCGTCGTAGGCGGCGGGAAGGTCGGGTACTTCCTGGCCCGCGAGCTCATCCAGTCGGGTCACGAGGTCGCGCTCATGGAGCGGGATCGCGTTCGCGCCGCGCAGGTCACCGAAGAGATTGGGTCGATCGTAATTGCGCACGATGGCTGCGAGGGCAAGTACCTTGGCGAGGCTGGTGCCAATCGCGCCGACATCGTGGCGGCGGTCACCGGCGACGATGAGGACAACCTCGTCATCTGCCAGATGGCCAAACATCATTTCGACGTGCCGCGGACGATCGCCCGGGTCAACAATCCCAAGAACGAGGGCTTGTTCAAGCACCTGGGCGTGGATGAGATCGTCTCACCGACCCGCATGATCCTTGGCTCCATCGAGGCCGACATCCCCGTCCACGAGCTGCTCCATCTGGCCGTCCTCGGCGGCGGCGAACTCGAGCTGGTCGAGGCTCAGCTGCGCGATGGTTCGCCCGCCGTCGGCCGCACGGCGGGCAGCCTGGCGCTCCCGGACGGTTGCTCGATCTTCGCCCTGATCCGCGACGAGCGAGCGCTCTCGGTTCGATCCGATACCGAGCTCCGCCAGGGCGACAAGGTCATCGGCATCGGCCGGACGGAGTGCGAGGGAGAGCTCCACAGGATCTTGCTCGGCGAGACCGAAGCCGCCGGCTGACGTCGCAGACGGCCCAATTCCGAGAAGGCGTTCGCACCCTTCCAGATCAGCGCCGCTGCGAGGACGAGCTCGCCGCGGTAGACCGTGGCGCGCCTGTGGTGGGGCGGTGCGATTGTCGGTCACCGGTCAGCTCGTATCAGCCGATGCGCGTGCGGTGGGCTATCGTCGTCACCCGTGCGCCATCGAGGTCTGTTTCACGCCAGGCGCGCCACTTCGGAGATGCCGTCCTGCGTGGCGAAACAGGTGACCAGACCGATCAGGATTCGAGAAGCGCCGGTAACGAGGCGCACCTAGAGTGATCGCCATGGACGTCGATTCCGCGACTCAAGGAGCTTCAGCGATGAGGCGCACCTCGGTGAAGGCGCCATCTGGCCGACCTACTTCGCCTTGAAGGAATTGACCGGGCCGACGAGTGCGCGGATCGCCGCGCTCGTGAAGACAGCGGTGAGCTGAGAACGGAAGCTCGCCACCGGCCGGCCCTGGCGGGACGGCATGAGCGGTCCGGCGCGCGTACTGATGGAGAAACGATGAGCATCGCCACGAGCACGAGCACGAGCACGGGCACGGGGTCGTCGGCACCGCACGTTGCCGGCAGCCACGATCTGATCCGCGTGCAAGGCGCGCGTGTGAACAACCTCAAGGACGTCAGCATCGAACTCCCGAAGCGCCGGCTGACGGTCTTCACCGGCGTGTCAGGCTCGGGCAAGAGCTCGCTGGTCTTCGACACGATCGCTGCGGAGTCGCAGCGGATGATCAACGAGACCTACAGCGCCTTCGTGCAGGGCTTCATGCCGACGCTGGCGCGGCCGGAGGTCGACGTCCTCGATGGGCTGACGACGGCGATCATCGTCGACCAGGAACGCATGGGCGCCAACGCCCGTTCGACCGTGGGCACCGCGACCGATGTGAACGCGATGCTCCGAATCCTCTTCAGCCGGCTCGGGCAGCCTCACATCGGCTCCCCCAATGCCTTCTCCTTCAACATCGCGTCGGCCAGCGGGTCCGGCAAGATCCTGGTCAGGAAGGGCAATGCGAAGGCCGAGACTCGCTCGTTCACCATCACCGGCGGCATGTGCCAGCGCTGCGAAGGCATGGGCTCGGCGACCGACTTCGACCTGTCGAAGCTGTTCGACGACACGAAGTCGCTGGCCGAGGGTGCGCTCACGATCCCGGGTTACGTCGCGGGTGGCTGGAACTACCGCCTGTATGCATCCTCCGGCTTCTTCGACCCCACCAAACCGATCCGTGACTACACCAAGCAGGAGCGCCACGACCTCCTCTACCGCGAGCCGACGAGGATGAAGATCGAAGGCATCAACATGACCTACGAAGGGTTGGTGCCGCGAATCCAGTCGTCCTTCCTGTCCAAGGATGTCGACGCGATGCAGCCGCATATTCGGGCATTCGTGGAACGAGCGGTGACATTCACAACCTGCCCGGACTGCGCCGGCACCAGGCTCAACGAGCTCGCTCGCTCCTCGAAGATCAAGGGCATCAATATGGCCGAGGTCTGCGCGATGCAGATCAGCGATCTCGCCGAGTGGATCCGCGGCCTCGATGAGCCGTCGGTGGGGCCGCTTCTCGCTGCGCTGCAGCACACACTCGACTCGTTCGTGGAGATCGGGCTTGGCTACCTTTCGCTGGACCGCTCCTCGGGCACGCTGTCGGGCGGCGAGGCGCAGCGCGTCAAGATGATCCGGCACCTCGGCTCCTCACTCACCGACGTAACCTACGTTTTCGACGAGCCGACCATCGGCCTGCACCCCCACGACATCGCGCGGATGAACGACCTGTTGCTGCGTCTGCGTGACAAGAGCAACACGGTGCTCGTTGTGGAACACAAGCCGGAGACGATCGCGATCGCCGATCACGTCGTGGACCTCGGCCCCGGCGCCGGCGCGGCGGGCGGCACGATCTGCTTCGAAGGCACCGTCGAGGGGTTGCGAGCCAGCGGCACACTGACCGGGCGCCACCTCGATTACCGGGCTAGCCTCAAGAAGACGGTCCGGACGCCCAACGGCAGACTTGAGATCCGCGGCGCGACGGCGCACAACCTGCGCAACGTCGACGTCGACATCCCGCTCGGCGTGCTGGTGGTTGTGACCGGCGTGGCCGGCTCCGGCAAGAGCTCGCTCGTCCATGGGTCCATCCCTCCCGGCGCGGATGCGGTCGTGGTCGACCAGACACCGATCCGCGGCTCGCGACGTAGCAATCCGGCGACCTACACAGGACTGCTCGACCCGATCCGCAATGCGTTCGCCAAGGCCAACGGCGTGAAGCCGGCGCTGTTCAGCGCCAACTCCGAAGGTGCCTGCCCAACCTGCAACGGCATCGGCGTCACCTACACCGAGCTGGGCTTCATGGAGACCTTCGCCACCACCTGCGATGAGTGCGAAGGAAAGCGATTCGACGCGTCGGTGCTGGAATACCACCTCGGCGGCCGCGACATCAGCGAAGTGCTTGCGATGTCGGTGGCCGAGGCCAGGGAGTTCTTCGGTGCCGGCGAGGCGCGCACACCGGCCGCGCACGTCATTCTCGACCGGCTCGCCGACGTTGGGCTCGGCTACCTGACCATCGGTCAGCCGCTCACCACGTTATCCGGCGGCGAGCGGCAGCGACTCAAGCTGGCCACGCACATGGGAGAGAAGGGCGGCGTCTATGTCCTGGACGAGCCGACTACCGGCCTCCACCTCGCCGACGTCGACCAGCTGCTCGGCCTGCTCGACCAACTCGTCGACTCCGGCAAGTCGGTCATCGTGATCTCGCACCACCAGGCGGTCATGGCGCGCGCCGACTGGATCATCGACCTCGGCCCGGGTGCCGGCCACGACGGCGGCCGGATCGTCTTCGAGGGCACGCCCGCCGACCTCGTCGCCGCCCACTCCACCCTCACCGGGGAGCACCTGGCGGCCTACGTTGGCACCTGACCGAGGCCTGGTCTCACTAGACCGGTGACGGGGAGGGTTCAACAGTGCTGAGTGGGCGCGACGTGGCAAGATCTCGCACGTGACCAGCACGCCCGCCGCTGCACAACACCTGGACGACCTGGCGCGGCTGCGCCGCGTGCGCGACCGGATCGACCGCGAGTACGCGGAGCCCCTGGACGTCGAGGCTCTCGCCCGTGGCGTCAGCATGTCCGCCGGACACCTCAGCCGCGAGTTCAAGGCCGCGTACGGCGAGGCGCCGTACGGCTACTTGATGACGCGGCGCATCGAGCGCGCGATGGCACTCCTGTGTCGCGGCGACCTAAGCGTCACCGAGGTCTGTTTCGAGGTCGGCTGCTCGTCGCTGGGCACCTTCAGCACTCGCTTCACCGAGCTCGTCGGTATGCCGCCCAGCGCCTACCGGCGCCACCCCGCGCGCGCGACGGCGGGGATCCCGTCGTGCGTGGCCAAACAGGTAACCAGACCGATCAGGCCTGACCGTTTGATCAGGAATCGAGAAGCGCCGGCGCCCGAGCCGCAACTAGCATGACCGCCATGAACATCAACATTCACGCGAGCTCTCTCCCCCACAACGACCCTGAAGAATCCCTGGTCTTCTACCGCGACGCGCTCGGCTTCGAGGTCCGCAACGACGTCGGAAAGGGCAAGATGCGCTGGATCACGGTCGGCCCCGTCGGCCAGCCCAGCACATCCATCCTGCTGGCTCCGCCGGCCCTTGACCCAGGTATCACCGACGACGAACGCCGCACCATCGCCGAGATGATGGCGAAGGGCACCTATGGCTGGATCCTCCTGGCCACCCCCGACCTCGACGGCGTCTTCGCACGAGTGGAGGCCAGCGGCGCCGAGGTCGTGCAGGAGCCGACCGACCAGCCGTACGGCATTCGCGACTGCGCCTTCCGCGATCCCGCGGGCAACCTGGTCCGCATCCAGGAGCTCCGCTGAGCCAGCCGACGATCGCCGCGACCCCGCGATGGCATCCGCCAACCGCGTGGCCGCCGACGATCACGTCCTAGCTGTTGAGATCGACGAGGACCAGGCCCACGATCGCGACCGCCGCGCCCAGGTACCACAGACGGGGCGGCTTGTGGCCCTCGAGCCAGAAGGCGAACGGGACGCTGATCATCGGCGCCAGAGCGGCGATCGACTGGACCTGGCCGGCAGGCAGCGACAGCTGAGCCCAAACGGTACAGGTGACGCCGAGGATCGGGCCGAACAGGGAGTTGAGGCCGCCCCAGAACAGCGGCCTGGTGGTGAGCTGCCCGTTCTCGGAGCCGAGGATCGGTTTGCACGAGCCTTCGGCAGCGTTGAAGCCCCACTTCCGCCGCCACAGCCAACGGGCGACCGCAAAGACCACGAGACCAACCAGCGCCCCGCCGATCAGTCGCTGAAATGAGATGGTGATCACGTCGGGCGAGGCGTGAGTGGCGCTGGCGAGCGTCAGGCTCTTGATGCCGTACTTGGTCGCCGCGAAGCTGACGCCTTGCGCGGCCGCGGCCAGCAGGGCGAGCCCGATCCCCAGGGCCGCCGCCCTCGTCGGAACGTTCTTGACGACGGTGCGGCGGACGTAGGGCCAGAGGCCGACGACCACCCCCACGAGAATGACCGCACAGCCAAGAAGCTGGAGGTTCTTCAGCTTGTCCGAATACCAGACCCAGGCCACGACCACGGTCACGGGAGCGGCGACGGTCTCCTCGATCAACGACGCGAGCGGGGCGCCGAGACGAGGCAGCGCGGCGAGCAACGAGAGGCCGCCGATGCCAAACCCGATTGCGCCCGCGGTCGCGAAGAGGAGCGGTTGCCCTTGCAGCCCCTGGCCGAATGCGAAGGCCCAGACGCCCAGGACGACGACGGCGAATGAGAGCCGGATTACGTTCGTGCGAACGAAGCCGATCAGCCTGATGGCGCGATTCGCGACGACCGGCGTGATACCGAAGAACAGAGCGGTCAGAACGGCGCCGATCATCGGGTTGTTCCACTGGGGCGAGTAAGTGCGTGCTCGCGGATTGCCAAAGGTGTATCTCCAGTCGCATCTTTGTCCGGCGCCGGAATATACACGGACTCACGCGCTGATCGTTAGCCCAGTTGGTACCGGCGGCGTGGGGCCATGTGTCATGGGAAAGGACCTCCGGCCTTTGCTGCCACAACGGAGAGCCGCGCTCACATGGGCCACGACAGACGCGCGGGGTTCAGCCCCGACCCCGGCCGAAGAGCCCCCGCTTCTCCTTGGCTCCGGGCTGGGCGACCGGATGGCTCCACATGCCCGCAACCTCGCGGTAGAAGCGCCCAATGGCGTGCTCGGGCCCGAGTTCGAAGCGCCTGCTCACTTCGGTCATCGGGAACGCGACCTGGCCGTTGCGCTCCACGCCGTAGCCTTGCTCCGGGTCGCGGATCCAATTGGCGCCCGTGTGCCGGACCAGGACCTCGCCGACGTATGCCCCCAACGCCGGGACCATCGGCTCGTACGTGCCCTTCTCGGGCACGCCCGGCCACGATTCGGCGATCAGCTCGTCAAGGCGATCGACGCTCTCCGGCGAGAAGTCGAGCCAGGTGGCTCCGCCTTCGACGGCAGGCTTCACGAACGTTTCAGCCGCCATTCGCATCATCGAAGCCGGACCGTCCAGGTCCGTCGCCCTGGCCACGACCCCGTTCTCGACCGACCAGGCGCGGCTCTGCTCGAACACCTGGTGCTGGAGCGTGTCGCCCTGACCCAGCCTCCTGTCCACCATCCGGATCGGCTGTGCCGGCTCAACGCGAGCCTTGGCCCGGCTGGCCGCAGATTCCGGCGGTTTGACCTGACCGTATCGTTCGCCAGTTGCCCACTGACCGCCGAACTGGCGCACCAGGACTTCGCCGACGTAGGCGGCCAGGCCCATGCGCGTCCTGAGGCTGACCGGATTCCTGGTAGCGATCTCCTCGATCAGCCGGTCGACTTCACCCAGGCTGCGCCAGCTGAAGTCGAGATTGGCCGACCTCGACTGGGTCGCCCAGGCGACGAAGCCCGCCGCAGCCAGCGCCCAGCTGGCCGTCTCGTCCGCCTGGCCGGACACCGTCATCGGTTTGTCGGTAGCGCTCGACATCCGACCCCCGAGTGATCGCAGGCACCTCGATGGAGGCGCTCCGGCGACATTCTGGAAGTCTGCGATTCCGCATGAGCCAGCGCAAGGGTCCGTCTGTACTCCGGGCGTCCCGACGCAGATGGGCCGCGGGTAGCGCCAAGATCCCCGTGGCCGGCCCACTGTACGCAACCGTTGCTATGGATCAGGGTCTTCCCGAATACAACACCCTTGACAACGTCATTGATAGGGTTTTACAGTCGGACTGCGTCAGTCGGTCGGAAGGCCGGCGGTGGGCCGGATGTTCGTCAGGCCCCGGCCGGGACTGAGCGCGAGAACGCTCAGCACGGAGGTGCAAGGTGACACTCATTCGGCGCAGCGGCTTCGGAGACCTGCTCTCGCTTCGCCAGGCGATGGATCGCCTGTTCGAGGAGAGCTTCGTCAACCCGCGTTCGTGGGGCTGGGGTGAGCAGCTTTCCGTAGCCTTGGATGTCTATGCGGCTGAGGCTGATCTCGTCGTCCTGGCCAACCTGCCCGGCGTGAGGCCGGAAGAGGTCGATATCACCGTCGAGGGCAACACGCTCACCATCGCCGGGGAGACCCGCTCTGCCCGCAAGGAAGACGAAGGCTCGAGCCTGATCCAGGAGATCCGGCGCGGCGCGTTCAGCAGGACGCTGACACTGCCGGCTGGCCTGGAAGCGGACAAGGCCACGGCCACATTCGAGGATGGCGTGCTCACTCTGACGATTCCGAAGGCGGAGCAGGTCAAGCCTCGGCAGATCAAGATCGCGGCCGACCCGGGTCGGGCTGTGGGCAATGGCCAGCACGCCCAGCCTGTTCCGGTCGAGAAGTAGGCAGGCCATGTCCGATCGGCGTTTCCAGCGCGATCCCGGGCGACCGTGCTTCGTGATCAGCGTCGCGGCCAGCCTGGTTCAGGCCCATCCACGCACCCTGCGGATCTACGAAGACGAGGGCTTGCTGGCGCCGGCTCGAACGCCGACGAACATTCGCCTCTATTCCGAGAACGACATCCGGCGGATTCTCTGGATCCGGCGTCTCACTCAAGAAAGGGGCGTCAACCTCGCCGGCGTGAAGTTGCTGTTCGAACTCGAAGAGAGGCTGCAGACTCGAATTCTGGAGGCCCTCTTCGACGATGCCCAGGCCCGGGAGGCCGGCGCGGCAGCCGCCGCGCATCAACCCCAAACGGGTGAATCCACCGACACAGCCGCTCTCGGAGCAGCCGAAACCACTCGCAACGGGGACGGATTAGGTGACTCGGAGGACGGTCCGGCTACCGACCGCTCCGAGTGGCCAGCCGGTCCGTCCCTGCGTCCCATCACACGTATAGTGGCCACTCGCGTGACCACGAATCGATCAGGAGAATCCAATGACTGACCGGCCGGCCGACAAGGACGTCGAACGCGTCGAAGATGCAGCTGACGTCAAGAGCGCCGAGCAGCAGGTCCATGCGCCCGGTGTCAGGGAGCTTCCCCTCGTAGCCTTGCGCGAGACGGTCATCTTTCCAGAGATGATCGTGCCGCTTCAGGTGGGGCGAGACAAGAGCGTGGCCGCGCTCAACGCGGCCGTGGCCAAGAGCGGTCCAATTGCGCTGGTAACACAGCGCGAGGCCGAGCGCGAAGAGATCGATGATCCGGCCGAGCTGTACGCAGTTGGGACGCTGGCCAAGATCGCCCAGGTCGTGCAACTCCAGGACGGCACGGTCCGCGCCATCGTCCAGGGGCAGGGCAGGCTCCGCGTCCTCGGGTTCGTTCAGACCAGCCCCTACATCATCGTGCGCGTCGAGGACCAGCCGGATGTGACCCCCGAAGGCATCGAGGTGCAGGCCCTGATGCGGTCGGTGCAGGCCCAGATCGAGCAGTACGTCGCCAACGGTGCACCGGTCCCGCCGGAGGCGGCTGTTGCCGCGCGCAACATCACCGAGCCGGGACTGCTGGCCGACATGGTCGCCTAC
>PMKN01000077.1:0-178 GCA_003158675.1 Chloroflexota bacterium | reverse complement strand
CCGCATGAGCCGGATCCCGTCGGCTTCGCCCGAAGTCGGGGTCATCCGGACCTACGTGGACTGGTTGATCGCGCTGCCGTGGAACGTCTCCACAACAGACAACCTGGACATCAAGGCTGCCGCCAAGATCCTCGACGAGGACCACTACGGCCTTGAGAAGATCAAGGAGCGCATCCTC
>PMKN01000044.1:50671-50893 GCA_003158675.1 Chloroflexota bacterium | reverse complement strand
TGCCGCACCGAGCACATGTTCCGCGAGGGCCCGCGCCTCGAGATCGTTCGCGCGGCGATCCTCGTCGCCAACGTGGCCACTCGAGCCAAGGCTAAGGTCGCTGCCGGTCAGCCCCTAACCGCCGAGGAGAAGGCCGCCGTCAAGCAGTTCGATGCCTCGATGGCCAAGCTGGAAGCTCTCCAGCAGGGCGACTTCGAAGGCATCCTCGCCGCGATGTCCGGC
>PMKN01000044.1:50455-50636 GCA_003158675.1 Chloroflexota bacterium | reverse complement strand
CCCGGACTTCGTCAAGATCCAGACGCGGGCCATCCTCAACGCGGCCGTTGCCGTCAAGAAGGCCAAGAAGGATCCGCGACCCGAGATCATGATCCCGCTCGTCGGTCACGTGAACGAGCTGATCGCAACCCAGACGCTCCTCGAGGCGGAGGCCGAGAAGGTCGTCAAGGCCGCCGGCGTC
>PMKN01000044.1:0-50438 GCA_003158675.1 Chloroflexota bacterium | reverse complement strand
TTCCTCCTCAAGTACGTCGAGGACAAGATCCTCCCGTACAACCCGTTCCAGACGCTCGATCCCGTCATCGTCCAGGAGATGGACATGGCGGTGAAGCTCGGCCGGAAGACTCGCCCCGACCTCAAAGTCGGCATCTGCGGCGAGCATGGCGGCGACCCGATGTCCATCCACTTCTGCCACAAGATCGGCCTCAACTACGTGTCCTGCTCGCCGTTCCGGGTTCCTGTGGCGCGGCTTGCCGCGGCTCAGGCAGCCCTCGAAGGCGCCGCGGAGCGCGATAAGTAACTTTCCCCGCAAGAGCAATTCGAACGCCCGGCGCGGTGCGAGCTTCGCTCGCTCTACGGCCGGGCGTTTCGATTCAGCGCGTAGGGAGCGGCGGGCGCCGCCCCGCGCCCGATCCGCCGTGCCAATGGCGGCCACCGCTGGATCCAAGCGGTCGAACCTCGACATCTCGTGCACGGCAGGTGCCGGTTGAGCCACCATAGCGATGATCTTCCTAAGTCAGGCGCTCGTGAGTCGTCAGCGGCGCCCGGCAGGCCAGAAGGACGAAGCGCTGTATTCAAGGCGTGCACATACGCTGGAAACGGACGATCGGGTCGAGCAACGGGATCTCGAGGTGCATCTCAGATTGGCTCATTCGGGATTGGGACGCCAGCAGCGTCCCGGCCGCGATGGTGCGGCCGGGCGGAGCCCAGGCCTGGACATGCCCGTCTAGACGCAGGGCTCGGGCCTGGTCGGAAGCAGCCTTTCACCGAGCCTGATCATCAGCCGACCGGCGACGCTGCGAACCGGATTCGCCAGGCCCGTTCCGACTGTCTCGCGGCCACCGTCCACGTTGGTCGGTCGATAGTTGGCGGAGCGCCAGGAATCTCTCAGCTCCTCGCTTCGCGCCTTTGCCTGACGAAGCAGTTCGTGATGGTTGGTGTAGGGATAGCTCATCGAGCGTTCTCCTCCGGTTCGATTGGCGGCGTCCGGACCGTATCCGGTGTCACCCTGGCGCCGCCTCCGCTTCTTGGCTTTACGATGAGAAGCATCTCAGGCATTCCTGACAACTACTGGCATGAATGCAAGCCGGTTTTGCGGTAGGCTGCGGGGATGAGAGCCAGTCGACTGATATCGGTCCTGCTTCTCCTCCAGACCCGCGGCCGCATGACCGCGCAGCAGATCGCGGACGAGCTGGAGGTCTCGCTGCGGACGGTGTATCGCGACGTGGAGGAGCTCAGTGCGTCCGGGATCCCCGTTTTCGCCGATCGCGGTGCGCATGGGGGGTTCCAGCTCGTCGACGGATATCGAACTCGGCTGACCGGTTTGACTCGCGACGAGGCAGAGGCGCTGTTCCTCTCCGGCTACCCCGGCCCGGCAGCTCAGCTCGGCCTCGGGACGGTGCTGGCGGCGGCGCAACTCAAGGTCCTGGCGGCACTTCCGCCCGAACTGCGCGGCCGTGCCTCGCGATTGCGCCAGCGCTTCCATCTCGATGCGCCCGGCTGGTTCCAGGAACCCGACGTGGCACCGCAGCTGCAACAGATCGCCGAGGCCGTCTGGGCCGACCGACGGCTGCAGATTCGCTACCGGCGCGCGGGCGACGACGGAGTCGAAGTCGAACGCCTCTTGGATCCTCTGGGCGTCGTGCTGAAGGCCGGAATCTGGTACATCGTGGGTCGTACGGAGGGCTCTTTTCGGACCTACCGGGTCTCACGCATCCTGGAACTCGCGTCCACGGACGAGACTTTCGAGAGGCCCGACGATTTCGATCTGGCAGACTACTGGGCGAAATCCGTGACGGACTACGCGGCGAGTCTTTCGTCCTTCCCTGCGACGCTGGAACTCCGCGGCGACGCGCTCGAGAGACTGCCCGGGGCGATAGGGGAGGTCCAGGCGAGAGCGGCGATTGCGAATGGGAGCGGCCCGGATCGGGAAGGTTGGCTGACGGTCGCCGTAGATCTCGAGGACCTCTGGCACGCCCAGACGCAGATACTGCAATTAGGCCCCGACGCCCGGGTTGTGGGGCCACCGGGGCTTCGCGAGCGAATCGCCGCAACCTCGAGGGCGATGGCCGGCCTGTATCAGTGAAACCTGAGGCCCTTCGCGTCGGGCCGCGCGCGAATTGCGATCACGCGGTGATGTTCACCTGTGCCACTGTGCCGGGCCGGCCGTCCTCGCCGAGGTAGACACTGGAACCCACGACCTGACCCACCGTTTCGTTGGCCGCGCTGCGGAGGTCCAGCAGCGCCGCGAGCGCCCTGGCGGAGATCCGAGCCAGAGCGGCGGCGCCGTTCCGGGTTCCTGTGGCGCGGCTCGCCGCGGCCCAGCGGCCCTCCTCGGCGCCGCGGGGCGCGACAAGTAGCGTTTCCGGATCCATAGTAGAGACGCCCGGCGGTTTCCCTGCCGGGCGTCTCGATTCGATGGCGTGTAGACCGCGCCGTCAGCGCCGTGGAATTTCGAAGCGGAGGCGCCGGGAGGAGGCTCCTGGAGGTATCGCCTTTACTCGACCGGCTGGCGAATGATCGTCTTGAGCTTCTCGGGGGCAGCTCGCCGCGGATCGCCCAGATAGATCTCGTGGTGGTAGCCGCGTCGCCGCAGGCCGTTGGCGGCAATGAAAGCGTGCAGCTTCTCGATCGTGGGCCTCTCCTCCGAGTACGGCCCAACGTACATCAGCTGAGCGGACCGGCCTTCCGTCCAGCGGTCCAGGCGCAGCCGAGCCAGGCCTGGGAGATCGCGCTTCCGTGCCGCCTCGGCGCATGCCGCCGCGAATCGTTCGGGCGTGGCCTCGTCGGGAACGATCGTGAACGCCCGCCAACTCCAGCCCGACATCGCCTGCGGGGACAGATCCAGCTCGCCTCCGTCGCTCCACCATAGTGCCTCGAGCGGCAGGAGGGATCGCTCGATGCCCTCCTTCTTCAAGGCAAAGTGGAGCCCGTAGGCGACCGAAAAGATCGCTCCCAGAGCCTCCTGAAAACCAGCGTCCTGGGCGGGGCCGGTCTCGGGACCGCCCTTGCCATCGACCGCTACGAGCGACACCTCGGGGATGTCGACCAGGACGGGCTCCCGTGGAGGGGAGAGGAAGGGCTGGAGGCGGACACGCGGATCGGCCGGATCCAGCTTCGCGGACGTCGCCATCGCCGTCACCTCCTGCTTGATCGGCCATCCGATCTCGGTCCACAGGCCCGCGGCCGGAGGCCTGGTCTGGACCGACCAGATAGATCTCACGCGGCGGCGCCGCCGATTCTTGGTATGGCGTCATCGGCGCCTGTCTGGGTGCTGGACGCGTCCCACCTTTGACCCTGCGGTCGCGTGAGAGTCGAGGTCCGCTCACTCGCCTCGATACTACCCCGGCCCGCGAGCCGACGGGGGGCGAACGGTGCCCCCCGCTAATGGCTGGCGGCAGTCGACCCGCCGTGCGGAACCCCGTACCGCTCCGTTCGACCGTCCCGGTCCGAGTGACTAGGATCTCACTCAAGTTCATCACTGCGCGAGTGACGGCGCGCTTCCCTTGCAAACGGCTCGGGTCCCCCTCCCCGGGCCGTTTGCCATGTCGCGGCAGTCATTGGCCGCCGTCCCTGACCCCGGGGCGGCGACACTGAGGCCGAGAGACAGGACCGGCAGCTCCAGGTTGCGGACTGCCTAGCAGCCCCAATCCGGACGGCTGTCGAGAGCGACCCGTCGCGGAGGTCGCTCCGCTGGCGCGAGCCGCCGCCCGACTTCGATCAACGCAATGCCGACGCGCATCTTGGCGCGCCTCAACGAGTTGAGTGGGCCGCTGGCTCCGCCCGGCGACGAGTTAGCTATGCGCCACTCGCTGCCAAGGGTCTCCTGGCCGGCCTTGATCATCGCCAGTTGCCGGTCGGGATGAACCTCATAGGGACGCATCAAGATCCTGTCCTCCTACTTCGATCGATTCTCCGCACCCGCGGTGGCCAACGGGCCGACGGCGGAAGATCCGAGCAATCGCGTCCGGCCGCCTTACGGCGATCTCGGAGAGATCAGAGTCTCGGGGCCCCTGTTTATACGTCGATCGGCGGTCGGATTGGGGGTTGCCTCTGAGAAAGGCTGCAGAGCGAGACCGCCAAGCCATCCGCCCACTCGAACCCGCCGCCGGGTCCCGTTCGGATGGGCGGGTAGAGACTGGCCTGCGGAGACAGGTCTTGGTCCGCGCGCATCAACGGACGTGCTCGATCCCCGCCGCCGTCCACGATGAAGTCGCGGCCAGTCCCACCCTTTGAGTCAGCAGGCGCGCCAACCGGGCGGGCTGTTGCCTGCCCGAGCGGAGCGTGACAGCCTCGCGTCTCAAAGCCTGCACGGGAGTTGGCGGTGTTCTGGAATCGAACAGCGCGAGAAGTGAAAGAGGCGCGCCGCAGGGCCGTGCTCGACCAGTTGCTGGATCTCGAACCGGCTGAGCGCCGAGACCGTCTCGAACAAGCGGTAGCCCAGGGTGACGTCCGATCGACTGAGGTCGAGCACGCGCTCAGGCTCGTCAGCCGTCTCGAAGACGTGCGGGTCATGACGATCCGCGGCACTCGGCGCGACAGCGCGACGGCGGCGATGCCAGACGACCTCGTGGGTGCGGCTGCGGTCGAGGCCCCGACGGGCGATCCCGAGGCGACCCAGCCGCAGCCGGATGCCCTGGTTTGGGCGAGGAACCGACGTAGGAAGATGTCGGGGAGACGCGGGCTGCGGCCCGGACAGGCTGCTCCCACGCGAGTCGCGGTGCCGATCGTCTCGAGAGGGGGTCCGGATCAAGACGAGCCCGCCCACAGGGCCGGGGCCGTCCCGGGAACTGCCCAGGCACTCGGCGGTTCACCTCGCCGGCGACGCTCACGTCTGGCCGCGGCGGCCAGCGCGGCGGCGGCGCAGCTGCAGGCCGACGAGGCCGGGCAGCCCGACGGTGTCTTCGCCATCGCCACCGCGTCGGTCACGCCGGTGGAAGATCAGCGACCGGATATCTCCTGGCTACGACCTTAGGCCCAGAATCGCGACATCGTCCCGGGAGGGCCATATGTACGTCGAGGCCACGGCCACGAGCGTGGTCTTGCCGCTGCCGTTCGGCCCCGGGAGCACCCGACGCTCGCCTCGTTCGACAACCGCCTCGCTCGCGTTGGTCACCGTGAGTGATCGCGGTCGCGAGGCAGCCGGCCGTCTCCCGCCCCGATTCCGAGCGCTTCCTCGAGGCGGTCGAGGAACGGCGCCTGGGCACTCTTGATCCGGCGCCTGGCCTCCTCGGGCGCGTACCAATCGACGCGATCGATCTCCGGGTAGGTCTTGATTCGGCCCGAGAATGGCGGCCATTCGAACGAGAAGGTGTTGCTGGTGGCCTGCGACGGATCGAGATCGCCTTCGGCAGCCCACGCGTACACCACCTTGCCGCCCTTCTGCTTGACAGTCCCAAGGTCGATCAACGGCCCAGCCGGAACTCGATGGCCCGTCTCCTCCTCGAACTCACGCCTGGCGGTGGACTCCAGGTCCATCTCGTCCGGTCTCGTTTCACCCTTGGGAATGGACCAGTTGCCGAGATCCTTCCGACCGAAGAACGGACCGCCGGGATGCCCGAGCAGAACCTCGACTCGCTCCTGACGGAGGCGGTACAGCAGGATGCCGGCGCTTCTGCGGATGGTCACCGCAAGAGGTTACGCGAGCTTGCGAAAGCGCGCCGCTGTCGAAGCAGCCTCGGGTCCGCAACGGAGCACAATGGGAGCACAACACCAACCAGGCCTTCGGAGGAGAACAGATGGAAATGAGTCGTCGCTGGCTCGGCACGAGCGGCATCGAGATCACGACCGTCGGCTTTGGGTCGTGGGCCGTCGGAGGCGACTGGGCTTTCGGTTGGGGCGATCAGGACGACGGCGACTCAGCCCGGGCGATCGTCCGCGCAGTGGAGGCCGGCGTGAATTGGATCGACACGGCGGCGGTCTACGGCCTCGGACACTCCGAGGAGGTGGTGGGCCGGGTGCTAAGCCAGTTGCCAGCCGGAGACCGGCCTCTGGTGTTCACCAAATGCGGCCTCGTCTGGGACGCCGCCGACCGGCACGCGAATACGCACCGATCGGCCGCCCCCGAGTCCATCCGCCGCGAATGCGAGATCTCTCTCAAGAGACTTCGGGTCGACCACATAGACCTCTATCAGATCCACTGGCCTGACGACGACGGCGTGCCACCTGAGGAGTCGTGGGGCGAGATGAGCCGGCTTCAGGACGCTGGCAAAGTCCGGGCGATCGGCGTGAGCAACTACGACATCGCCCTGCTCGAGCGGTGCGAGAGCGTCCGCCATGTCGACTCGCTGCAGCCGCCGCTCTCGATGGTGAACCGTGGCTCTGCGGCGGCCGAGATTCCCTGGTGCGCCGCGCACGGCACCGGCGTGATCGTCTACAGCCCGATGGCCTCCGGCCTGCTGACTGACTCCTTCTCGCCCGCACGAGTGGCTGCGATGGCGCAGAGCGACTGGCGACGGCGGGAAGCCGCCTACCGAGAGCCGGCGCTCTCGGCAAATATCGCCCTGCGCGACGCCCTGCGGCCGGTCGCGGCCCGCCACGCAACGACAGTTTCGGCGGTGGCCGTGGCCTGGACTCTCGCGTGGCCCGGAGTCACGGGCGCGATCGTCGGAGCGCGCCGGCCAGAGCAGGTCGACGCCTGGCTGCCTGCAGGCAGGCTGACACTCAATGCCACGGACCTTGCGGAGATAGAGACCGCCATCCAGAAGACAGGCGCCGGATCGGGCCCGGCCGTGCCTACGGCGCCGACTCCGTAGCGCGCTCTCAGACTGGGACGCACGCTTTCAGCAGAGTGGCCGAATCGCTCGTGGCGCGAATCCGGTATGCGCCGGCCGCGCCTGCCACGAGCACTGTCTGGAACCGCTTCAGCCCGACTGACTCGGCGGCGGTCTCGACGGCCGCGGAACCGTCCACGGCAGTCACGATGTGGAAGGCGACGCCCTTCGTGTCGAGGGCCAGCGGAGCGGCGCCCACACGCACCAAATCGACCTGGAAATGGTCGCATTCAATGGCTCTCGCAATGGCTGCCGTTCCAGCGAGAGTTGGCGTGACCAGATCTCCCGGGCCCGCCGTCGTGGCGACCTGGACCGACTCCTCGATGTGGAGCTTGCGGCCCTCCGTTTGCGGCCGACCCCAGTCGTAGGCGCGATATGTGGTGTCGCTGTTCTCCTGGATCTCGTAAAGCAGAAGGCCCGGTCCGAGAGCATGCAACGTCCCGGCCGGAATCAACACCGCCTGACCGGTCCCGACCTGGACTTCCCGCATGAACTCGATGATTCGCCCTTCGCGGATCGCGTTCTCGAGGGCCGCAGCAGTGGTGCCCGACTTCACGCCCATGAGGATTCGGGCGTCCGGAGCGGCCTCCAGGAAATACCAGGCTTCCGTCTTGCCGAAAGCGGCGGCTCCAACCATCCGCCGGGCCTGCTCGTCGTTGGGGTGGACCTGGATCGAGAGCCACTCGGCGCAGTCGAGGATCTTGGCCAGAAGCGGGAATCGGCCACCGAAGCGAGCGAACACGGACGTCCCGAGCAGAGCCGGGCCGTTCTCCACCGCGAGATCGGCCAGCGTGCGGCCGGCCAGCGGACCGGTCTCCACGACGCTCTGGCCGTAGGCGAGCCAGGCCTCGCCGATGGGCGGTTGTGCCGCCTGCAGACGCTGCCCGCCCCACACCCGTTCGCGGAATTGAGTCTCCAGGGCGAGCAGGTCCTGCCCGAGCCCACCTTCTGGACGCTGTGTCGTCGTCGCCATGGCCTGCGCTTCCACGTCCGAGAGGTTACAGCACGCCCCCGGTCGGCGCGCTCCGTCAGACAGTCTCGTTCCGATCCGCTTCCTGGACCGGAACGAGGAGCAATGCCCCCACGACGTAGCACAGAACGCCGACCAGCAACGCAGCCCGCGGCCCCGTCCCGTATCCGAGCCAGCGATTGACATTGTCCATGACCACCGCACCGCCGATCGCCAGCGTCACGGTGCCCGCGGAGGCGGTGGCCACGTTGGAGATCCCCATGAAGCGCCCCGAGGACGCTTTCGGAACGAGTTCGCTCATGAGTGCCCAGTCGACTGCCAGGAATGAGCCGGCCGAGATGGCGAACAGGCTCGCGCCCAGCAGGGCGATCGGCAGTATCGGGGCGAAAGCTCCCACGGTCAGGCCGGCAGCCCCCAACGCACACGACCCATAGATAACCGGTTTGCGACCGATCCGGTCCGAGAGTCTGCTTGCCGGCAGAACGGACAGAGTGAGGCAAGCGGCTACGATGCCGAGCAAAGCGAGCTTCGTGGTGCCGGTATCCGTAGCGGACATGCCAAAGACCTGAGCCAGGTAGAACGTGCTCAGGGCCGGGAAGAATGCGGCGCCGGCCAGCACGAAGAAACGCGATCCAACCAGCCACAGGAAGCTGCGTTCGCGCAGAATATCCGTGCCCCAAGCCTCCGCGGCAATCGACAGCCATGAGCGCCCATTGCGCGACTTGACGCGATCGCCCTCGTGGACCCGGAGTACCACGCCGAGCATCGAGGTGAATTCGACGACACCCAGAGCCAGGGTGCCGTACAGAAACGCGTTCCCATCGACCGCGCTGAAGCGGACGGCAAGTGCGGCGATCACGTATCCGGTTATGTTGCCCAGCGCCTGGAACAGGCCGATCAAACCGGACGCGAGCCCAACCTGCCTGGCCGGCACCAGATCCGGTACGTAGCCCTGGAATGGACCCTGGGAGAAGTTGGAGCTGAACTGGAGCAGGGCGACGAACGCGGCGATGGCCGGAATCGTCTGAGATGTGGCGATCCCCGCCAGGAAGACCACGTCCAGAGTGGAGCCGATGAAGATGTACGGCTTACGCCGCCCCCAGCGGCTTATGGTGTAGTCGCTGATGGTGCCGATAGTCGGCTGAACTACGACCGCGATCACCATCCCGAAGATGGCGATCTGCAGCGCGCCTATCCCTTCGCTGCCCTTGGGAACAAGTCCCGAGAACTGAAGGCGCCCGTTCACGATATCGAGGATCCCGCTCCACACCGTCGATATGCCCAACCAGTAGAGCGAGATTCGGACCAGGTGCGTAAGCGGCATGGACCGCGTCGGGCGGCCGTGAGCGTCGTGCCCAGGGGCGGTCGTCATGTCGCGAAGTATGGCCGCTCGAATAGAGCGTCGTTTCCCCGGCGTCGCTGTCCGATGGCCGACACCCCATGGGCGGTAGCTCCTGATAGGCTCGCACCACGTACAAGGGGCCGCCGTGAGCACTTCGGGCAAGTTTGGCGTGGGCCGCGCACAGCCGATCTACTACCTGTCGCTGGGCGACTCGCTCTCGACGGGCGTCCAGCCGATCGGTCCGGAGGCATTCCAGTTCCGGACTGACGATGGCTACGCGGATCAGCTGTGCGCCATGGCCAGTTCCAAGCTGCCAGGTCTACGGGCCGTCAAGCTCGGATACCCGGGCGAGTCGACCGCAACTATGCTCGACGGAAGCCTGTGCTCGTACCCCCACGGCAATCAACTAGCTGAAGGCGTCGCTTTCCTCCGGGCGCACCGGGGCGAAGTCGCCTTCGTAACGATCGATATCGGCTCCAACGATTTCACCACTTACGACGCGGACGGGATGGCAGCCGGCCTCGAGTCGATCGGCCGGAACCTGCCCCGGATCCTGGCTAGCCTCCGGGACGCCGCCGGCCCCGAGACGCCCATCGCCGGGATGACCATCTACGACCCACTGCTCGCCAGGTGGAACGCCGGCCCGGAGGGGCAGGCACTGGCACGCATCTCAGTAAGCCACGGAGTGGTGCCAATCAACGCCGGGCTGACCGCCATATACCGGGCCTCCGGCATCGAAGTAGCCGACGTCGAGACCGCCTTCTCGACGACGGACTTTGACACCCTCGTGTGGCTGCAGGGCGTCGGTGCCGTCCCGCTGAACGTAGCCCGGGTCCACGAGTGGACCTGGGCCGCTGCACCGCCGCCGCTCGGCCCCGACCCGCATGCCAACGCCAAGGGGTATCGGGTCATCGCCGAAGCATTCGCCAGGGTCCTGCTGCCGTAGCGATCCGGGCTGTCCCGATTGGTGTTCACAGAAACGAGGAACCCGCCGGTCCCGAGGGACCGGCGGGTTCGGACTCGCGCTGGCGCGGCGAGCTCTAGTAGCCGCCGATCGTCGGCATCGGGGTCGCCTTTGCGGGCGCCTTGGTGGGAGCTGCCGTGGGTGGTACGGCGGTCGCGGCCGAGGATGCCGCCGCGCCGGCGCTGCCGCTCAGCGGGGCGACGAACCACTTGCCATTGAAACCCTGGCCCATGGTGTCGCCGGCCGCAGAGTCGCCGGAGTAGTAGTAGAGCGGCATGTGGTCGTATGCAACCTGCGTAGTCCCGTCGGACCGGGTGATCAGGCTGAACGTGCCGGTTGCCCCGGTCGGTGGGGCGACCGTGGTGCCGGCGGCCACGGTGAGCGGCGGCCAATTCGTGGCGCAGGTTCCCGTGCATGTGGAGGTGTCGGCCTTGTCAGCGGTCAGGTGGTACAGCGTCATATCGTTCGCGTTGGTCAGGTATGCACCCAGAGTGGAGTCGTTGGTGACGCCGATGACGAACGCGCCCGCGGCCTGGCTGGCGGCGGCCTGACTGGCGGCCGGCGCCATCGACGCGACGGCGGTCGCACCCAGGACCGAAGTTGCTGGAGTGGTTGCCGCCGCGGAGCAGGCAGCGACGAGCAGTGCGGCGGTCGCGACCCCCGCAAACGAGATCAGTCGATGAATGGGACGCATTGTGAACCTTCCTACTCTTGTCCCCTCTACTGGGGGTTCACCGGGAGTACGTGGCGTGCGAGGCTGCGGGTCTGCGTCGCCGCATATGTCTCAGCCTGCGAGCCCAGTGGCTTCGCCGCCGCCGGTTGCCGCGCAGGGCCACGGTTGCTCAGCCGAGAGGAGCCGCTGCGCCTTTCGGGATCTCGCGCAGTGAGCGAACCGGCGAGAACAGGACCCACAGGAACGCCGACGACGCCACCAGAGCGCCGATCAGGATCGTGGTTCGAACGGGCAAGAAGGACGCCAGGATGCCACCCACCAGCGAGCCGAGTGGCAGCGTCCCCCAAACCACGAACCGCATCGTCGCATTCATGCGGCCCTGCATCTCGAGCGGGGTGATCGCCTGGCGGAAGCTCACCTGATTGACGTTGTAGACGACGCCGCCCAAGCCCATGAGGAACGCCGAGCCGAACAGCAGAGCGCCGGCCACGGCGGCCTCCGATGGCAGGAGCGCCATGAGGACCGTGGCCGGTCCCGTGATGAACATCGACGCAACGATGGCCGGTCCCGCGCCGATCCGCGTCGACAGGCCGGCCGCGACGAGTGCCCCAAGGAGAACGCCCAGGCTGCCAAGTCCAAAGACGGCTCCCACCAGGGCCACGCTCAAGCCAAGCTCCCGATACGCAAGAACGGGAAAGGTCGCGAAGGCCATGCTCGTGCCCAGATTGGAGGTCGCAGTCGAGCCGGCGATCATGCGCAAGTAGCGGTTCCCGGCTACGTATCGCAGGCCCTCGGCAATCTCCTCGCGCAGACTGGTCTGCACGATCCGGGCCGGCTTGGGCTCGGGCTTTCGGATGATCGAGATCAATCCGCCCGAGGCAAAGAAGCTGACCGCGTCTGCAATCACCGCGAACGGCGCGCCGACCAATCCGATGAGGCCACCACCAAGAGCCGGACCGAGGATCTGGGCGCCGGACTGAGATAGAGAAAGTTTGGCGTTGCCTTCAACCAGATCCCTGCGCTTGAGCAGCGCCGGCAGGTACGACTGATCGGCCACGTCGAAGAGGACGGTCAGGGATCCGGTGACGAAACCGACGGCATAGAGCTGCCAGATGGTGAGCGTGCCGGCCATGTAGGCGATCGGTATCGTCAGAAGCGCAAAACCGCGGCCAACGTCGCCGACGATCAGGACAGGCCGTCGGCGCACGCGGTCCAGCCATGCTCCGGCCGGCAGGGCGAACAGAACGAATGGCGCCATCTCCACCGTGCCGAGCAGAGCGATCTCGAGGGGACTGGATTGAAGCGCCACGGTCGCGATGAATGGGATCGCGAGCAGGCTAACCTGGCTCCCCATGAGGCTGACGGTTGCAGCCAACCAGATCTTCATGAAGTCGGCGTGACGCCACAGTGACCGGCCTGACAGGTCGGCCGGGTCGGTCTCGGCGGCCGGTCTCACAACTTCGGACATGGTTTTATGGTAGCCGCGGCGCCAGGAATGCCGCCCGCCGGCCGCGCCGCATGCGCAACCCGGAACGCAGCACCAAGTCGGACGTCGTTCACGAGCAGACGGTACAGGCCGTGCCTTATCTCCGACTTATGCGCCGCTCATCGGGCGGCCGCGGATTCGGTCTGGCAGGCAACGCTGCGGCGCGCCGCGCAAGCGAGTGTTGCGACTCGCGCTAGAGTTGGCACACCGAACGGCCGAGCACCGGCGCGGCACCGCGACCATCGCCCACAGGGAGGACCTTCATGATGTTGGGTTCGAGCCACCGTCGTCGTCGCGCGGCCGATCACCTGTCGGTCAACCCGCTCTTCGCACAGGGTTCCGTCATGGCGCCCATTCCGTCCCGGCGCCTCCCGAGCGGCGAGATGTCCTCCGCAGCGGCCTACCAGATCATCCACGACGAGCTGATGCTCGACGGCAACGCCCGCCAGAATCTGGCCACGTTCGTGACCACCTGGATGGAGCCGGAAGTGGGCATGCTCATGGCCGAGTGCCTGCCCAAGAACATGATCGACAAGGACGAATACCCGCAAACGGCAGAGATGGAGCACCGCTGCGTCTCGATGCTGGCGGACCTGTGGAACGCGCCGGATGCCAGCCAGGCGCCCGGTTGTTCGACCGTTGGCTCGTCGGAGGCCTGCATGCTCGGCGGCCTGGCGATGAAACGCCGCTGGCAGCAGAAGCGCAGGGCGGCCGGCAAGTCGACCGACCAGCCGAACATCGTCATGGGTATCAACGTGCAGGTCTGCTGGGAGAAGTTCGCGAACTACTTCGAGGTCGAGCCGCGTCTTGTGCCAATGGACGGAGAGCGCTTCCACCTCACCGGCGAGGAGGCGGTCAAGCTCGTCGATGAGAACACGATCGGCGTCGTGGCGGTTCTGGGCTCCACGTTCGACGGCAGCTACGAACCGATCGCGGAGATCGCGGCAGCCCTCGACCGCCTGCATGAGAAGACCGGCCTGGACGTCCCGATCCACGTAGACGGCGCTTCCGGCGGCATGATCGCGCCATTCCTGGACCCGGAGCTGGAGTGGGACTTCCGCATTCCGCGTGTCGCGAGCATCAACACTTCGGGCCACAAGTACGGCCTGGTCNNGGGCGGCGACATGCCGACCTTCGCGCTCAACTTCTCCCGGCCCGGAGCCCAGATCGTGGCCCAGTACTACATGTTCCTGCGACTCGGGCGTGACGGGTATCGCCTCGTCCACGCCGTCTGCCGCGACGTGGCCGGCGACATCGCCGCCAGGCTGGCGCAGATGGGCCCGTTCGAACTGATCACCGACGGCAGCCAGCTGCCGGTCGTGGCCTTGCGGCTCAAGGAGGGGATCTCCAACTTCACGGTCTTCGACGTGTCGCGGAGGCTTCGTGAACGCGGCTGGCAGGTCCCGGCCTACACCTTCCCGAAGAACCGAGAGGACCTGGCCGTTCTGCGCCTTGTGATCCGCAACGGCTTCTCGCACGATCTGGCGGCACTCTTCCTGGCCGACCTGGAGCGACTTCTGCCGGAGTTGGAAGCCCAGACCGCCCCGACCGAGAAGGCGCTCGCGACGTCGTTCCGCCACTAGAGCTGGCCGCCGCAAAGCGTCGCTCGGTGCGCCAGGCCAAACCGCCTGCTGGGGGGCTCGGAGTCGCCGTGGCTGCGACGCGCGGGTTTCTGAAAGCGGGTTGGTATGATTCGCCCGTGCGAACATCCGTCAACCTGCCCGACCTGATCGCCGACACCGAGCAGGAGATCCTGCGCCTGCTCGACGTGCGCGACGGCCCGACAGCCGGCCTGTACGAGATGATGCGCTACCACCTCGGCCTGGACGGCAGCGGCTGGTCCGGCAAGAGAATGCGCCCGCTGCTCGGGCTGCTGGCCTACTCGTCGATCAAGGGCGATCACCACGCCGCACTCCCCGGCGCCGCCGCCGTGGAGCTGGGCCACAACTTCAGCCTCGTCCACGACGACATCGAGGACGGCGACCGCGAGCGGCGGCACCGCGCCACGCTGTGGGCGATGCATGGCATCCCGCAGGCAATCAACGCCGGCGACATGCTCTTCACCTTGAGCCGGGTCGCCCTGCACCGTCTCACCGACCTGGGCTTCTCAGACGCCAAGGTGCTGCGGCTGATGCGGCTCTACGACATGACCTGCCTGGCCTTGTGCGAAGGGCAGTACCTCGACATCTGGGCCAGCGAGCGCTCGGAGCCCATGTCGGTCGAGCTCTACTTCGACATGATCGGCCGCAAGACGGCGGCACTCATCGCCGCGTCGGTCGAAGCTGGCGCCGTGCTCGCCACGGACGACGAAGAAGTGATCGGCCGATACCGCGCCTTCGGCTGGGCGCTCGGCATCGCCTTCCAGCTCAACGACGACCTGCTCGGCATCTGGGGCGAGCAGGCCAAGACGGGCAAGGAACCCACGGACGTCGCTCGGCACAAGATGACCTTGCCGGTGATCTACGCCTTTGAGCACGCCGATGCCGCGGATCGCGGCAGGCTGGAGGCCGTGTGGCGGACTCACGCGCCCGGGGATGCCGAGGTGGCCGAAGCGGTCGCTCTCATCGAACGGCTGGGCGGCCGAGACTACACTCGCGACCAGGCCCGCCACCACCGCGATCAGGCCCTCGCCGAGCTCGAAGCTGCCGGCGTCGTGGATGCGGAGGCCCTCGAATCGCTTCGCGCCATCATCGTCGGCGTGATCAAGGCCTGAGCCGGCACGGCAGTATCGGCGACCAGCGCCTGGAGTACGTCGTGTTCGTCAGCCGGCTCTAGCTGCGGCAGCTGGGGCGCCGCGTACGCTCAGTGTTCCGAGTCGGAATCAAGTTCCGCGCGCGCGCCCTCGTCGCCTGGCCGGTCGCGGACGGCCAGGACCTTGCCGACGCGGCGGCCGTCAGTCGACTCCACGGTGAGCGTCAGTCCTTGCTCCTCGAGTCGGACCTCGTCGCCCGGCCGCGGCACGCCGCCGATGCGGTGGTAGATCAACCCGCCGACGGTGTCGTACTCCTCCGAATCCTCAAGCCCGCTCAGCTGCAGGTCGAACAGCTCACCCAGATCGTCGACCGATGCCCGCCCGTCCAACCTGGCCCGATCCTCGGACAGGCGCACAGTCAGCGGCTCCTCCTCGTCGAACTCGTCCTGGATCTCGCCGACGATTTCCTCGAGCAGATCCTCGATCGTGACCATGCCCGCCGTGCCGCCGTACTCGTCGAGCACGATCGCCAGGTGGATGCGCCGGCCCTGGAGTTTACGCAGCAAATCGTCGATCGACATCGACTCCGGCACGAAGAGAGGCGGCCTCAACAGCTTGCGCAGATTGGGCTTCTGATCGACGCCCTTGAGGAAAGGCAGCAGGTCCTTGGCGAGCAGGATGCCCACGATCTCGTCGATGGTGTCCTTGTAGACCGGGATCCGGCTGTGGCCCTCGCGAACGAAGGTGTCGATGACCTCGTCCATGCTGGCAGTGACAGGCAGCGCGGTCATGTCCGTCCGCGGAACCATGATCTCGTGGAGCCGGCGCTCGCCGAGTTCGATCACGGCGCTGATCATCTGCTCCTCCTCGGCTTCGAGGATCCCTTGCTCACCGCCGCGTTCCACGATCAGCTTGAGTTCCGACGTGCTGATCTGGGCCTGACTGGGATCGACCCCAAAGCCGCCGGCGATCTTGCGGGTCAGCCAGGTGAGCAGCTGCACCAGAGGACCGAGGATCCGGCCGAGCATGTCGATCGGGCCGGCCAGAGCGAGAGCCACCCTGTCCGGGTGACCCAGTGCCAGCGTCTTGGGCACCAGTTCGCCGAAGACGATGAAGAGCAGGGACATCAGGACGGTCACGATCAGGAGGGCGACGCCCTCGGAGTAGTTCTGGATGACCGGGATGCTGACCAGGTCCCCCGCCAGATGATCGGCAAGGTTGACCGCTGCATAGGCCGAGGCCAGGAAGCCGACGAAAGTAACCGCGATCTGGGCGACGGCCAGGAATCGGGCGGGGTCCTGGACCAGCCGCCGCACGCGACGGGCACCGCGGTGGCCCTCGTCGATCATCTGCTCGATGCGGCTGTGGCGGAGGCTCACCAGGGAGATCTCGGCCGCGACGAAGACCGCCTCGATGGCGACGAGGACCAGAACGACCAGCAGCTGCAGGACGAGGTCGCTCATTCGGCCTTGTCTGGCGGCAGCTTTGTGCCGGGCTTGCGAGGTTCGCGCAGCCGGGCCGGTACGCCCAAAGCGAGCATCCCGGCTGGAACGTCTTTGGTCACCACCGAGCCGGCGCCGGTTCGGGCATCGTCGCCCAACTGCAGGGGCGCGACCAGCATGGTGCTCGAACCCAGGAAGACCCGCTTTCCGACCTTCGTCTTGTGCTTCTGAGTGCCATCGAAGTTGCAGGTGATCGTGCCCGCCCCAACGTTGGTCTTCTCGCCCAGCACTGCGTCGCCGATGTAGCTGAAGTGGTGCTGCTGCACGCCCGGCTCCAGGCGGCTCGCCTTCACCTCGGCGAAGTTGCCCAGCCTCGCATTTCGTCCGATCGACGATTTTGGCCGGAGGTGCGAGAACGGCCCGATTTGGACCTCGTCCTCTACTTCGGAGCACTCGAGGATGCTGGCCCAGACGAGGCAGTCGCGGCCGACGATCGTGTCGACGATCTGGCTGCCCGCCCCGATGCGAGTGCCCGCCCCGATCCGAGTGCTGCCGCGCAGGATGACGTTCGGCTCCAGGATCACGTCGCTGGCCAGCTCCACCGTGGCGTCGACGTAGGCGGTGCTGGGGTCCACCATCGTCACGCCGGACAGCATGTGGGCCTCATTGATCGCGGTTCGCAGCTCGAATTCGGCGTCCGCGAGCTGGGAGCGGTCGTTGATGCCGGCCAGTGTGCCGTCGTCCTCGACCTCGAGGGAGATCACCGCACGTTTGTCTTCCGCCGCCAGTTCGACCAGCGCCGGAAGGTAGAACTCGTTCGAAACGGGCGAAGGCTTGACGTCGCCGATGCGCCGACGCAGCCACTGGCCGTCGAAGGCATATATGCCGGCGTTGATCTCGTCGATCTCGAGTTCCTCGGGCGTGCCGTCCTTCTGCTCGACGATGCGAAGTACCTGCCCCCCATCGTCGCTGCGGACGACTCTTCCCAGTCCCGCCGGGTCGATCATGCGAACGCTGACGATCGTCATGACGGCGTCGCGCGCCCGGCGGAGGTCGATCAGCTCGGCCAGGACGTCCGGGTCGACGAGCGGAACGTCGCCGGAGAGCACTAGCACTTCGGCGATCTCGGTCGGAGCCGCGGCAAGGGCCGCTCGCACCGCATCGGCAGTGCCCAGAGGCGTGCTCTGGAGGGCAAAATCTGCCCGATCGGCGAAGACCTCTGTGATCGCCGCCGTCGCCGGGGAGTAGACGACGAGTGGCCGTCGATGGCCAACCTCCTCAGCCGCGTCGAGAACGTACGCCAGCATCGGGCGACCGCACAGTTGGTGGAGGACCTTGGGCGTGCTCGACTTCATGCGCGTTCCAAGCCCGGCGGCAAGCACGACCGGCAGAACGCTTCGTTGCGACTGGCTCATGGCATCGGACGGTAGCACGGAACGAACCAACCGCGCGTCAAAACGCGGGCCCCGGCGGGCTGGATCGACCGCTGGCTCATCACCTCGGGCGGCGTGCGATGGCCTCGATCTCGAGCATAGCGCCGCGCGGCAGGGCGGCGACCTGAACGGTGCTCCGGGCCGGCGCGGGCTCCACCACGTGTCTGGCGTAAATGGCGTTCACGGCCGCGAAGTGGTCGAGATCCGTCAGGAAGATCGTGGTCTTCACTACGTCGCCCATCGTCAGCCCGTCGCCGGACAGTACCGCCTCGAGGTTCGACATGGCCTGTTCCGCCTGCAGCTCCACTCCCTCGAGGAGCTGGCCCGTCGCCGGATCCATCCCGAGCTGACCCGAGCAAAAGAGGAAGCCGTCGGTCGCAATGGCCTGACTGTATGGACCAATCGCGGCCGGCGCCCCCGGCGTTGAGACTTCCTGACGAGACATCTTAGGCGACACCTCCGGACCGATTCGACTCGACCACCATTGTGATCCCGGCACGACCCGCCGTCACGGTCGCGGCAACGAACGGATCGCCGTCGCCGATCGGCGGCAGGTTGCCGTCGCGGATTCCGAGGCGCACCAGACGTGCTGCCTGGCGCGCCGTAGCGAGAGACGGAAAGAGCACCCAGGCCGTCGGTCCGGAGCCCGATTGGCCGACTGGACGCCCGAGGAGGCGCTCCAGCGCGACACGGAATGCGGCCAGGGACGGGGCAACCGAAAGAGTCGCCGGCAGAAGGTCGTTGGCGGCGGCGAGGTCAGCCGCGCCCGACACAAGCGCCGAGCCGGAAAGACCGGCACGCAGTTCTGCCGCGAGGCGCTCCGAGACGGCGAGGGCTGCCTGGGTCCGGGGGCGTTCGCCGCCGGCATAGGCCTCGAAGACGGCGGCAGTCGAAACGGCCAGACGTGGAGTGACGATGAGTGCAGCCGGTGACTCTCCCACAAGATCCGGCAGCGGTGCGACGAACTCGCCACGGCCGGTGACGAGCGCCGCGCCGCCGGCGAGGAAGAACGGCACGTCTGAACCGAGCGAGGCCGCCAGCGTCACTAGCGCATCGCCGGAAAGCGCGGCGCCCCACGCCTCCAGCGCCGCTGCGATCGTCGCGGCCGCGTCGCTGCTGCCGCCGCCCAGGCCGGCCGCGACCGGGATGCGCTTCGCGAGCCGAACGGCCAGAGCCGGCGGAGTGGAGGGAGCGCCCGGCCACGTGGCGTGGACGGCCCCGCGGGCCGCCGCAATGGCCCGCAGCACGAGATTGTCGGGCGTGACAGGAAGTCCCAGGCCGGCCACGCGCAAGGTGTCGCCGCGCGCTCCGGCCGCGCCGCTCGCCAGCGTGACGGCCACGGCGTCGCCCAGGATCAGCGGCATCATCACCGAGTGAAGAGCGTGGAAGCCGTCCTCGCGGCGGCCCACGACGGCGAGTGTGAGGTTCAACTTCGCCGGCGCGAACCGCAAGATTCGGAGTCCGGCCGGTTGGGCGGCGCCAGTCTCCCCGCTCACCGACGTACCTTCTTCGCGGCAACGGACGCGGCACGAGTGCGTGCCGACTGCGCCAGTGCCGCCGCCTCAGCCGGTGAGATCGCCTCCGGCAGCGGCTCCAGCGCCGCTCGCAGCCCGAGCCACTCCTCCACGGAGAGCGTCTGCGGCCGCCGCTGACCGTCGACGGCACAGGCTTCGAGAGCCGCGTCGATCCTCGAACCAGGCACCGAAAGCTGGCGCACGAGGACGTTTCGGAGCATCTTGCGCCGCTCTCGGAAGCCCGCCTGGACCACCCGCCAGAGATTGCTCTCGTCGGCCACTGAGAGGCGCGGCCGCTCGCCGAGTGGATCGCGCGGCTCGACCACGACAACTGCCGACTCGACCTCGGGCGCCGGCTCGAAAGCCTCGCGCGGTACGGAGAACGCGATGCGGACGATTGCGTGGAACTGCACGAAGACCGACAGGTAGCTCATTTCGCCCGGAGCCGCCGAGATTCGCTCCGCCACCTCCCGCTGCACCATCAGGACCAGGCGCGCCGGTCGCGGCGCCGTCCCCAAGAAGCGGTGCAGGATGGGGCTGGTGATGTGGTACGGGACGTTGGCCACGACTTCGAACGGCGGCGTCATGAGTTCGGCGATGTTCTGGTCGAGGATGTCGCCCTGGACCAGCCTCAGCGCACCCGAAGCGACCGCGTCCGTCTGAAGGCGACCCAGCCGTTCGGCCAGTCGCCTGTCGAGCTCGACGGCGGTTAGCGATGCGCCGCCGGCCAGCAGACCGCCGGTCAGGATACCGAGGCCCGGTCCGACCTCCAGTATTCGCCGTCCTGGCTCCGGCGCGGCCAGGTCCAGGATCGACTGCAGGACATCCGGATCGGCCAGGAAGTTCTGCGACATTGAATGGCGCGCTCGCAGCCCCTCGTCGCGGAGCTGCCGTCGAACCGCCAGAGGATCGAGCTTCGGCGCGGGTCTGGCGGACCCGGCGGCCTTGAAGGACCTGGCGTCCACTTCCTGGTCTGGCACGGGCGGTTCGCTCACCGGCGGGCCAGCGGCAGCGACGGCTTCGCGTCCAGGTCCAGCCCGGCTCGCACGCCGGCCTCCATGCGCCGTGCCCCGGCAGCGGCGATCATCGCCCCGTTGTCGGTGCACAGGCCCGGCCGTGGCACCACGAGCGGCAGCCCAGCATTCTGCGCCGCCGCGGCCAGCCGATCGCGCAGCACCCGGTTCGCGGCAACTCCGCCGCCAAGCACCACCGAGCGGGCTCCGGCCACCCGAGCCGCCCGGATGGTCTTGGCCACGAGCACATCCACGACCGATTCCTGGAATCCGTAGGCCAGCTCCGCGACGCGATCATCGGCCAGTGGCGTCTCGCCGGCCGAGGTTCCCTGCCCGCCAGTTTCGGCCGCAATCGTCCGCCGGGCCGCCGTCTTCAGGCCGCTGAAGCTGAAGTCGAACGAGTCGCCGAGCCAGGCCCGCGGGAACGCTACGTCGTGGCGCGTCGCGCCGGCCGCAGCCCGCATGATCTCGGGCCCGCCCGGGTAGGGCAGGCCGAGCAGCCGGCCGACCTTGTCGAACGCCTCGCCGGCGGCGTCATCGACCGTCTCGCCCAGCAGCCGGTACTGCAGGTGGTCACGCATCTCGATCAGGAAGGTATGGCCACCGGAGACGATCAGCGCCACCAGCGGGAAGAGTGGCTCGGGCACCTCGCGGGCCTCGTCCACCAACCAGGCCGCGTACAGATGACCTTCGAGGTGGTTGACCGGGATCAGCGGCTTGGCGTGGACGTAGGCCAGGGTCTTGGCGAAGTTGATGCCCACGAGCAGCGAGCCGGCCAGCCCGGGCCCATTCGTGACGGCCACGGCCGAGACGTCTGCCCACGTTACCCCGGCCGCGGCCCACGCTTCGTCCAGCACGGGCACGATCCAGCGCAAGTGGGCTCGGGCCGCGACCTCGGGTACGATCCCGCCGGCCGCCGCGTGCATCGCCACCTGGCTCGCCACCACGTTGGAGTGGATCCGCCGACCGTCCTCCACAATCGCGATGCCGGTTTCGTCGCAGCTTGACTCGACGGCCAGGATCAAGCCGCCGCGCGTCATGAAGATTTCCTGACGTTGCTGGGCCGGAGCACGTTGGGTTCGATCGCCCGGCCGCCGTCGTCCGCTTGGCTCCCCGCCGTCTCGATCTCCGCCGGTCGGCCGATCGGCAATCCGTCAGCCCCGAGCTCGATCTCGGGGCGCTTCGCGACCTCCGCCCGCAGCCGAGCCAGCCGCTCGCGCATGAGCCGGCCATCGAGCGCGGCCGTCGTCATGATCAGGGCATCCTCGTTGTCATCGGTGTAGTAGCGCGGCCGGACGCCAACGAGCCCGAAACCGTACTTCTCGTACAGCAGCCGGGCCGGACGATTCGACGGCCGAACTTCGAGCGTCGCCTCGCTTGCCCCTCGAGCCTCCGCGAGTTCCAGCAGAGCGATGAGGAGCCGCTCCCCTACTCCCTGGCGGCGCCAGCTCCGGCGAACCGCGAAGGTCGTGACGTGGGCCTCGTCAACCATCAACCACACGCCGGCGAAGCCGACAACCCGGTCGCCATATCGGGCCACTAGGTAGTGCGCGAGGCGGTTCGACTCCAGCTCGGAGCGATATGCGTGCGGCGGCCATGGCGTCGTGAAGCTCTCGCGCTCGATCTCCTGAACCTGCGTCAGGTCGTCGACGGTCATGCGATCGACGACGATCGCTACCGGAGGTCGCGCGACCATCGCACCTCTCCCTTCACCGTGGCGATCCCGCGCGGCAGGGTCACGTACTCCGGTACGAGGCGGGCGACGTCGTCACCGCCGGCGGCGATGCGGATGGCCCCAAGCCGCAACAACGCTGCCGACAGGCCTTCCTCGGCATTCGCGCCCAGTGCCAGTGCCTCCGCCGGCGCGCGGTCCGGGAGATCGACGGCGACAAGCACGGCGCCCGCCTGGATCACCGGCTCTTCTCCACCCTTGACCAGCGTTGCCTGCCCTGCGAACACGACGACTCGATCTGACGGACCGGCCGGCAGTAGGAGAACGGCCTGGCTTCCAGCGTCTAGGCCAATCGCCGCGAGCAACGCCTCGGAAGTGGCGACGCCGGCGATCGGTATCTCCAGCCCCCGGGCGAGGGCCTTGGCTGTGGCGAGGCCAACGCGCATGCCGGTGAAGGCGCCCGGCCCGGTCCCCACCACGATCCCGGCCAGCTTGGCCAGCGCCACTCCCGTGGCGGCCAGTAGTTCGTCGGTTCTGGTGAGCAGCTCCTCGCCGTGGCGATAGCCGGCTTGCCAGCGCCGCTCGTCGATCAGAACGCCTTCGGGCGAACCCAGCGCGACGAGCGCACGGGTACCGGACGTGTCTATCGCCAGGATCGGACCGCCCGTCATCGGCCCGGCCCATCGGGCACGGCGGCCAGGTAACGATCGTAGTCGGGCGTCCCCGAACGAAGCACGATGCGGCGCGGGTCGTCGCCCGCGCCCTCGATCAGGACGTCGAGACGGCCGTCCGGCATTGCGTCCGCGAACCGTTCTGCCCACTCGATGATGGTCACGCCTGCGCCCTGGCGCTCGTCGAGCAAGCCGCCCGCCATCGCTTCGGCGGCATCGGCCAGGCGGTACAGGTCGATGTGGAAGAGCGGCAGGCGGCCCGCGTACTCGGCCATCAGCACGAAGCTCGGCGACACGATCGTGTCGGTCACGCCCAGCCCGGCCCCGAACCCTTTGGCAAACTGCGTTTTGCCGGCCCCAAGCTCACCAACCAGGCTGATCGTATCCCCGGAGCGCGCCGCGGCCGCCAGCGCCGCCGCCAGGGCGCGAGTGGCTGCCGCATCCTCCGTTTCCACCGTCCGTTCCAGAGTCTGGCCTCCTATCACCCCAGGAGGTTACCCGAAAGCACGGCGCCTTCGCTCCAGGACGAACCGGCGGGGCAAGGTGCGCACTGCTCAGCAACCCTCAGAGCGAGGGCGGGTCAGGAGACGAACCGCTCCAGGTCCGCCAGGGCGATGACCGTGGGCTGGAGATCGTCGCCGAGGCGCACGTTTGCTGCCTCCAGATGGATGCCGGCGCGGAATCGGTGGAGACCAGCGGAGCCGAGCCAACGGCCCTCTCGCCCGGCATGCGTTCCGCTCCGCACCCGCACCCAATCGGGCGGTAACTCCGGCAGCGGCACGTCCGCGACGTCGAGGACCAGGAGCGGCGGGTCGGTCACGATTGCCGCCTCGCGGCCCGCTAGCGCGGCCAGCACCGCGAGGATAGGAGACGCGATCGGACGGCGCTGGCTGCCGTCGAGCCCCAGAACCCCGAACGGCGGCACGAGATGAAGGCCGGCGCGCTGACGGGCGTCGGACGCGGCCAGGTCCCGCAGCTCGGCCTGGCCCAGCGAGCCCGCGACCATTCCGCGGATCGACATCGCCCGCGCCTTCGTGAGAGCCTCCGCAGAGACGCGGCCACCGGCCACGATGATCGCTCCCGAGCGGCCGACGTCCAGCGACGTCTCGCGCAACTCCCCGTCAACGAGGCGCGGGACGTCGAGATACCCTCGCGACGGCTGCCCGCCCGCGACGGACGCCATGATTGCGGCCCCGTTCACCTTCATCGACACGCCGATGCAATTGGCGGCAGCGGTAACGACTCCGGCAACGGGCGATTCGATCTGCTCGTGACGTTCGCCCGCGGCCGCTGTCCAGCGTTCGTTCAGCTCGTACAGAAGCGTGCCGGCGATACGCCTGGGGTTGTCGCGACGGGCCAATCTGCCGCGGCGATCGTCCCCGCCGACCCACCATTTGCCGGGCACGGGCGGACGTCGGCGTTCCACTGTCGTGCCAGTCGAAGACACCCACCCGGGCGCGGCCGGCGTTCCCGCTGCCCTTCCGTTGTCACTCCCCCTAACGCGGCCGACCTCGACGAACTCGGGATCCGTCGTCCGCTCGATGATCGTGGTGCCTGCCACGACCTTCTGACCGGCGTTTACGAGCACCCGGTCGCCCGGTCCGAGGCGCAGATGGATCGTCGGCGACACGACAATGATCCGCCGCGCTGGAATTCGGGCGAAGTCGGGTGCCAAAGCGTGCGCATCCGTACGCCTGCGAACGCTCATTCGTCGATCTCCGACCACATCGCCCGCTGCCAGGCTTCCCACGTCGAACGCTTCTGGTCCGCCTTGTCCGGCAGTCGGAGCGGGATGTCGCGCAGGTCGACGAACAGGCCCCCGAGACCGCCCACCACTTCGACCGTGAAGCGGTGGCCCCGACCTCCGAGTCGAACCGTATCTTTGAAATCCATCTCGGCAACGGCAGTCTGGCCGGGCGGGAGTTCCACGGCCCAGATGCCACCCGGCTGGAGATCGATGTCCGAATTGGCGGAATCGCCCAGCACGCGCATCCGGCCGGCGCTTCGACCCTGTCGGACCCCGGATGGCAGAATCAGGCTGCCGAGAGGAAGCAGCACGTCCTCCATCAGATCCTTGAGCATCGTTTGCCGTTCCTCCTCGTCCGTGATGGCCCCGAGCGGTCCGAGGAGGCGGGCCTGGTCGCAGGCGAGGCGGCTGACCCCCGGTCGGCGAACCAGGTCGGCCATCGCCAGCGCCACCACCGACGGCGGAGTGGATGCCCAAACGCCGCCAGCGGCAATCAGGACGTAGGGCATGTCTCGGGCCGAGATTTCCGGAGTGGCTGCGACCAGTCGTGCCACCGCGGACTTCGCCGCGGCAAGTCGAAGCAGGGCACCCTCGCCGTCCGCTTCGCCCCACGGGCAGATGCGCATGTCGTAGAGCCTGTCGCTGAGTCGGTATCGATCGAGGACGACGGTGGACCAGGCGAGGATCGAATCGACGATGTCGTCGGAGGGATTGGGTGGGGCGAACGAACCGGCAGCCATCGCGGCATGGGAGGCGGCGACGGTGAGTTGCCCTGTACCGAACGGTTCGGCGCGACACCGCAGCCCGCCGTTGATCCCGACCTCGACGGCCTCAACCGGTTTGTCCAGGAGAAGCGCAAGCGTCCGAACCGACCGCGCGATGCCGAGCCGGGTATCGTCCGCTCGGGCACGCAGTCCTTCGAGCACCTGTTGTAGCGCTGCGCCGGCAGGATGCCCGGCCTCGCCGTCGGGCGCCAGAAGGACTCTGTCGCGCCCGTCCGGCGCCGAAACGGGCATCGAAGCGGGCGCCACCTGAGGAGCCGCCACGGAGGTTGGGCTATCGCCTTCGGACGGCGCGGCCTCGGTCCCTGCCGGAAGGCTCGGCGCGGCTAGTGACGGTGCCTCGGAAGGATCAGCGGCGGCCTCGGCGGCGGCGGCCGGCTCAGCCTCGCCGGGCGCCAGAGGCCCGGTATCCGGAGGCCCGGTGTCGGCAGGCGTCTCCGCAACTTGGGGTATTCGGTCGTGCGCACCTGTTCCGCTGAAGTCCGACTCCTGCACTGCAGCGCCGCCGGCCAGAACCACCGCCAGCTCCGGGCGGCAGCGCGCCGCGGCGGACACAAGCGCCCCGAGCATCGGCAGATGGCGCCGTTCGTCACCCGACGGAATTCCGTCCGCGCCCAACAGCACCGCATCGGTCTCCGGGGCAAGCACGAGGCGGCTGAGCGCCAGCGGGTCGTCCGCGTCGGCGCTACCGCCCACAACGAGCCAGCCCGCCCGAGCCGCAACTTCCTCCAGACGCCGCCGCTGGCGCCTCGAACCCGCAAGTACGGCGATCTGGCGGGGCGGCGAACTGTGGCTCTCGAGACGAGACAGGTCGGCGACCAGGGCCGCGATCTTGGCCCGCTTCTGGGCCGTCACGAAATCCAGAAGGTCCCGGTCCGCCTGCCCCACGCGCTCCAGAATCCCGTACAGCTGCGCGTCGAGGTCCGTGGCTGATGGCGCCGCGGCATGCGCCAGCAGACGCCAGCGTCCGCCGGCATGGCCCACGAGAGCGGCTGAGGTCGTCGCCGAGCCGAAGTCGAGGGCGAAGAATGCTCTGGGTTGACGGCTCACGAGGCTATGCTAACCGCCCCGTGGACCGCTGTCGCACGCATCGAGGAACGCATGGTCGCATGCCGAGGAGATTGTGCGAGACGACGCCTCAGGCGTCCCAGGTCATCTCTTCGTCCGGGTCCTGGAGACGCTCGATCAGCTGCTCGATCCCCAGCTCGTCGGCCAGGATCTCGCTCGCCACCGGCAACTCGCCCCCGAAGACGCGGCGCAGAGTCGGATCGAAGAAGACCATCGCCCCGCTCCCGAGCTGTCGATACGGACGGCTGGCCTGAAGGAACAGGACGGCTGGCGCGGTCAGACCGCGCAGCTGGATCTCGCGCGCTGCCTGCTCCACGAGATCGTCGCGCTGCTCTTCCGAGCGGCCCTGCAACTCCATCAACTCAGCGACCCTGCTCTCTTCTCCAGCCCAGCGACAGCTCAACCTTGGACCGGCTGTCACCTGAACCGGCTATTCGCAACCCAACGGACCTGGTTCTTCCTCACCCGCCAGGCCGGCGCGTGCGATCTCTCCTCCAGCCAGCCCCATATCGCAGGCGACGACGCGCATTTGGACGGTCCTGGCCGCCGCATAGTACACCCTGGGCAGGCGTCCGGACATCGCAGTTACGATCTCATAGGAGATCGTGTTGCCCCACCGCGCCACCTCTGTGGCGTCGATGGCCTCGCGCCCCTGCCGTCCGATGAGCGTGAACTCGTCGTCCACCGTGACCGGCGGTCCCGCGACATCCGTTACGTCGACCATGACCGCATCCATCGCCACCGTGCCGACGGCAGGGACGCGACGGCCGCGTACCAGGACCTGGGCCCTGTTCGACAAGCAGCGCGGCAGACCGTCCGCGTAGCCGAGTGGAAGTGTCGCGATGCGGCTGGCACGCGTGGTCACGAAGCTCGGCCCGTAGCTGACGCCCGATCCGGGGGGCAGCTCGGTTACGCGGATGGGCCGGGCCCGCAGCGACAGGATAGGCCGCAAGCCGGCGGCGGTCGCCGCGTGGCGCTCCGCCACGGTCAATCCGTCGGGCACAATGCCATACATGGCCAGGCCGATTCGAACGACGTCGAAGCCGGGGGCGCTGGCGGCGAGCATGCCGCCGCTGGCCGCGAGGTGGCGATCGGGCATGGTCGCGCCGACTTCCTCGAGCAGGCTCGATGCGACGCCCAGCCGAGCCGTCTGGTCCGCGGTGCGATTCGGGTCGCCTGCCGCCTGGAGATGCGACCACAGACCGGCCAGGCGAGCTCGCGGCGCGGCCTCGATCGCAGCAGCCGCGGCCGGCACGTCCGTCAAGTTGAAGCCACCTCGACCCAGACCGGTCTCGACTTCGAGGTGAACGGGCAACACCCGATCCTCGGGCCCGGCGGCTTGCGTGAGGCCGTCGAGCGCGGCGAGCGTTCGCTCGAGCAGCGTCCGATCCCCGGCGGTAACCGAGAAGCAGTGGCGGACCGCGTCCGGCACGAGTTCAGGCGGGATCGGGAACAGAATGAGGATCGGCACAACAATCCCGGCCTGCCGCAGCTCCAGGCCTTCGTCGAAGGTGGCAACGCTCAGGCTCGGCACTCCGGCGTCCACGAGCGCCCTGGCAACGGCCACCGCACCGTGACCGTACGCGTCGCCCTTGACGACGGCTTCCAGGCGAACGCCCGGTGGCAGCGAACTCTGCAGCAATTGGGCGTTAGAAACCAGGGCATCCAGGTCCACTTCGATCCACGCGCTGCGTGGCAGCGGCGGGAGAGATCGACCCGGCAAGGCCTCGATGAGCGGATGCCGCCAGGCGACGACGTGTGCACTCGCTCCGGCCTGGCCCTCGGCAGACGACCCGAGCGGCCCCTGCACCGGAGCCGTCTGCGGCGCCGTGTCTCGCGCGGTCAGCGGTCCGTCCCTTCGGCGCGTGGGGCTCCGTGAGCCGCGAGATGGGACACCAGGCGCTTCCGGGCGACCGGCAGCTCCGGGCAAAGGTCGGAGGCCAGCAGCCCCGCGTCGCCCAGGCGCGCCCGGACGGCTTCACCGGCCATACCGTGCATGTAGACGCCGAGCTGAGCGGCCTCGAACGTGCCGAGACCCTGCGCCAGCAGCGCGCCCACGGTGCCGGCGAGGACGTCGCCGGTTCCCCCACTGGCCAGCGCGGGGTTCTCGAAGGGCGAAACCGCGGTCCGGCCGTCAGGCGCGGCGATCACTGTGCGCGCTCCCTTGAGAACGACCACCTGACCCCATTCCGTCGCGGCGTCCCGTGCGGCGGCCACCCGCCCGGCGTCATCGAGCACGAGATCGCCCCATTTGTGGGGATCGTCGCCGTCGGCGGCGCGTAGCCGCAGGAACTCCCCAACGTGCGGTGTCAGGACACAACGCGCGGCCACGTCGGACGCCCAACCGTCGACCGTCGCGAGGGACCGCAGCGCCTCGGCGTCCAGCACGGTCGGGACGGGCTCGCCCTCGATGCCGCCTGCCAGCAGGCCTCGAATCAGCTCCGTCATCGAAAGGCTGGGCTTGAGCCCCGGGCCCACTACCAAGGCGTCGTGCTCGTGGTCGAGGATCCGGGCCAGCGCCTCCTCCGGATCGACCTCCTCGACGTCGTCTTCGGGGAGGGAGAGCGTGGTCGTCTCGATCACCTTCGCGGCGAAGAGCGGCTGCAGCGACTCGACGGAGGCGAGGGTCACGAGGCCCGCGCCGGCTCGACCGGCCGCGGTGCAGACCAGCAGGGCCGCACCCGCATAGTCGACCGAACCCGCGATGACAAGCAATCTGCCGAAGTTGCCCTTGTGCCCGCGACTCGGCCGGACCGGGACCAACCGGGCCGCGATCGTATCGTCCAGAGCGATCGTTTCGGAAGCCGCCCTACTTGCCATTGCGACCCTCCTCCAACCTCGCCGCCTCACCGTGCATCGCCCTCAAACGTTCCAGGCGCCCGAGGAGATGCCGTTCGCGATCGTCCAGCCGATCCTCGATGTCTGGCGGGAAGAGATAGCGTCCGCCCGCCGTCCTCACGCCGTACGCGGTTGCCACGGCGAACTCGGATTCGTGGCTGATGGAGACCGCGATCTGGCCCATGCCCAGCTGTTCAGCCCGGCGTGCCGCCCGGCCGTGGAGTCGCACCGCCGGCTGTCCCGTCGGCAGCCGTTCGATCTCGATGTCGCGCCAGCCGATGCCACGGACTCCCAAGCCCAGAACCTTGGAGACCGCCTCCTTCGCCGCCCATCGACCCGCCAGCGTCTCGGGCCGTCTTCGAACGTAGGCGGCTTCGGTTGGTGTCAGGACACGATCGGAGAATCGATCGCCGAAGCGCTTCAAGACGTCCGCGATACGTGGGACGCGAATGATATCGATGCCGAGCTCGGTGGTTTCGCGGGGCGATTGCGCCTCTGGGGTGGCGTCCAGAGCGGCGGCCTCGGCGGCCTCAGGATCGGGTCGCTGCCGCGTGCCTGACATCTATTCCACCGTCACCGACTTGGCGAGGTTCCGTGGCTGGTCCACGTCGCGGCCTCGAGCCACGGCCACGTGGTACGCGAAGAGCTGCAGCGGGATGACCGCCAGGATCGTGCTGAGCGGTTCGAGCGTGTCAGGGACCCAACAGACGTCCGTGGCAACGCGTTCGATCTGAGCATCGCCTTCGGTAGCCACGGCGATGACTCTCGCGTCACGGGCTCGGCCTTCCATGACGTTGCTTATGAGCTTCTCGTACACCGCCGAGCGAGTCGCCACGGCCACCAGCGGCACATCGGCGTCGAGCAAGGAGATCGGACCGTGCTTCAACTCGCCTGCGGCATAGCCCTCGGCGTGGAGGTAGCTGATCTCCTTGATCTTGAGCGCGCCCTCCAGAGCGGCCGGGTAGCCGAAGGCCCGCCCGATATACATGAAGCCGGCCGCGTCCGCGTATCGAGACGCTATCTCTTCCGTCGTGGCCGCGAGCTCGATGGCCTTCTGGGCCGCGTCTGGCAGCGCCCGCAGAGCGCCGACCAGCTCGGCTTCTTCGGCCTGCGTTCGGCGGCCCAGTTGCCGAGCGATGTCGGCCGCGAGCATGACCAGCGTTACCACCTGCGTCACGAACGTCTTCGTCGCGGCCACGGCCACTTCGGGTCCCGCCTGGAGGAAGACCGACGCGTGGGCCTCGCGGGTGATTGCGGACCCGACCGTGTTTGTGACGGCGACAACCGTAGCTCCGCGCTCGCGGGCGAGACGGGCAGCGGCAATCGTGTCAGCCGTCTCGCCCGACTGCGTCACGGCGATCACGAGTGTTCGGGCATCGAGCGGCGGCGGGCTGTAGCGGAATTCGGAGGCCACATTGGCTCTTGCCGGAACGCCCAACCAGTCCTGGAAAAGCTGAGCCCCGACGAGTGAGGCGTAGTAGGCCGTGCCGCAGGCGAGCAACTCGACGCGGGCGACGTTGACGAAACGCTCGCGGACCGGATCGATCTCCTCCAGGCAAACCGAGTCGCCGCGAACCCGACCGGCCATCGCCGATCGCAGAGCCGCAGGCTGCTCGTGTATCTCCTTGAGCATGAAATGCGGGTAGCCGCCCTTCTCTGCCGCCTCCGCTGACCACGGGATCGAGTCGATCGGCCGGTCGATGGGATTGCCAGCGCGGTCGGTGATGACGGCCGTGCCTGGCCGCAGGTCCGCCACGTCGCCGTCTGCGAGGAAGATGACCCGCTTCGTGTAGGCGACGAGAGCAGAAGCGTCGGAGGCGAGGAAGCTCTCGCCTTCGGCCAGGCCCACGATCAGAGGCGCATTCAGACGTGCTCCGACAAGTCGGTCGGGCTCGTCGCGGTGCATGACGACGAGGGCATATGCGCCCTCCAGCCTTCCCAATGCCGCTCTCACGGCGTCCGCAAGATCGCCCCGGTATGCTTCCTCGACAAGGTGGGCCACCACCTCGGTGTCAGTTTCCGACGCGAGAACGTGGCCGCGTGCAGTCAACTCGTCGCGCAGCTCACGGAAGTTCTCGACGATGCCGTTGTGAACGACGGTGATGCGGCCCGTGCAGTCGCTGTGGGGATGGGCGTTGAGATCGCTGGGGCGTCCATGTGTAGCCCAGCGGGTGTGGCCCAGCCCGACTCCGGCTCGAGGCGGCCGGTCACCCAGGGCCTCCTGCAATACCGACACTTTGCCGGCCCGTTTCTCGACAAACATGTCGCCTGCGTCAGTGACGAGGGCGATGCCCGCCGAGTCGTATCCTCGGTACTCAAGTCGCCGGAGCCCATCGAGCAAGACAGGGCCCGCCTCGCGCCGTCCGGTGTAGCCGACGATTCCGCACATGTCCGATTTGTCTCCGGTTTGCTGGATCTCGACCCCGCGCGTTCGAAGCCGGCGATAGACGCTTGCGAAGGCGGCTAGTTTAGTCGCTCCGCAGCCAAAGCCGCGAGTTCGTCGGCGAGTTCCGCGACGAGGGCATCATTGGAGCCCTCCACCATGACGCGGATCGCCGACTCCGTGCCCGAGGGTCGGACGAGGATTCGACCGGACGACCCCAAGCGCGACTCCGCCTTGGCTATCGCCCGACTGATAGCGGGATCGCCTTCCCACTGGTCCTTGTGACGGGCCGGGATGGCGCGCTGTTGCTGCGGCAGCATGGGGATCTGGAGTGCCAGATGGGCAAGTGAGCGACCACTGCGGGCCATCACGGCCAGGACCTCCAGGGCGGTTACGATGCCGTCGCCGCTGGTCGTGTGTTCCAGGACTATGACGTGGCCGCTCTTCTCGCCGCCCAAACCGGCCCCGTTCACGAGCATGCCCTCGAGGATGTACTTGTCCCCCACCGGTGTGCGAATGATCTGGCCGCCGGCCTCCTCGATCGTCCTCTGGAGTCCGCCGTTGGACAGGACCGACACGACCAGAGCTCGATTGGCGAGCTGGCCGCGAGCGATCCTATCGAGAGCCAGGATGCCGAGCACCGCGTCGCCATCGACGACGCTGCCGCTGGCATCGACCGCGATCAAACGGTCGGCATCGCCATCCAGCGCGAAGCCCACGTCGGCGCCCCGCTTCACGACCTCCGCCGCCAGTGCGGACGGGGACGTGGCGCCGCACCCGGCGTTTATGTTGGAACCGTCAGGATCGGCGAATATGACGTCCACGCGCGCTCCGGTCGCCGACAGGATGCGTTCCGCGGCCACACAGCCGGAACCGTTGGCGCAGTCGACCACGAGATGCACGCCACTCTTGAACCGGTGCGCCAACTCCAACCGGTGCTCGAAATAGAGCTCCAGTCGATCGCGCGCATCCACGACTCGCCCGAGGGCCTCGGCAGGTGCACCGGGCAGCTCCTCAGCCTGCCAGATGTCCTGCTCGAGCTCGTCCTCCACGTCCTCGTCGAGCTTGAGGCCGCGCGAGTCGAGAACCTTGAGGCCGTTGTCGCGGGCCGGGTTGTGCGAGGCCGAGACCATGATGCCGGCCGCGAAATGACCCGCTCCTGTGATGTGCGCCAGGGCGGGGGTCGGCACCACACCCACGCTGTAGACATCGACGCCAACGCTCGTGGCGCCAGCTACGATGGCGGCTACGAACATGTCGCCCGAGCGGCGCGTGTCCTGGCCGACCACGATGCAGCCCCCTCGGCCGGCCAGGCGATATGCAGTGGCGCGACCCAGCGAGTAGGCGAGAGTCGGCTTCAGGTCGACGTTGGCTATGCCACGGACTCCATCCGTGCCGAACAATCGGGGCAAGGTCGACTCCTATGGCGCTGGCGCGCTTGTTGGCGGGAGCGTGGGCGATAGCGTGGGCGGCGGCGGCGGCGTCGGCGGACTCGACACGGTCACGATTATCTGGCTGGGGTTCCTGGCGACGACCTGGATACCGGGCGGCACCGATATTGCGATCTTGACCGTGTACGAGCCGGGGCCGAGCGAACCGACCGATGCCACTCCAACGAGCGTTGAAGTGTCGAAGGCGTTCAGCGCGGCCGCGGCACCGCCGAGAGTCACCGTAACGCTGGGCGTGGAGAGCGCGTATTCGAGGTCCGTCCTGGCGCCGGCGGGGACGATGCCGACGGTGACCGTCCTGGTCGTCGCCGGAGATGTCAGGTGAACGACGACCGCGACCGTCGTAACGCCCGGGGCCTCCACGCCGGATGGCAGGTTGAGTGCAACCTTGACCGACACGTCGCCCGTCGCCCCGGCGATGGAGATAGGCGCCGTGTTGGCGGCGCCACCGAGGAGGGCGAGCGCGTTGGCTTCGCCGCTCACCGAGACGACGAGTGGGTTCACATCGATCGAGGTCACGTAGTATCCGGCTGCCGGCGAGCCTTGAATCACCGGCACGACCGCGACGGTCTGGGATTGCAGCTGACTGCCGATCTGGATGTCGACGTGGATCGTCGCCGGATTGAGCGTGACGTTATCGACGGTCTGGCCATTTGCGTCAACCGGTACCACAGGAACGTCGTCTTTGACGTCCAGGCCGGAGTTATCGATGGTGACCCGGGCCACCGCCCGGACAACCTGCGCTACCAGCGTCGAGGCACCGGTCGCCTCGACCGACGGGACGTAAGTCTGCGTGCCTAGCCTCAAACCCGTCGGCAGGGCGCCTGTCTCGAGCTTCACCGGGACCGTCCGACTCTCCACGTGATCGAGCACGACCCGCACCTGCTGCGGCTGGTAGTCGATGATTTGAATGCGCTGGTCAGCCTCCAATCGAACCTTGACCCAGGTGCTGGCACTGGGATCGACCTTGGCATCCTTGAGATCCAGCGTCGCGCTGAAGCTGTCTTTGGAGACGCGCACGTCAGCCGGGGCGATGTAGCGGATGCTGCCGACCGTGGGGATGGAATTCGGACTCAGGAGACGGGCGTCCGCTGGCTGGTTGACCAGTTCGATCGGGACGCTGCCGGGCCATTCCTGGGTGCTCTGCAGGGCGACCATTCCGACATACAGGATCAGCGCCAGGAGCAGCGCCCCAACTTTGAGCGCCCAATGCCCAAACAGGAAACGAACGATGCTCATGATGCCGCGCGTTCGTTCTCCGGGTCGTCATCGGCTTGCGCCGGCTCGATCCGGGTCTGCTCGACACGCGATGAGCCTCGATCCGGGCGGCGCTTTCCAGGCGATTCGCCGTGGAGCCGGCTGCGCAAACGCGCCCTTCGAGCAAGCGCGCGGAAGGAAGGCGCTACGCGGCGTGCCGGACGCGTGTCTCGAAGCAACCGGCCACCGACGGCTTCCGGGTGCAGATGCGAGACCAGAGCCCGGGCGAGCTTGGTTTCGTCGAGGTTGCGCACGATCCGGGCCCGCTCCACCAGACTGATCTGGCCGCTCTCTTCCGATACCACCACGACCAGCGCATCGGTCTGTTCGGTCATTCCCAGAGCGGCCTTGTGTCGGGTGCCGAAACGCTCCAACGGGATAGTAGTCTCCGCGGAAGGCAGCAGCGCCCCGGCAGCCAGGATCGTGTCGCCGCGGATGATGACGGCGCCATCGTGGAGCGGGGTCCTGGGCGAGAAGAGGGTGACGAGCAAGTCCGCCGAAATGTCGGCATGGAGCATGACGCCGGTCTCGGCAATCTCCTGCAGGCCGGTCTCGCGCTCGATGACGATCAGCGCTCCGTGGCCGTCGTGCGACAACGACGCCGCGGCGCTGGCTACTTCGGATGCGATGTGCGCGGCGCGCGATTGCTCGGCCGGCGAGATGAGCCAGGCGAGCGAGCCCAAGCGACCTATTCGATCGAGCGCCCGCCGCAACTCCGGCTGGAAGACGACGACCAGCGCGAACAGGCCGACGTACGCTCCGGTCTGGAGAATCAGCGTCAGAAGGCGGAGGTCGAAGGCCAGGGCGGCGCCGTAGACGAGGAACAGGAGGCAAACGCCAACGACGAGCCGGACGGCTCGCGTACCCCTGATCAGGCTGAACAACCAGTAGATCAGGAGGGCCGTAATGGCGATGTCGGCCACGACGTTGGGGCTGACCTTGTCGAGGGCCGACTGCAGCAGTGGCATCGGAAAGCTAGTCTACACTGCCGAGCGTCGCGATCCTCCGTCTGGAGAGGAGCCGGACTGCCCGCGAGACGCCCGGTATCTGCGCGCCGAGGCCTTCGAAATGCGCTTGCAGCTAGGAGCAGAGGCTCTGGAGGTCTTCGTTCTTCGGGAAAGACCTCGTGGCAGCCTCACAAAGCCGCTCGCGCGTTTCCGTGTCGTTGTTCAGCTCAGCCAGGCGGCCAAGTAGCTTTAGCTTCTCCGCGGCCAGGCCATCCCAGCTTCTGGCCACGTACAGCTCCACCAGGACTAGGTGGGCATCGACGTCGCTCGGCTCACGCTGCAAGAGTCGATGGGTCGCGTCGAGACCCGCGTCGAAGCGGCCCTCGCGCGCATATGCCCTGGCCGTCCAGAGAAGAAGCGAGCGGAGCGCTGTGCTGTCGCCCGCCAGGTCGGCGGCCTCCGCGGCAGCCAGAAGTACGTCGCCGCTTGGTTGTGGCTCTGTCTCGGCGAAAGCCCCCAGCAGCCCCTTCGGCGGGCCGTCTACGCCATCCATGACGCCCACGGCCTGATGTTCGTCCGCCGGAAGCTCGGCGGCGGCTACGAGCTCCGGCTCCCCTTCCGGCGCCCACGTCTCCTCCGTTGCCGGTGTCTGTGCCACCGGCGCCTCCGATACCTCCGGTGCCGGTTCCGCCTCGACCGGCTGAGACTCCTCGACGACGGCCGCCCTGGCGGGCCAGCTGCGGTCGGACGACGAAAGCGGGATTGCAGGGGTCGCCGGCGGCGCGCTCTGGTCTAGCGGAGACGCCGCGCGGGTACGGATCGATGGAGTGGAGGGCTCGTCACGCAATCGAAGGGCGCGAGCCAGCAGCTGCTCCGCAGCATGATCGCCCGAAGAGAAGCGTATTTGGCGCAATAGGGCTCTCTGGCGGCGAATTCGATCCGGGGCCTCGTCGAGTTCGACGGCGCGCCTCAGCGTGTCCGCTGCCTCAGGGAGCCGGCCGGCCGCCTCCTGGATCTCGGCCACTTGGTCGAGCGCAGCGGCCGCGTCGGCGTGCATTCCCGCTGTCGCCAGCGCCTCGGCCTGACCGAGCAGGGCCCCTTCGTCATGGGGGGAGCGTTCGACGGCGATCGCGAACTCGGCAAGAGCCGCCTGGAGGTGTCCGAGCCGCATGTGGACGCTCCCCAGGCTCGTGTGAGGCAGGGCGCGCGATGGCGCGATCTCAGCCGCGAGTGTGTAGGCCGCCAGAGCCTCCTCGCGAGAGCCCCGCAGCACGGCCACATGGCCGGTCCGGAGCGCCTCCTTGTAGCGCTCATAGAGATCGTCCGTCATGACGCACATCATGACTTCGCGAGTCCGGGGCGTCACGGGTACATGCGTTGCCACCTGGCCGCACTTGGTCCTACGCCACGTGCCTCATCTCCCTCGCCGAGCGTACAGGCGACGGTGCAGCGAGCGCTCCCACGCTGCGTGAGCGAGGGGTGCGGGTTCCGATGACGCGATTGGCCGTCCGCGGGGCGACCGTCGTTAGCGCTTCGTGTACTGAGGCGCCTTGCGCGCTCGCTTCAGCCCGTACTTCTTGCGTTCCTTCATCCGCGGGTCGCGGCTAAGGAGGCCGGCCTGGCGCAGGGGCAGGCGGTGACCTTCGGGGTCCATCTGGAGCAAGGCCCGCGCGATCCCGTGGCGGATGGCGCCGGCCTGGCCAGTCACGCCGCCGCCTTCGACCTTGATCTGGGCGTTGTAGGTGCCTTCCGTCCCGGTCACCCGGAACGGCATGCGGACGTCGCTCTCGTCGATAGCGTTGCCGAAATGCGCCTGCAGGGTTCGATCGTTGACCACGATCTCGCCGGAGCCAGGGACGAGTCGGACTCGCGCCACCGCGGTCTTGCGGCGGCCTGTCCCGTAGAAAAAGGCTGCGGTACTCATTGCGCTCCTAGTCAGGCCAAAGGCTCAGGTCGCTGAGCCTGGTGCGGATGCTCGGGGCCGGCATAAACCTTGAGCTTGGTGATTTGCTGGGCCCCCAGGCGGTTGTGCGGCAGCATCCCCTTGACCGCGCGACGGATGACTTCCTCGGGCCGGCGCTCCAGGAGATGTCCCAGGGTCTCCGACTTGAGGCCATGCGGGTAGCCGCTATGCCGCATGTAGAGCTTGGTCTCTTTCTTGTCCGACGTGACGGCGATCTTGCCGGCATTCACGACGACGACATGGTCGCCGGAGTCCAGGGTTGGGCTGTAGGCTGGCTTGTTCTTGCCTTCGAGAACGCGAGCGATGCGCGACGCCAGACGGCCGAGCGTCTCGTCCGTCGCATCTACGACGTACCAGCGTCGCTCGATCTCGCTCTCGCGGACCGTGTATGTCTTGGCGTTCATCGTTCTCCGTTCGATCTGACGTTCGTGCTCACTGTGCGCCGCCCGAAGACGACGCGCCAGAGGCATAGTCCCTTCGCCGGGGCGGTAGCCCCATTGAGAGCGGACTTCCCCGACGCAAGCGCGGCGGCTACTTCCTCTTCATTTGTCCTGCCGTGACCCGCCTCCAACAGCGAGGCCACGATCCTTCGCACCATGTGGCGCAGGAATGCATCGGCCGCGACGTCGATCGTCACGAGCGACCCTTTCCTCCGGACGCGGACCAGATGAATGGTCCGCACCGGCTGCCGGTGCGCCGCCCCGAAGGCGCTGAAGTCGTGGCGACCCACCAGGACCGCCCCGACCCGCTCCATCGCCGCGGTATCGAGCGGGGCCCGCACGCCGAGCGCGAAACGCTCGCGGAGCGGACTTCGCGGCCCGTTCCAGACGGTGTAGCGATACTCCCGGTATCGCGCCGCGTGGCGAGGGTTGAACCCGGCCGGGACGCGCCGCATCTCGCGAAGCGATACGTCCCCCGGCAGCAGGGCGCATAGCGCCCTGGCCAGCTCCTCTGCCGGACGCCTGAGCGGATCGGTGAAAGCGATCACCTGCCCGCGGGCGTGGACTCCGGCGTCGGTTCGACCCGCCGCCTCAATCCGGATCCGGCTTCCGCCGGAGATCCGCGCCAAGGCGGCTTCGAGTTCTCCCTGGACTGTCCGCGAACCAGGTTGGATCTGGTACCCGGCGAAGTCCGTGCCGTCATATTCGACCGTTGCGCGGTAGCGCACCGGCGCGTCCTCTCGAACGCCTGTTGCCAATGCTAGACGGCCGCTCCGACGTGCCCAGGGCGAGGCGTCGACGAGCACCCGAACGCGCGCAGTTTGACGTGCGCAAACGAGGGAGCGCCGGCGGCAACGAAGCCATGGGCCGGCAGAGCGGTCATCAAACGAGTTCGATCTGGACGATCGGCGCCGAGTCGCCGAGCCGTTGGCCCATATGGACGATCCGGGTGAACCCGGAAGTCCGATCGGCGTATTTGGGTGCGATCTCGTCGAACAGCTTGGTCACGACGAGCGGCTCGTTGGGGAACTCGGCGATGACCGCCCGGCGCGCCGCGAGGTCTCCCCGCTTGGCCAGCGTGATCATCTTCTCGACCCGGCCGCTGATCTCCTTGGCTTTCGCCTCGGTGGTCTGGACCCGCTCATAGCGGAGGACAGAAACAGTCAGGTTCTTGAAGAGGGCAAGGCGCGGCCCCTGCTTGCGGCTGAGCTTCCGGCCGCCGATACGATGGGCCATGGCTCAGGCCTCCTCAGTCGGAAGGTCGTCGAACTGCTCTTCGTCCTCGACGTCTTCCATATCGTCGCCGAGGGGGCTGTCTTCCGCGACGGGAAGGATGAAGCCACGCATGCGCAGCCTTTCCTTCATCTCATCCAGCGACTTCTTGCCGAAGTTACGCATCCGCAGCAAATCGTCGTCCGACAGCTGGAGCAGCTGGCCGACCTTGACGATGTTGTTNNAGCGAGTTGTAGGCCCGCATGGGCAGGTCCAGTTCCTCGATCGGCATGTCGAGCATATTCGGCGGGAGCTGGGGGACGTTCGTGGCGACGCGATCCGTGCCTGCGGCGACGAGGCCGATATTGGCGAAGAGCGAGAACTGACGCACCAGGATATCGGCTGCGCGACCGAGGGCTTCTTCGGGCGAAATCGTCCCGTCTGTCTCGAGCTCGATCGTGAGCTTGTCGTAGTTGGTCATCTGCCCGACGCGAGTGTTCTCGACCGAGTAGTTGACCTTGCGAACGGGCGTGAAGATCGCGTCGACCGGGATGACGCCGATCGGCATCGACTCGGCGCGCTCCGCAGCGAGGTAGCCGACGCCCTTTTCGACCGTCAGATCCATCTCGATGGTGACGTCGTCCGAGTCCAGAGTCATCAGCTTCAGGTCGTGGTTGACGACTTCGACATCGGCCGACTCCTGGATGTCGGCGGCGGTGACCGCGCCGGCGCCGGCCTTGATCAGCTTGAGCTGGACCGGGTGTGTTGCGAAGCTCTTGAGGCGGAGCTTCTTGACGTTCAGGACGATCTGGGTAACGTCCTCCTTCACGCCCGGCATGCTCGTGAATTCATGGTAGACGTCGCGGATCTGGATGGCCGTCACGGCCGCGCCCTCAAGCGACGACAGCAGGACCCGTCGCAGGGCATTCCCCAGAGTGACGCCGTAGCCGGCCGGCAATGGGCTGGCCTCGTACTTTGCGTACGAGCCAAGTTCCTCGACCGGCGCGATCTGCGGGCTCTCGAGTTCGATCATTGGTAGGCCTTACCTCGAGTAGTACTCGACGACGAGCTGCTCGTTGAGGTCCAGCGGCATCTGGTCGCGGCGCGGGGCACTCAACACGGAACCGGCGAGCTTCGCCGGGTCAACGCTGAGCCACTCCGGAATCTGACGCGACTTGATGAGTTCCGCGGCCTCTTTGAAGGGCTCACGACTCCGATGCGTCTCACGCACTTCGACCTTGTCGCCGGAGCGCAGCTGCATCGAGGCGATGCTTGACACGCGGCCGTTGACCGTGAAGTGGGCGTGCCCGACGAGCTGGCGCGCTTCGGCTCGCGAAGCGGCGAAGCCCATTCGGTACACGACGTTGTCCATGCGCAGCTCCAGGATGCGAAGCAGGTTCTCGCCGGTGACGCCGGGCGTGGAACTCGCCGCTTCGAAGTAGCCCTTGAACTGGCGCTCGAGGACACTGTAGATGCGGCGTATCTTCTGCTTCTCACGCAGCTGCATGCCGTAGTCGCCGACCTTGCGGCGCCTGATGCCGTGCTGGCCGGGGGGCGCCTGGCGACGCTCGAAGGAGCACTTCTTCGAATAGCAACGGGTCCCCTTCAGGAAGAGCTTGGCGCCCTCCCGGCGGCAGATCCGGCAGACTGGGTCGGTGTAGCGGGCCATCGTTCGACCTGCCTAAACCCGGCGCCGCTTGGGCGGGCGGCAACCGTTATGTGGGACTGGCGTCACGTCGGTGATGGCGCTGACCTCGAGTCCGGCCGCCTGGAGCGAGCGAATTGCCTGCTCCCGACCGGCGCCCGGCCCCTTGACGTAGACCTCGACCTGGCGCATGCCGTGCTCCATCGCCTTCTTCGCGGCCTGGTCGGCCGAGAGCGCAGCGGCGTAGGGCGTGCTCTTGCGGGAGCCCTTGAAGCCGGCCACGCCGGCGGAGCCCCAGCTGATCACGTTNNCGCCTGGATGTGAACGTGCCCCTGCGGCACGTTCTTCCTCTCCCGGCGGCGCTGCTTGGTAGCGCGCTTCCGTTCGGCCATACTTGCGTCCGGCTCCTCTTACTTCGTCGCCTTGCGCCGGACGCCGACCGTCTTCTTCGGTCCTCGGCGCTGCCGGGCGTTCGTCTTGGTCCGCTGGCCCCGGACCGGCAGGTTGCGCCGATGGCGCAGGCCGCGATAGGAGCCGATCTCGATTAGCCGCTTGACGTTCAGTGCAACCTCGCGGCGAAGGTCGCCCTCAACCTTGTAACGTCGGTCGATGATTTCGCGCAGCCGGTTGACCTGCTCCTCCGTCAGGTCCCGGACACGCGTGTCCGGGTTGACGTTGGCTTGGACGAGGATCTTCTGGCTGGTGGGAAGGCCGATACCGTAGATGTAGGTAAGGGCGATCTCGATCCGCTTCTCGCGGGGAATGTCGATACCTGCGATGCGTGCCATGGCCTAACCCTGCCGCTGCTTATGCTTGGGATTCGCGCAGATGACCATCACGGTCCCGTGCCGGCGAATCACTTTGCAGTTGTCGCAGCGGGCCTTGACGGAAGCTCTGACTTTCAAGGGGTCCTCAATGTTCTCGGCGGCGCTACTTGAGTCGATAGGTGATGCGACCACGCGTCAGGTCGTAGGGCGAGAGTTCCACCCTGACGCGGTCTCCCGGCAAGATGCGGATGAAGTTCATTCGCAGCTTGCCTGATATGTGAGCCAGAACGCGGTGGCCGTTCTCGAGTTCGACGGCGAACATCGTGTTGGGCAACGGCTCCAACACTGTGCCTTCGACCTCGATCGCGTCCTTCTTTGCCACGTTCCGAGTTACTTCCCTTTCTCGCACGAATGCCGGCCGACCTCGGCCGACACACGAACGACTAGGTTATCAAAGATCGCCATTCCCGGCAACCGCGAAGCCTTGAGGCCCCACTTGCTGCCGCTTCGGCCGGACACGCAAATCGCCGCTCCGGCCTCTCCGATGTTCTTCATACGGTTGTCAGGATCTCCGGGCCCTGCTCGGTCACGGCCAGCGTGTGCTCGAAATGGGCTGCCAGCGAATGATCCCTTGTCACGACGGTCCAACCGTCGGCCAGCGTCTCCACGTCCGCATCGCCAAGCGTGAGCATCGGCTCAATGGCCATGCACACGCCCGGAACAAGCTCGATGCCCGTGCTGCCACTTCGATAGTTGGGGATCTGTAGGTCCTCATGCATGCGAGTTCCGATGCCGTGGCCTACGTATGGCCGGACGATTCCGCAACGGCCTTCGACGGCCACGTCCTCGACGGCTCCGGATATGTCCTCGATATGGTTGCCGGGCACTGCTGCGGCGATGCCGGCCATCAGCGCCAGCCGAGTGGTCGAGATGAGACGGGCCACATCCGGTGGCGGCGTTCCGACGTAGAACGTCCGCGCCGCGTCGCCGTGGTAGCCCTGCCAGATAGCCCCCGCGTCGATCGAGACGACCTGGCCTTCTTCGATAGTGCGTTTGCCGGGTATGCCGTGGACCACTTCCGAGTCGATCGAAACGCAGATGCACGCTGGGAAGCCCCGATAGCCCTTGAATGAGGGCCGAGCTCCTGACTTCCTGATGTAGCTCTCGGCAACCAAGTCGAGCTCCGCGGTGGTGACGCCCGGTTTGATCGCCTCTTCCACAGCCGCGAGCACCTCGGCCACGATGCGGCCTGCGCGGCGCATCAGGTCGATCTCCTCGCGCGACCTGCGGACGACGGTTGCCATTCGATGTCAGCCCTGCCGGCCGGTGGCGGACGCGATTGCCGCGAGGAGCCCGTCGGACACGCGATCGATCGGCTGACTCCCGTCGACCGCGGCCAGAACGCCATGCTCGCGATAGTGCCCGACGACCTGATCGAGCGCACCAAGCTGTTGGCGCAGGCGTGCCTGAACCGTTGCCGGCTGGTCGTCGGTTCGCTGATACAGCTCGGACCCGTCGACGTCGCAGACGCCAGGAACGAGCGGCTTCTTGGTCTGCTCGTGGTAAGGATGACCCTGAGACCGGCAGATCCAGCGGCCGCCGAGGCGAGCCACCAGAAGGTCCTCGGGAACCTCGATGTACGGGGCGACGGCAACCTTGCCGCCCTGTTGGGCGAGAGCGGTGTCCAGAACCTCCGCCTGAGCGGTGTTGCGAGGGAAGCCGTCGAGCAATATGCCCTTGGCCGCGTCGGGCTTGGCCAGGCGCTCGAAGAGCATGTCGATCGTCACCGAGTCGGGCACCAGCTCGCCACGATCCATGTACCCCTTGGCGGTAAGGCCGAGGGGAGTGCCGTCGCGGACGGCGGCCCGGAACAGGTCGCCGGTGGCGACGTGGGCCAGACCAAGCCGCTCCGCAAGAATCTGGGCTTGTGTCCCCTTCCCTGCGCCGGGGGCGCCGAGGAGGACGACAACCGTGCCGATCATCGGATGAAGCCCTCGTAACTGCGCATCATCAGCTGCGCCTCGAGTTGCTTCATCGTCTCGACCACGACGCTGACGACAATGAGAATGCTGGTGCCGCCGAGTCCGACCCCCACTCCGCTCAGGTTGCTGAACATCGGGAGAGCGGCGATGACCATCGGCAGGACCGCGACCAGGGCGATGAAGCTGGCGCCGGCCAGGGTAATGCGGAAGGCCACTCGGCGCAGGTAGTCCTCCGTAGGTTGGCCAGGCCGGATGCCCGGTATGAAGCCGCCGGATTTCCGGAGGTTGTTAGCCGTCTCGTCCGGCTTGAAGACGATGAAGGTGTAGAAGAACCCGAATCCGAGGGTTAACAGGAAGTAGAGGCTGAGATAGATCGGGCCGCTCGTTCGAAGGATGCCCGACGAGGGATCGGCGATGAACGTTGAGATGTCCTTGACCCAGCCTACGCTCGAATTCCCGAAGTACGTCGCTATCTGAAGCGGGAAGAGCAGAATGCTGATGGCGAAGATGATGGGGATGACGCCCGACATGTTCACCCTGAGTGGCAGGAACGTGGAACCGCCTTGGTAGATGCGGTGGCCTCGCACCCTGTTCGCGTACTGGATCGGGATCCGGCGCTGACCTTCCTGGACGAAGATGATCGTGAAGATGATCAGGATGCCGACCAGGCCGAAGGTGATCAGCTCCAGCCAGTCGGGGCTGGTCAGGAACGTGCCGACGGTACCCGGAACGCGGGAAACGATGCCAGCAAAGATGATGAAGCTGATGCCGTTGCCGATGCCCTTCTCCGTGATCAGCTCGCCCAGCCACATCAGCACAATGGAGCCCGTGGTCAAGGCGATGATCTGGGTCCAGGACTGGTAGGTCTCGAAGCTGAACGGCGTCGTGAAAGCCGTTATACCGCTGCGGCTGAGGTCAGCCTGCAGGAAGGCGAGAATGCCATATGCCTGGAGGGCGGCCAGAGGCACCGATAGCCAGCGCGAATAGCTGGTGATCTTGTTTCGACCGTACTCCCCCTCGCGGGACAGCGCTTGAAGCGACGGGATCGTCGTCTGCAGGATCTGCATGATGATCGTCGCGTTGATGTACGGGTTCAGGCCCAAGCCTACGATCGACATCTTGCGGACGTCGCCACCCGAGAAGAGCGACAGCAGTCCAAAGATGCTGTTGTCGCCGCCGCTGGTATTGAGCGCGCCCGAGCTGATGCCTGGGATCAGGACATGCGCCAGCGCCCGATACACGATAAGGATGAAGGCGACGAACAGGAGCCGGCGTCGGATGTCCGGGGCCCGGAAGGCATTCAGCATCGACTCGAGCATGGTCTAGGCGCCCTTCTCTGGATTTGAGCCGGACGCGTCGTCAGGGGACGCCGGAGCGGTGTCTGCAGCAGCCGGCTTCTTGGCAGCAGCCGGCTTCTTGGCAGCGGCCGGCTTCCTGGCCGCGGCCTTCTCGGCGGCGGCTACGGGTTCGGTCGGCGCATTCGGTTCGGCTCCGCCACCGTCCTCGGCTCCGCTCGGGAACTCGAGCACATGAGCCGTGCCGCCCGCCGCCTCGATCTTCGCCGCGGCGCTCTTGCTGAACGCGTCGGCGACGACGAAGAGAGCCCGGGTCACGTCGCCATGGCCGAGCACCTTGAGAGGCTTGTCGAGCGACCGAACCAGGCCAACCGCGGCAAGGATGTCAGGCGTAATGGTGACCGGGGCGACGCTGGTCTTGGCCGGGGCCTTGCCGGCCTTGGCCGGAGCCTTGGCGGTGTCCGCTGCGAGCACGAGCTCGGGCGCATCGAGAATGCCCGTCTCGGCCAGCTCGTTGATGCGGCCGACGTTGACGACCTCGAACTCGATGCGGAAGGGATTGCGGAAGCCTCGCAGCTTCGGAAGGCGGACGTGGATCGGAGTTTGACCACCCTCGAACCACGCCGGCAGGCTGCCGTGACCGGTGCGGGCCTTCTGGCCCTTGGTGCCACGTCCGGCGGTCTTGCCTTTGCCCGCGGCGATGCCCCGACCGACGCGCGTGCGCGCCTTGCGGGAACCCTCGGCCGGGCGCAGGTCGTGTAGCTTCATCGCTTCTCCTCGGGCAGTTCCTCGACCTCGACGAGGAAACGGACCTGCCGCACCATGCCGCGCGTGGCCTCGTTATCGGGCACTTCGACAGTGTCGCCGATACGCTTGAGGCCCAGCGCCCGGATCGTCCCGCGGTTGCGGGCGATGTGGCTGATCGTGCTTCTGGTCTGGGTGACGCGCAGCTTACCGGCCATTGGCCACCTCCGCCGCAGGCTGCCCGGGGACATAGGCGCGCACGCGCACGCCGCGCCGCGCACTCAGCTCTTCGGCCGAGTGCAGGCTCTTGAGCGCCTCGAGAGTCGCTCGCGTGACATTCACCGGGTTGGTGCTGCCGAAGACTTTGGCCAGGATGTCCCGGATACCTGCTGCTTCGACGACGGCCCGAACGGCGCCGCCGGCGATGACGCCAGTGCCCTGGGAGGCCGGCTTGAGCATGAGCCTCGAAGCCCCGAAGTCCATCCGGACCTCGTGCGGGATCGTGGTCCCGACCATCGGAATGTGGATCAGGTGCTTCTTCGCGTCCTCGACGCCCTTGCGGATGGACTCGGGCACCTCGCCGGCCTTGCCCAGGCCGACGCCGACGTTGCCCGCGCCGTCACCCACGACGACGATCGCGCTGAAGCTGAAGCGCCGGCCGCCTTTGACGACCTTCGCCACTCTATTGATCTGGACGACGCGCTCTTCGAGCGTCAGCTTATTGGGATCGATCCTGGCCAACTGATCAGCTCCTTCGTCGTCAGAACTCGAGGCCGGCTTCGCGAGCGGCGTCGGCAAGCGACTTGATCCGTCCGTGATACCGGAACCCGGCTCGATCGAAGACAACCCGATCGATCCCCGCGCTCCGGGCGCGCTCGGCGATCAGGCGGCCGACTGTCTTGGCTTCATCGGTCTTCTTCTGGCCAGCCACCTTGAGCTCCTTCTCGAGGCTCGATGCGGCCACCAGAGTCTTGCCGGTCGTGTCGTCGATCACCTGAACATAAATGTTGTTGAGGCTGCGGAAGACCGCCAGGCGCGGGCGCTCGGGAGAACCCGAGAGGCGCAGCCTGATCCGCTCGTGGCGCTTCTGGCGCGCGGCGCCACGGCTGGCGACCTGCGTCATCGTGCTGATCCCTTCGTCATGCTCAAACGGCTCACTTGGCGCCGCCGATCTTGCCGGCCTTGCCAGCCTTGCGTCTGATCTTCTCGCCGAGATAGTGAACGCCCTTGCCCTTGTACGGCTCCGGCTTGCGCTTGGCTCGAACTTCGGCGGCGACCTGGCCCACCAGTTCCTTGTCAATCCCGGAGACTGCGAGATGGGTCGGGTTCTCGAGTTCGAAGGTGATGCCCGCCGGCGGGTCGATCTCGATCGGGTGGCTGTAGCCCAGGTTCAGCTGCAGCTTGTCGCCAACCTTGGTGGCTCGATAGCCGACGCCCGTGATCTCGAGCGACTTACGGTAGCCCTGCGTAACCCCGATCACCATGTTGGCGACCAGGGTTCTGGTCAAACCGTGCAGCTGCTTGTGGTGCTTGGCCTCGCTGGGTCGCTCCACGATGATGGTCGAGCCATCCATCGCAACGCTCATGTCCGGATGGAGGGAGCGCTGGAGCGAGCCTTTGGGGCCCTTGACGGTGATTTCCCGACCGACGATCGACACGTCGACGCTCGGCGGAACGGGGATTGGCAGACGACCTATTCGCGACATCGCCGGCCTACCAGACGTATGCCAGGACTTCACCGCCGAGCTGGGCCTTGTAGGCCTGAGAGCCGGTCATGATGCCCTGACTGGTGCTGACGATGACGAGGCCGAGACCCCCGAGCACCCGGGGAATCTCGGTCTTGCGCGCATACACGCGCAAACCTGGCTTGCTGATGCGCTTCAACCCCGAGACTACCGGGGCCTTGCCGTCGACGTACTTGAGCGTGACGCGCAGCACCTGGCGAGCGCCCTCGTGCTCCTCGCGAACATCGGCAATGAAACCCTCCTCCAGAAGGATTCGGGCGATCTGCCGCTTGGTCCGCGAGGCCGGGACGACAACGTCCGCGTGCCGCGCCCGCGACGCGTTGCGGATGCGAGTCAGCATGTCCGCAATCGGATCGGAGACGTTCATTCGTTACCTACCAGCTCGACTTGGTGACGCCGGGCAGCTCACCGAGCAGCGCCCGCTCGCGGAAGCAGATGCGGCACAAACCAAAGCGCCGCATGTACGCGCGGGGACGGCCGCACACGAAGCAGCGATGGTAGCCCTGGACCTTATGCTCCGGCGGTCGCTTCGCCTTGGCGATCATCGACTTCTTAGCCATGGCTTCTCCTCCCCGCGCCTAGCCGGCGAAGGGCATGCCGAGGAGCTCGAGCAAGCGCTTCGATTCCTCGTCGGTCTTCGCCGTCGTCACGATGCTGATCTCCAGCCCGCGGAGACGGTCCACCTTGTCGTAGTCGATCTCCGGGAATGCAAGTTGCTCCCGGAGCCCCAGTGAGTAGTTGCCCCGCCCATCGAACGATTTTGCCGGGACGCCGTGGAAGTCTCGGATTCGAGGCAACGCCAGGCGGGTCAAGCGCTCCAGGAAGTCCCACATTCGATCGCCACGCAGCGTGACCCGCGCCCCGATCGTGTTGCCGGTCCGCAGTCGGAACTGCGCGATCGAGCGCTTCGCCTTGGTGGTCACCGGATGCTGACCGGTTATGGCGCCGAGGTCCCCGACCGCGGCGTCGACCGCCTTGGGGTTCTGCAGAGCTTCGCCCAGCCCGATGTTCACGACGATCTTGGACAGGCGAGGGATCTGCATCCGGTTGGTGTAGTTGAACTGCTTCTGCAGCGCCGGGACGGCTTCGTCCGTGTAGCGCTGGCGAAGGCTGCCGCTCACCCGCTCACCTCCAGCTGCTCGTTGCAGTGCCCGCACACACGGACGCTCTTGCCAGTGCTGAGGGATTGGTGCTTGACTCGCGTCACCCGGTCGCAGCGCGGGCACACGATCATCACGTTGCTAACGTCGATCGGCATAGGCTTATCCACGATGCCGCCTTGCTGCATCTGGGGCGCGCGATCGTTCTGCATCTTCTGGCGCGGCTTCGTGTGGCGCTTGGCGATGTTGAGGCCGGAGATGACGACTGACACCGGACGGGTCGCCGTCTTCTTCCAGATCGATTTGACCCGGCGCACGCCCGACGGGTTACGGAGCACTCGCTCTACCTTGCCGCGCTTGCCGGCGTCCTTGCCGTGCATCACAACGACTGTGTCGCCGGCTCGGATCTCCGGCACCTTGTTGGCGGGTGCGTTGCTGGCAGTCGCCATCACAGCACCTCCGGCGCGAGCGAAACGATCTTCATGTAGTTGCGGTCGCGCAGCTCGCGGGCAACGGGACCGAAGATGCGCGTACCGCGGGGGTTGCCCTGGTTGTTGATGAGCACCGCCGCGTTCTCGTCGAAGCGGATGTAGCTGCCGTCCGGCCGGCCGTATTCCTTGGCCGTCCGAACGATGACGGCACGCACGACGTCGCCCTTCTTGACCGGGGCGTTCGGGATCGCCTGCTTGACACTGGCGATGATCACGTCGCCGACGCCGGCGATGGTCTTGCGCGAGCGACCCATGACCCGAATGCACTGGATGGTGCGCGCGCCGGTGTTGTCGGCGACACGCAGCCGGGTGTACTGCTGGATCATCGGGCGGCCTCGGCCTCGGCCTCGTGCGCGTGCTTGCCCGGGTGAGCCGATCCGTGGATCGCCTCGTCGACCGCGTCGTCTTCGATGACGGTCTCCGGCAGAGCGCTCTCACCGGCGCGGGCAACGACGCTTATAAGCCGCCACCTCTTCGTTGCCGACAGGGGCCGCGACTCCTCGATCAGGACGGTGTCGCCGACGTGGGCTTCGTTGTCCTCGTCGTGAGCTTTGAACTTCGTAGTCAGGCGGATTACCCGCTTGTACAAGGGATGCCGCGTCAGACGCTCAACGGACACGACGATCGTCTTGTCCATCTTGTCGCTGACGACGCGGCCGACCTTGGTCTTGCGCTTGCCCTGCACTGCCGCTCCTGTCATCGCGTGATCTCCTCAGCCCTGCCGGACAGCTGGGCCGCCGTCTGCGAGCGCTCGTCGCGGCGCTCGCGCTGGACCGTGAGGATCCGCGCGATAGTTCGTCTGGTCTGTGGGATCGAGCTGTAGTCCTTCAGCTGGCGGGTCGTGAGCGCGAAACGCGCCTGCCAGAGGTCCTGCTTGGCCTGGCGCAGCTGCTCCTCGAGCTCTCCGTCAGAGAAGCCTCGAACTTTGTCAATGTCCATCTGCGAGGCCTTCCTTGAGAATGACTCGGGTAGCCACAGGGAGCTTGTGGCTCGCCAGGCGCATAGCCTCGACCGCCTCAGCCTGGTCGACACCGGCCATTTCGAAGAGGATTCGGCCGGGTTTGACCACGGCCACCCAGTGGTCGGGAGCACCCTTGCCGGAACCCATTCGCGTTTCAGCCGGCTTCTTGGTCGCCGGCTTGTCCGGGAAGATGCGGATCCAGATCTTGCCGCCGCGCTTGACCGAACGGGTCATGGCGCGTCGTGCGGCTTCGATCTGGCGACTGGTGATCCATGCCGGCTCGGTGCTGGCCAGGCCGAAGTCGCCGAAGGCGACGGTCGTGCCGCCCTTCGCGGGACCGGACATCCGGCCGCGCTGGACCTTGCGATGCTTGACTCGACGGGGCATCAACATGGCTACGCCCCCTGCCCGACGGGCGTCGGGGCCATGACGGGGTCGCGGCGTGGCTTCTCGGCCGCGATCTCGCCGCGGTAGATCCAGACCTTGACGCCGATCCGACCGTATGTCGTAAGGGCATGGACCTGGGCGTAGCTGATGTCGGCGCGAAGTGTGCCGAGCGGGATACGGCCTTCCTTATCCCACTCACGGCGCGCCATCTCGGAGCCGCCGAGGCGACCCGCAACGGCGATCTTCACGCCTTTGGCGCCGGCCTTCATCGTCCTCTGGATGGACTGCTTCATTGCCTTCTTGAAAGCGATGCGGCGTGCCAGCTGCTGACTGATGTTGGCGGCGACGAGGTAGGCGTCGAGCTCCGGCTGGCGGATTTCCTTGACCTCGAGCTTCACCTTGCGCGCTGTCAGGGCGCCGACCTGCTGACGCAGCAGCTCAACGTTGGCACCGCCCTTGCCGATGACGATGCCCGGCTTGGCGGTGAGGATCGTGACCGTCACGTGGTTGATGCCACGCTCGATCTCGACCCCGCTGACACTCGCGCTGGCCAGCCGGCGGATGACCAGAGAGCGGATGGAGATGTCTTCCTTGAGAAGATCGGTGT
>PMKN01000020.1 GCA_003158675.1 Chloroflexota bacterium | reverse complement strand
CCGATTTAGGTGATCATGCCCACCTTCGCCTGGGACCCGCCCAGTCCGCCGTAATAGGCAGAGTCCAGGTGGACCCAAGTAGAGTCTGGCGCCGCGTCAGCACGTCGGATGAGGATGAAGACCCTGCGCGCCCACCATGATCACGAGCGCTGTCACGCGGCTTCGGCATCCAAGTCCGGCCCGTCATCGATTCGCGGCTCCCGGTTGCGTTCGGCTAAGCCGGCGCCAACGTCGGCGCTGATGGGTCGCCAAATCGCGCCCCCATCGGCCCCTTCACTGTCATAAAGTGGAGGGGCCGGCTACGTCTGCCGAGCGGCTGTCAGGAGAAGACCCGATGCATACGGACTACATCCCCAAGTTGCTCCCGACCTCGGTGGACGAAGGGCAGGGCCCGGGCGTCCAATTCCGGACCGACGGAGAACTCGTGCCCATGCTCACCATGGAGCTCGACGGCTCGATGCCGGTCTACTTCGAGCACCACATCCTGCTCTGGAAGACACCGAGCCTCGACATCGGAATGCACCAGATGAAGGGTGCGTTCAAGAGGGCGATCGCCGGCATACCCATCTTCATGACCGAGGCGAAGGGCGCCGGCCAGATCGCCTTCAGCCGCGACGGAGTGGGCCACGTCTTTCACCTGAACCTGGCGCAGGGCCAGACGATCGAAGTGCGGGAGCACCAGTTCCTCGCCGCGACGGCCAACGTCGACTACAGCTTCCGGCGCTTGCGTGGTGTCGGCAACATGCTCTTCGGCGGCACCGGCATCTTCATCGACACGTTCGCCGGCGGCCAGGGTGGCGGCATGGTCTGGCTCCACGGCTACGGCAACGTGTTCGAACGCGTACTCGGGCCGGGCGAAGTCTTCGACGTCGAGCCGGGCGGCTGGGTATACAAGGACCCGACCGTGGGCATGGAGATCAAGATGGTCGGCCTGCGGATGGGAATCCTGGGTGGCTCGGGCAACCTGATCTTCAACCGCTTCACCGGCCCGGGTCGGATCGGCATCCAGAGCATGTACCTGCACATGCCGACGGAGGACTAAGCGCGCCTCGCCCCCCTCGAGACTGGCAGCGGCCGCCGGGAAACCGGCGGCCGCTCTCTTTGGCGAGAAACCCTGCCGAAGCTCAGGCGGCGGCGCCGACCGGCTCCTTCGCCGCGGCGGTCTCCACTTGCACCGCCGCCAACTCGATCGTGATCTTGACCTCATCGCCGACAAGTACGCCGCCGCTCTCTAGGACGCCGTTCCAGGTGAGGCCCCAGGCCTTGCGGCTGATCTTCGTCGAAGCGGAGAAGCCCGCGCGCCGACCGCCCTGCATGTTTGGCACAACTCCACCGATCTCCGCGTCCAGCGTCACGGGCCGTGTTTCGCCACGAATCGCCAGATCGCCTTGGATCCTGTAGCCGTCGCCGTTGGGCTCGATGTGCGTACTGCGGAACACGAGCTCCGGAAACACGGCCGAATCGAGGAAATCCGGGCTTCGGAGGTGCGCATCGCGAGCCTCCATGCCTGTATCTACGCTCGATGCCTCAATATGAGCCTCGACCGTCGAACGCGCCGGGTTGGCCTCGTCAAAGTCCACCGCCACGGTGAACTTGCGGAACTGACCGCGGACCGTCGTGACCATCATGTGCCTGACGGCGAACTCGATTTGGGAATGGGCTGGGTCCAGGGACCAGGTGCTCATCTCGTACTCCTAGTTTGCATGCTCTCGTGGACCCGACTCGGATCGTTCACTAAGCAACTAAGTGCTATAGTAGTTGCGAACGCAAGGATTGGCAAGTGCCCGAAGCCAGGAGCTACCCGTGGAGCAACGCATCGCTGACACAGAGGAACGGAGCGAGCCGCCGACCTCGGGTGTGGTGGGTCCCTCGGAGGCGGCCCTCCTTTCCGGCCTCGATCCAGTCGAGTTACGCGCCTGGCGGGCGTTCCTTACGCGGCACGCTCGCGTGGCCAGGCGCCTCGAGGCGGACCTGATAGCCCGCAGCGACCTTCCCCTCGCCGAATACGACGTCCTGCTCCAGCTGGCCCTGGCAGACGGCCTTCGGCTGCGCATGAACGAACTCGCCGACCGCGTCGTGCTAAGCCGGGCCGGCATCACACGCCTGGTCGACCGGCTCACCGCCGACGGCCTGGTGACCCGCCTCAAATGCGCCTCGGATGCGCGCGGCTACTTCGCCGTTCTCACGTCCGGCGGTATGGCACGTCTGCTCGATGCCACCCCCGGCCACCTGGCGGCCGTGCGGCGTCACTTCCTGGAATCGTTCACGGCGCCCGAGCTCGAGACGCTGGCCGAACTGCTGGAGCGCAGCCGGCCGCTCGACTGACGACGAGCCCGACTCACCGGGCGATCCGGTGGGTGCGTCGCCGAGCGCCGAGGCGCTATCGTTCGGCCATGGCAACGCGCAACGAGATCGTCGAGGTCTCCGGCAGACAGGTCGCGATCAGCAACCCGGACAAGATCTTCTTCGCCGGGCCGGGCTACACCAAACGCGACCTCGTCTCCTACTACCTCGCGGTCGCTGACGGGGCGCTCAGGGGCGCCGGCGGCCGGCCAATGGCGCTCAAGCGCTACGTCAACGGCGCGGAAGGAGACTTCTTCTTCCAGAAGCGCGCTCCCGATTCCCGGCCCGGATGGATCCGAACCGTTGAGCTGGCGTTCCCGTCCGGTCGAACCGCCGACGAGATCGTGATCGACGACGCGGCCGGGCTCGCCTGGATCGCCAACCTGGGCTGCCTGGATCTCAACCCGCACGCGGTCCGCGCCGACGACCTGGACCACCCCGATGAGCTGAGGGTCGACCTGGATCCCGTGCCGGGAGTGCCCTGGGATGACATCCGGCGAGTGGCCCTGGTCATTCGCGAGGTGCTCTCGGATGTCGGCCTGGTGGGGTGGCCCAAGACCTCGGGCTCGCGCGGCATTCATGTCAACGTCCGAACAGAGCGGCGCTGGTCGTTCGACGAGGTCCGCCGGGCGGCGCTCGCGCTCGCGCGCGAAGTGGAGAGGCGCGCCCCTCAGATCGCGACGAGCAAATGGTGGAAGGAGGAACGCCACGGCGTCTTCCTCGACTACAACCAGAACGCCAAGGATCGAACGGTCGCGTCCGCCTACTCGGTGCGGCCGGTGCCCGACGCCAGGGTCTCGGCGCCGCTGACCTGGGACGAGCTGCCCACCTGCGAGATGGGCGATTTCACCATCGCGACGGTGCCGGCTCGGTTCGCCCGGATCGGCGATCCGGCCTCCGGGATGGACGATGCGGCGGGGTCGCTCGAGGCGCTGCTGGAGCTGTCGGCGCGGCAGGCGAAAGCGGGTCAGGGCGACGCTCCGTGGCCGCCCCACTACGCCAAAGCGCCCGGCGAGCCGCCGCGGGTCATGCCTTCACGGGCCCGCGCGGCGGACGACCCCTCGACCGCGTCCGTCCCTCCGCCCAGCGGCCGATCATCGCCCACCGGCCGCAGGGCTTCCAGCAAGCCTTTGATCGAGATCGCCCGGGCGGCCACCAAGGAAGAGGCGCTCGCCGGCTTCGAACGCTGGAAGTCGCGCCACGCCGGAGTGGTGGCGCGACTGGAGCCGGCCGATCTGCTGGTCGATTCGATGCGCGGCCGCTTCACGCTCTGGTACCGGATCCGCGTCAACCTGGAGCATGTGCCAGTCGCGGAACGCCCCCCGCAGGAACCGCTGGAGTCGGACTACGACCCCTGGGCCGCGGGGCGCTGACCGCCGTGTGAGCCGGGTCCCGCGGCGAGCGCGCCAACGCGCTCGATGAAGCGCTCGAAGAAGCGGTCGACGTCCGCCTCCACGGCCACATCGACGTTGGGCGGCCGTCCCCACACCCGCCGCCAGTCCGTGACCGTCTCGCCGGTCGTGAGGCGGCCGCCCAGTTCCACGTCCACGGTCACGGCCTCCGTCCGAACCAGGGTCGGATCGATGGCGGCGGCCAGGGCCAGCGGATCGTGGATGAAGGCGCCGTAGAAGCGGTCGTAGCGACTGTGGAACTCCATATAGAAGCGCAGCGCGTCGGCGAGATAGCGAACGATCGGGTTGAATGTGGAGCCGCGCGGCGAAGCACCATCGGGGCGGCCCGTCGAGCGGCCCGTCGAGCGGCCCGCCCGGACGACTGGCGTAACTGCGCCGTCGGGCTCGCAGCCGGCCAGAGCCGCCAGCCTGGCCATGTGCCCCGGCAGAAGCTTGGCTCGCTCGGTAACGTCGAGTCCGAGAGCAAGCGGTCGAGCCGGGGGTCCGTTCGGCCCTTCGACCGCGAACGCCTGGAAGACGATTCGGGCGGCTTCGGGGTCGACGTTGACGTTCCATTCGGTGGTGGGCGCGGTGTTGCCCGCAGAACGATAGGCCCCGCCCATGATGACCACGCGCCGCAACAGCCACGGCAGCTCCGGCTCCCGGAGAACCGCGAGAGCAACGTTCGTCAGCGGCGCCAGCGTCACGAGGGTCAGCTCTCCGGGGCGACGGCGCGCCTCTTCGACGATCAGGTCCGGGCCGAACCGTGGTGAGAGCGGGGCCGAGGCCCGTGGCAGGTCGGCGTAGCCGATGCCTCGCGGCCCGTGGGTTTCCGGCGTCGTCACCAGGGCTCTGGCGAGCGGCGTCTCACGACCGATCGCCACCTCTATGTCGCCACGACCGGCCAGCTCCAGCACGGCCAGCGTATTCTCGGCAACCTGTCGCGCGGCGACGTTGCCGGCGGTGCAGGTTACCGCCAGCAGGTCGCATTCGGGGGACGCGACCGCGTACAGCAGCGCCAGGCTGTCATCGATGCCAGTGTCGCAATCGACCAGAAGCGCAACTCGTCGGGCGCCGCCCTCCGCGGCATGCTGGCTCACCGCGGGATCGTAGTCGATATCCGTGTGCCGGGCTTCGCTGCACCGATAGGACACCGACCGCTCCATCCCCAGGCGGGCTAGACTTGGGCATGCTGCTCCCGAGGGTCGGGCCGCCGAGTCATTGAGTCGAAAGGATTGGGATCGTCGTGCGCGTCTTCTCGCGGCTGGCGAGCTGCGCCGTTGTGCTGATCGTCGTTGCCGGCTGCGGCAATGCCACCGCCACTCCCAACCTCGGCATCCCAACGGCCGGTCCGTCGGGCGCGCCTAGCTCGGCCCAGACTTCAGCCGCGCAGCCGAGTCCTGCTGCGACCGCGGCCTCGACCGCGACCGCGCTCCCCGTCGGCAAGTTCGTCGCCGCCGGAACCATGGTCTCTGCCCGCCGGTCGGACACGGACACGTTGCTCGCTGACGGCCGGGTTCTGCTGGTGGGCGGCCAGGACGCTAACGGCACGACTCTGGCTTCAGCTGAAATCTACGACCCGAAGACCGGAAAGTTCGCCGCGACCGGTTCGATGAAGGTCGCCCGCTGGGGTCATACAGCAACGCTGCTCAAAGACGGCAGGGTGCTCATCGCCGGCGGCGAGAACGATGGTCTCGCGCCGCTCAACTCGTCGGAAATCTTCAACCCCTCATCCGGAACCTTCGCCACAGGCGGCAAGATGTCCGTCGCGAGGGACGGCCACACCGCCACGCTGCTGAGCGACGGGCGGGTGCTGCTAGCGGGCGGCTCCGGCGACAACGGCGACGGCATCGACTCCGCGGATCTGTTCGACCCGGCCACGAACTCCTTCTCTCCCACCGGTAAGCTGACGGCCGGTCGATGGGGTCAGACTGCCACCCTGCTCAAGGACGGACGGGTGCTGCTGACAGGCGGTGAGGATGGGCCCGATACTCTGGCCTCGGCCGAGATCTACGATCCGGCGGCAGGCTCTTTCGCGGCGACCGGGTCGATGACGACGACCCGCTCGGGCCACACAGCAACGTTGCTCGCCGACGGGCGGGTGCTCGTGGCCGGTGGCTCGGACACGGATGACAACCTGCTCCAGACCGCGGAGCTCTTCGATCCCGCCTCCGGCGGCTTCGCCGTCACCGGGCCGATGACCGGTCAGCGCGCGGACCACACCGCCACCATGCTCCAGGACGGCCTCGTTCTTCTGGTCGGAGGGGCCGATGCGGGCGGGGCTGGGGTTGCGTCCGCCGAGTTATTCGATCCGTCGAGCGGCACGTTCTCGTCTACAGGTTCGCTCAACAGCGCCCGAGGCCACCAGACGGCAACTCTCCTCGCCAACGGTCAAGTCCTGATCGCGGGCGGCGCCGACTCCGACACGGTCTTCGACGCGGCCGAACTCTACGAGCCCTAGCTGGGCCGCGTAGCGCGAAAGGCGGCCGGCCGCGACGAGCCGGAGCCGGCCCATATGGGCTGCGCACATTGAGACTGCAGACTCGACGTCGCGACGGCTTGGCAGGCCGGGCTGGCTGACGCCTTGACCTGGCGGCGGGAGACCGCCCGTGACCGGCTGGACCAGCCGGGTCAGCTCAACTCTTGGCGGGGGGCTCCGCCTTAGGAGCCTCGGCAGGAGCCACCGGCTGCTGAACCGGCTCGACCGGAGCCGTCGGCTGCGGCGGGTAAGGCTGCGGCGTGAACTGGGGCTGAACCGGGTATTGCGGCGACGGGTACTGGGGCTGGATCGGGTACTGCTGCGGCGGGTACTGGGGTGGGTACGGCTGCTGCGGCGGGTACTGGGGTGGGTACGGCTGCTGGTATTGCGGCTGCCCCTGGAACGGCATCCCGGGCTGCACGGGCTGAGCGGGCTGGACGGGCGGAACGGCCTGCTGGGCCGTCGGCGTGGCCTGCTGGGCCGCGGCTGGGTTCTCTCCGGTATCCATCGCGTCTTTGAAGCCGCGGAGGGCCTTACCGATCGCCGCGCCGGTGTCGGGCAGCTTGCCAGGTCCGACGACGATCAGCACGATCACGAGAACGATGATGAGGTGGGCGGGAGTGAGGCCCCACGGCATTGTTTCTGCTCCTTGCGGCCGCGCTCCATGAGGGCGGCGGGTCGTTCGAGTCTCTTCGGGCGTTGCTGTGCGGCGTCAACAATACTCCCGTACGACGGTGGAGTCACCCCGGCCGGAGCCAGCTCGCGCGTCTCCCATCGGGGCCGGCCGTACACTTGGCGACGACATGAGATGGCTGATCCTGCTCGCGGCGGTCGTGTCTGCCATGCTCGCCGTCCAGATTCTGTTCTTTGAACGTCGCCACGGCCGCCGACGGTCGACCTTCGGACAGCTGGCGACGGCCCTTCTGGGACTCATGATCCTGATGGCAGGCGCATATGTCGCCCACTGGATCGGGTGGTTCTCGTTGCCCGTGGTCGCCGTTGCGTTCGTGCCTTTCGGGCTTGCGGCGCGGTGGTCCATCCTGGCGACGCGGGATGTCCGTCTCCGCCGAGAGACCGCCGTGGCATCGCAGCCTAGATCTCGGTCGCAGCGACTGCTCGAACTCGCAGCGTGGCCGGTGTTCCTGACGCTGGTCGCTTTCGTCGTGGTTGCGGCGATTGTCGCGACGACGCTCGTCGGGCCGCACTAAGCCGGACGGCGCGGCTCGCGCGCCGGAGTGAGCGCCCGACGTGCCGGCCTGCCGCTCAGGCGCCCGCTTTGGCGACGAGCGGCCTCACTTCGGTCGCAAGCCGCTCAAGAGTCTCGCGGTCGTAAGGTGCTGGCACCTCGACGAGTACGGTGGCGAAGCCTGCGTCGCAGTATTCGAGGAATCGTTCGGCGATCGTTTCCGGCGTTCCGAGGAGAGGCCGCGAGGGCTCGATGGACCGCTCCAGCGGCGTTCTATTGAGCTGCATCCACGCCGACCAGGCCCGCCGGGCTTCGGCTTCAGTGTCGCGGATGGCGACCCAGAGGTTGATCGACCGCTCGATTTCTCGCTCGTCGCGCCCGACCTCTTCGCAGTGGCGCCGCAGAACGCCGTCCAATTCGCGGACCTCCTCCGGCAGCCCGAAGGCATTCCACATGTCGCCGTACCTGGCGAGGGTTCGCAGAGTCTTTGTCCGGCCGTTCCCACCGATCAGGATCGGGAGCCGCTTCTGGACCGGCAGCGGCTGAATCGTGAGGTGGTTGAAAGCGTATCGCCCGCCGGCGGGCGAAGTCACGCTCTGGCCCGAAACCAGGGACCTGATCGCGCCGACTGATTCGTCCAGCCAGTCCAGCCGTTGACCGTGGCTTCGCCCGAAATCGATCCCGAATTCGCGGTGCTCGAGCTCGAACCATGCGCCGCCGATGCCGAGGATCGCCCGACCTCCCGACACGTGGTCGAGAGTGGTCACGATCTTCGCCACGAGCGCGGGGTTGCGGAAGGTGTTCGCACCGACCATCAGCCCTACTTTGACCTTCTCGGTTGCCATGGCCAAGGCGGTGATGGCCGTCCAACCTTCGTGGATCGGCTGGTTCGGATCGCCGAAGATGGCCTTGAGGTGATCCCAGGTCCACAGGTGCTCGTAGCCCAGCCGGTCGACCAACCGGGCGGCTTCGAGAAACTCTTGCCAGGTTCCACCCTGGCTCCACAGGTTGATGCCGACCTTCAACTCTCGCATGACAGCCTCCTGGAGGGCGGCCCGAACTCAGCGGTCAGGACCGCGGGCGCGGCTCGAACGGTTCCACCTTCCAGGACCACTCGTAGGTGCCTGGACGGATCAGATACTCCGCCAGGGTATCCGGTCCACAGCTCGCAGTGCCCAGACCGCGGTGAACCGCATCGAGGTGCAGAACCGTCTCTGGCCGCGGCGTCAGCTCGACGTCGTGTGTGGCCGTCGCGAGGTCGTCTGCCCGGAAATGCGTCGCGGAAACCTGGCGGGGCTGATCGAACACGAGCCGGAGTCCACGGCCATCGGCGCCCGAAAGCTCGATCCAGCGGACGTCGGCGCGGCCGCCATTCTCCTGCGGTCGGCCGTAGGGAACGTACAGTTCCGAGACGGTCGAATGCCATCGCCCAACGGCGCCGCCGCGACGACGGTCGGGGTACGTTTCGATGGGCCCGCGGCCGAACCATTCCACCTGCTCGAGGCCGGGAACGATCTCCAGTTCGATGCCGACCCGAGCCAGATCCGGCAACGTCTTGGGGATCTGGACGGTCTCGCGAATGAAGGCGCCGCCACTCGGCAGCGACTGAAACCGTTGTTCGTGTAGGACGAGGATGCCTGATCCGGTCCGAACCTCGGCCTTCACGACGACCACACCCGACCCTTGGAGGATCTTCGTCACCGTCCGATCGAGCCGATCCACGCCCCAGTCGCGCCAGTTCGCGGCTAAACCGGCGATGCGGTCGTTATCGGTCGGCGCTCGCCAGAGGGACAAGCGCGGTGAGGAGGCCAGCAGTTCGTGAACGAGCAGCCCGTCGGCATTGAGCTTGGCCTTGCCTCCCCCAATGTGATGAGCCGACGGTCGCTCCAGCCCGGGAGCGCCGAGCTCCACAGGCAGTTGGGCCCAGCAGACCTCGAAACCCTTGGGCGCCCAGGCCTCAACCTCGGCCGTCCGGAAGCGCATCGTCAGGAACAGCTCGCGGCCGTCCTGCGCGGGCGCCGTCCAGTCCGGCAACCGCACGGTGGCGCTCTTCCCGGGCGCCACGTCGGGCAGTGGGAGCTCACCCCCGCCGACAACCTCGCCATCCGCTGTCAATTGCCACGAGGCTCGTAGCCAATCCAGCCCGGTGAAGGATTGGCGGTTGGCAAGCTCGATCGAACCTGCGCGCAGGGCATCGGGACTGGCCGACGCCCGGACGGGCGCCGCGAGCTGGCGGTGCTCCCACAGCGCCGGCTTGGGAGTTCGGTTGGGCCAGAGCAGACCGTCCAGACAGAAGTTGCCATCGTTCGGTCGATCGCCGAAATCGCCGCCATACGCCCAGCGAGTGGTGCCGTCCGGCAACCGCTGCGCGAGCCCGTGGTCGAACCATTCCCACATGAAGCCGCCCTGGAGGCCGGGCGTGGATTCGATCGCGTCCCAGTACTCGGCCAGGGTCCCGTTGCTGTTGCCCATCGCGTGCGAGTACTCGCACATGATGAGGGGCTGGCGCTGCCGGCCGGACCGGGCATGGGCCACGATCGCGGAAATCGGTGGATACATAGGGACGAGCAGGTCGCTGACCTGCTGATCGACCAGCCAGCCCCAGCGGATGCAGCCTTCATACTGGATGGGACGCGATGGGTCGTAACGGCGTATGTAGCCCGCCTCGGCGTCGTGATTCACGCCGTGGCCAGACTCGTTGCCGAGCGACCAGACGATCACGGAAACGTGATTCTTGTCGCGCCGGACCAGCCGTGCGGCGCGGTCCACCCAGGCGTTGAGGTAGCGCGGGTCGTCGCAGAGGGAGTCGATGAAGGCGTGCGTCTCGATGTCGGCCTCGGCGACGACGTACAGGCCCAGTTCGTCTGTCAGGTCCAGGAAGACCGGGTCGTTTGGATAGTGCGCCGTCCGGACCGCGTTGAAGCCGAATTGCTTCATGGCCACTAGATCCGCTCGCAGGGATTCGGCCGAGACGACGCGACCCGTGCGTGGGTCGAAGTCGTGGCGGTTGACGCCGTAGAACAGAACCGGCTTGCCGTTGATGAGCAGCTGGCGGCCCCTGATCTCGACGCGCCTGAAGCCGACCCTCAGATCCGCCTCTTCGATCGCCTCGCCCGAAGGCGAGCGGAGGACGACGTGCAAACGATACAGGTGAGGCTGCTCCGCCGACCATTGCCGCACATCGGGCATCTCGGCCCGAAGCGTGGCACGCCCGTCTAGCGGCGGGCGCAGGACCGGCAACAGGTCGTCCCATGAGGCCCGCTCGGTGCCCACCAGGCCCACCGACACGTACTTCGCCATCATGTCGAAGCGATGGCGGGTGAGCGGCGCCGAATCTGCCCGAGGAATCGCCCCGCCGAGCAGCTTGGGTGCGAACGGCACTACGGCGGTGAGCGGAGCCAGATCGCCCAGCTTCGCCTCTATCGTCCAGCCGACTTCTCCCATTCCGCCGAAATCGACGTCTGCCAGCAGCTCGAATGTTCCGGTCCGCAGCTCGTCTGTGAGACCGGCGTTGACACGTATGTCTGCCAGGTGGACCCGCGGCGTGGCGTACAGGTATACCGAGCGGGTGATGCCACCGTGCCACCACTGGTCCTGGTCCTCGACGTAGGTGGCATCCGACCACTTGACCACTCGCAGGGAGATGGCGTTGGTGCCAGGCGTGATGACGTCGGTGACGTCGAATTCGGACGCCAGGTGCGAGTCCTTGCCTATGCCGACCTCGTGCCCGTTGACCGAAGCGATCAGGACGCTCTCGGCCGCCCCCACGTGAAGGACGATCCGGCGGCCGGCGATCCACTCGGCGGGCGCGTCGAAGTCGCGCTCGTAGACTCCCGTTGGGTTGATCTCAGGGAGATGCGGCGGATCGCCTGGAAACGGCATCTGGACGTTGGTGTAGTGGGGCAGATCGAAGAAGCCCTGAAGCGGGTCGTCGGAACCGCTCATCGTCCAGCAGCTTGGAACGTCCGCCTCGACCCAGTTCGGTGCCAGCTCGTCCTCCGGCGTGTGGAGCAGCTGGAAGCGCCAGCGACCATCTAGCGCGAGCCGATCCGAGTGGGGCACGCTGTGCATGGGCAGGCGACCCACGGAAGTGAGTTCGGGTGTGGCCCAGGGTCGAATGGTCACGGCGCACCTCCAAGGGAGCGCAATCTGGCTAGGTGGACTCCAGCACGTACACGCGAGCGCGGAAGTCTCCCTGGGAGGGGGACAGCCTCTCGCCATCGATGACCAGGCCGGCGGCCATCAGGACGTCGCCGCCGAGCACGATAGGGCGCGTCGATTCGTCTTGGTCGCCGGCCACGGCCGACCAGGTCGAGACGCGATAGGAAGCCGACGGATCCAGGCCGCGCAGCTTGAGCCGTGTCGGACCCGAGTTCGGGCGGTTCAGGATGTTGTAGTGGCCCACGATGGCGGAGCAAGCATCGTCTGCCACGGTCATCCACGCGACCACGTTGCGGTCGCCCTCGAACGGGCTCACGAGCCGGTGGAAACGGCCGCGCTGGAACAGTTCGCGCCACTTCTTGTAGAAAGCCACTTGCTGGGTGATCTCGGCGATCTCCTCGACCGACAGCTTCGTGGGGTCAAGCTCATATCCGAACGCGCCGAAGAAGGCGACCGCTGCGCGGGTCTGCAAAGGCGTCATTCGACCGACCTGGTGGTTTGGCACGGCCGAGACATGGGCCGCCATGGAACTCAGCGGGTAGACCATCGAGGTCCCCCACTGGATCTTGAGCCGTTCGACGGCATCGGTGTCGTCGCTGGTCCAGGCCTGGGGCGCGAACGCCAGCATGCCGGCGTCGAAGCGTGCTCCACCGCCCGCGCACGACTCGAAGAGGATGCCCGGGAAGGCCTTCGTGAGCCGGTCGTAAAGCGCGTAGACGCCCAGGATATAGCGGTGGAAGAACTCGCCCTGGCGCCAGGCCGGCAGGCTGGTGCTGAACGGCTCGGTGATGTAGCGGTTCATGTCCCATTTGACGTACGAGATCGGCGCGCTGCCGAGGATCGCCGAGAGGGCGTCGAAGAGATGGTCGACTACTTCGGGTCGCGACATGTCCAGGACGTACTGGTTGCGGTGCTCGGTTCGTGGCCGCGACGGGATGCCGATCGCCCATTGCGGGTGCTCAGCGAACAGGTCGCTTCGACGGCTCACCATCTCCGGCTCGATCCAGATCCCGAAGCCCATTCCGAGCGCCTCGACCTTGCGGGCGACCGACTCGATTCCGCCGGGCAGCTTCGCGGTATTGACCTTCCAATCGCCCAGCGAACTGAAGTCGTCGTCGCGGCGGCCGAACCAGCCGTCGTCCAGCACGAACATCTCGATGCCCATCTTCCTGGCCGCCGTCGCGATGGCCAGTAGTTTGGGCTCGTCAAAGTCGAAATACGTGGCTTCCCAGTTGTTGATCACGATCGGTCGTGGCTTGTCGCGCCACGACCCTCGCGCCATACGTTCGCGCAAGAGGTCGTGGTAGGTTTGGCTCAGCTCATCCAGGCCGGCAGCCGAGAAGGCCAGGACCACCTCGGGCGTGGCGAACTCGCCCCCCGGTTCGAGCAGCCAGGAGAAACCCTCGGGATTGATGCCAGCTCGAACTCGGGCGGTACCGAACGACTCGACCTCGGTCTCGGCCAGGAAGTTCCCCGAATAAGCGAGGCAGACACCGATCGCCTCGCCCGCAGCTTCCGTGGTGGCCGGGCGAGCCAGGGCGATGAACGGGTTGTGCTGCGAACTCGAGGCGCCGCGTAGGCTGGACACCGATTGCCTGCCCGGTCGGATCTCCTGCCTGACGACGTAGCGTTCCCGGGCCCAGTCGCCGCTCAGGGCGATGAGCTGCCACTCCGAGTCCGGAAGATCCAGCGATGCGCTCATGGCACAGCGCAGTATCAGCGGCGCCTTCCCAGTGTTGACGATGCGCGCCCCGCGCACGACCACCGGGCGATCCCGGTAGATCGTGTATAGAAGCTTGACCTCGAGCTGCGCTACGGCATCCGCCAGCGTCACCTCGAGCGTCTCGGCCTCTCCGCCCACCTCCACATAAGTCGAGGGCAGGCCCGGAATTGCGGGCTTGCCCGGGATTATCCGGTGCGCCGAATAGCGGAGATCCAGCACGCCGGACCCATCCGAAAGCTCCACGGCCAGCGCCGGGACCCGGAAGTCGCCCGAGCCGCCGGTCGGATACTCGAGCGAAATGGGCGCACCGACGCGGTTGGAGAAGTCGAAGAACTCGCCGGGAACGAGGTGCGCGTAAGACCGCGCGCCGGCCAGCGCCGATCCGAAATAGAGATGGCCGAGCCAGCCCCGCTCCAGAACGCGCATGACGTAGCTGATTCGGTCGTTCCGGAGATGGAACTCACTCGCCTCGGCGCTCCACTCGATGGTCATCGTTCCTCTGTGTAGCCTCGACTGGCAAGCCACGTCCGGCTCGGGGTCCTGAGAATCTCATGGGACCGGCGGGTTCGCCGATCCCATGAGGTCGTACCTACAGATTTGGCTTCCACGATTGGAGGCCACGGATCATCGAGTCTCAGCCCTTCGTGGACCCCAACGTGAGGCCGCGAATGAACTGCTTCTGCAGGAGGATGTAGACAACGATCGTGGGTATCGCGACCAGAACCGAACAGGCCGCCAGCAGGTTGTAGTTCGTAAAGAACTGCCCCTGGAGGTTGTTCAGTGCGGACGTGATTGGTCGTCGGTCGCCCGACTTGATCAACAAGAGTCCCCAGAAGAAGTCGTTGTAGATGAATGTGAACTCGAGGGTTGCGAGGGCCGCCAATGCTGGCCGGCAGAGCGGCAGGATGATGCTCCACCAGATGCGGAAGATCGACGCTCCATCGACCTGACCAGCTTCCGTAAGCTCCTTCGACAGCGTCTTCATGTAGTTGCTGAGCACGAACACGCAGAAGCCAGTCTGGAAGACGACGTGGATCAGCAGGAGGCCGAAGATCTGGTCGTAGAGGCCACCGTTGTCGCTCAAGGGGGCGGGAACCGGGAGCGCAAGATAGAGGTGATAGAGCGGCACGATAATGGCCTGTTGGGGCAGAAGGTTGCCTGCCACGAACAGCATCAGAACGACGATGTTGAAGCGCCAGCTGAACTTGACCACCCCGAAGGCGACCATCGAAGCCACCAGGAGCGTGATAGCCACACCGGGGACGACGATCGCCAGCGTCTGGATGTAGTTGCGTAGCAGCTCGCCCTGGGTCCAAGCATCGAAGAAGTTCTGCAGGGTCAGGGACGACGGCAAACTGAAGTAGCCGTTGAGAGTCGTATCCCCGAAGGTTCGGAAGGCGGTATAGACGGCCCAGGCGATCGGCATGAGCCAGATCACTGCCATCGTCGCAAGGAAGACGTGCAGACCGACCCGGCCCCAGTTCCTCCGTTTCCGTGTTGCCGCCGTCGCCTTCGGAACAATCGTCGTTGTGGCGGTCATCCTCTCTCCTCACGCGTGATTCGAGTCAAGAAGATCACGATCGGCACAAGCGAAATCGTGAGCAGTACCACCGCAATCGCCGATCCAAACCCGATCAGGTTCGCCTCGCTAATGCTGTTGTTGGTGATCAGGGTCGAAAGCAGTTCCAGGCCGTTCTTGCCGTGATTGATGATGTACGCGATGTCGAAAGCGCGGAGCGCCTCGATCGAGGTCACCACAACAATCACAGTGTTGATGGGCATCATGACCCAGAAGACCACGTGCAAATACGTCTGAGCGCCGTTGGCGCCGTCGATCGCAGCCGCCTCACGGAGCGATGGGTCAACGCTCTTGAGCCCGGCAAGATAGAGAACCATGATGTAGCCGACATGGCGCCAACTCGCCGCCACGAGGGCTGCCCACAAGTTGATATTGGGATCGCCGAGCCAGTCGACGGGTGCAATATGGAAGCCCCTGAGAACGCTGTCGATGAGGCCGTTGTCCTGAGAGTACTGGAGCTCCCAGATGAGGCCGACCACGGCCAGCGACAACACGACGGGCGTGTAGAAGACCGTCTGGTAGAACCTGGCCCCACGAAGTTCGCGGTCGAGCAGGATGGCGAAGAACATGCCGATCGGCGTCGCCACGAACATCAGGACAGCGAACCAGAGGATGTTGTGCTTCACGCCCTCCCAGAACGGAGCGTAGCTGCTCCACAACTTCTCGTAGTTGCCGAGCCCAACCCAGTTGTTGGTGCTTATCCCGTGGATTCCGTTCCAGTTGGTGAACGAGAAGATGATTGACGCGATGGCCGGGCCCCAGATGAACACGAGGTCCAAGAAGAGAGGGATCCCCACCATCAGCGAGAGCATGATCTTGTCCCGCCGCGTCAGCAGCGAGTAACGCCGGCGACGGCGAGACGCGACCGCCCCCGGCCGGCCGGCCGTGAGGCCGGCCTGGTCGGGGGCAGAGTCTTCGCGCGCTTGGGTCATGGAAGTGTGGGTTTAGCGATTGACTGACCCCTTGCTACGGGAGATCACTGAGGCGGAAGACCATCGTAGAACGCCTGGATCTGCGTCAGCAGGGCGTTGAGGTCCTGGCTGGGGTTGCCGATGAACTTGAGCAGGAAGTTCTGCATGCCATTGGCGCCTGCGAAGTCCGGTCGGGTGTCGCGGTCCATGAACTGAGTGATCTTCTGCGCTCCGCCGATGAGGGTCGCGGCCTTCTTCTGCAGCGGGGTGTAGGCAGCCGTGGAAGCATCCTTCGAGGCCGCCACGTTGCCCGTGTCCGCAGTCACGTAGATGACTTCGGCGTCGCCGGAGCCAAGGTACGCGATCAATGCCTTGGCGTTGTCCTGGTCCGCACCTGCAGACCCGGCAGCGCTCTTGGCGGCGATCATGAAGCCGTCGATCGGGGCGTCGAGGGCCATTTCAGCGTCGGAGGCAGTTCCGAAGGTCGGATACGGGAAGAAGTCGAGGTCGGCCAGGGTGGCCGCGTCGACCGCCGCGAACTGCTGCGACACGAACATGCCGAGCAGATACATGCCCGCCTGCTTCTTCACCAGGGCCTGAGCAGCATCCTGCCAGATGCGGCCCGCTGCACCGGTCTGGTGGAAGGGCATGAGGTCCTTCCACGCGTTGAAGACGGCGAGAACCTTCGGATCGGTCCACTTGTTCTTGCCGGCCATGAGGTCGACGTGGAACTGATAGCCGTTCAGCCGGAGGTCGAGGATGTCGAAGGTGCCCATGGCCGGCCAGCCATCCTTGTCGCCGAAGGCGAACGGGATGAGATTGTCCTTCTGCATCTGAGCGCAGAGGGTCTTCAGGTCGGCGATGGTCGCCGGAACGGTGTAGCCGTTCTTGGTCCACAGGCTTGGGCGATAGAAGACCGCCCACGGGTAGTTGTAGATCGGGACGAAGTACTGGTGACCGTCGTCGCCAGTCGAACCGACTTTGAAGGCGTCGCTGAAGTGAGGCGTCAGGTTGGTCCAGACGTCGTCGATAGCAGTCGCGAGGCCCTGGGCCGCGAAGAACCGCATGCGGAAACCGGAGAACCAGGTGAAGACGTCGTCCGGCTTGCCGCCCAGGTACGAGGTGATCTGATCCTGGAAGGTACCGTGGTCAACGGTGTTGACCGTTACGGTGATGCCCGGCTGAACCTTGGCGAAGGCAGTCACGATGTCGGCGAGAGCCTTCTTCGGCACTGCGTCGGAGTAGTTCGAGCCGAAGGTGACGGTGCCGGTCAAGCCCGCCGCGGTCGGAGCCGCAGTCGGGGTGGCCGCCGTCGGGGTGGCAGCCGTCGCGGTGGCAGCCGTCGCGGTGGCAGCCGTCGGGGCGGCCGTGGGCACGGGCGTGGCTGCGGTGCTGCAGGCGGCAATGACGGTCGGCAGTACGGTCAGTCCGGCGGCGCCGATGAGTCCCTTCTTGAGGACTTCGCGCCGACTTATCTTCCCTCCGCTGAGAAGGCTCGGCTTCTGAAGATCATCCATTGGGTGATATCTCCTCCCTGAACGGGTCGATTGAGCCGAACGTGGTCCACACAGGAACCAATGGGCTCGGACGATTGTCGGGCCGGGTCGGTACCCATGTCAAGGGGCCAAGCGGGTCTTCGTTGGATTATGGTGGAAAAAGTTGACTTACCCGGTCGTCTGCGGCAGCATTCAGGGTCATGGTATCGGTATCATTTCGATGGTATCGGCATCACGGGTGGTTCCAGAACCCGAAAGCGAGCGACGGAGACGCGCGCAAACCTGTGGAGAGGCATTGGATTTCGACGCAAACGAAGGGGCGAGCGAGGCCCAGAGCCTCGATGCAGGCGCGAAGCGGCCCGCCCTTGCCCGGCAACGGCAGACCCTGATACTGGAGCGCGTGCGGGAAGAAGGGGCCGTGCGCGTGTCCGATCTTGTGCGTTCGCTTGGCGTGTCGGACATGACAATCCGGCGCGACCTGGAACTCCTGAGCGAGCGCGGGCTGGTCGAGAAGGTCCACGGCGGGGCGGCGGCCATCGAGGGTAGCTCGCTCTTCGAGCCCGGGTTCTCGATCAAGTCGGAGCTCATGCAAACCGAGAAGACGCTCATCGCCGGATCCGCCGCCGCCCTCGTCGCGCCCGGAACCGCGATCGCGATCTCCGCCGGTACCACGACCTTCGCCCTGGCCCGGCGGCTGGTCGACGTGCCCGGCCTGACCGTGTTGACCAACTCGATCCCGGTCGCGGATGCCCTCCACAAAGACGGCCGCACCGATCAGACGATCATCCTCAGCGGCGGAGTCCGCACGCCGTCGGACGCCCTGGTCGGCCCCTTCGCCGTCGATGTCATTCACTCGCTCCACGTCGACATGGTCTTCCTGGGCACACACGGCATGGATGCTCGGAGTGGGTTTACAACCCCCAACATCCTCGAGGCCGAGACGAACCGGGCTTTGATCGCGGCCGGACGGCGCTTCGTCGTTCTGGCCGACCACACCAAGTGGGGAGTCATCGGCATCAGCTCGGTGGCTCGCCTGGAAGAGGCCGACACGATCATCACCGACACCGGTCTCGACCCGGCCGCCCTATACCAGCTCACCACCATCGTGCCGCGACTCATCCTCGTCGACCCCGCCACGGGCGAGCGACGAACGATCGAACGCGACTCAGACGATGTCGACTCATCTGCCAATGCAAGCCCGGGAGAGCTCGCGTGACCAACGACCCCTCCAACCTGATCGTCCTGCCCGGGCCGCACCGGCGCTACAACGCTCTGACGGACGATTGGCTTCTGGTGTCGGCCGCTCGAACGAGCCGACCGTGGCTCGGCCGCCAGGAGGCCCCGCCCGCCGCGGACCTCCCGGCCTACGATCCCTCCTGCTACCTCTGCCCGGGCAACACGCGGGCCCAGGGAACCGTCCAGAACCCCCGCTACGAGTCGACGTTCGTATTCACGAACGACTTCGCCGCCCTGCAGCCGGATTCGCCGGTCGGTTCGATCAACCAGGGTTTGCTGCGAGCCGAGAGCGAACACGGCACCTGCCGCGTCATCTGCTTCTCGCCACGCCACGATTTGAGCCTTTCACGGATGGAGCCGGACCAGGTACGGACGGTCGTCGACCTGTGGGCCGACCAGACCGCCGAGCTCGGCGAACGCTTCGACTGGGTCCAGGTCTTCGAGAACCGCGGACAGGCGATGGGAGCCTCCAACCCGCACCCCCACGGCCAGATCTGGGCCGGCGATGCCCTGCCGCGCGAAGCGCTGCGAGAAGACGCCGCCCAGCGCCGCTATTTCGAGGCCAACGGCAGGTCGCTGCTGATCGATTATGCAAAGCAGGAAATCGGCGGGCCTCGCGAACTCGCGAGCGACGACGACTGGCTTGTGCTGGTCCCCTTCTGGGCCGCCTGGCCATTCGAGACGATGATCGTGGCTCGCCGGCCGTTCCGATGCCTGCCCGACCTCGACGATCGATCCCGCGACTCGTTGGCCGATAGGCTCAAAGATCTGCTGCGGGGCTACGATGGGTTGTTCGAAGCGCCCTTTCCGTACTCCATGGGCTGGCACCAGGCCCCATTCGACGGCGTGGACCGGCCATACTGGCAACTCCACGCTCACTTCTATCCACCCTTGCTCAGGGAGACCGTCCGCAAGTTCATGGTCGGCTACGAGCTCCTGTCCGAGCCGCAACGCGACATCACCGCAGAAGAAGCAGCGGCAAGACTCCGCACCGCGATGATGGCCGCGAAATCGCTCGGCCCGCCCCCAGTGGCGGTTGAGTTGCACAGTCAGAACCCCGATTAGGAGACCAAATGGCAGGCCTTTCCCCCGCACACCTGGTGATCATCCTGGTCATCGCCCTGGTCGTCATCGGCCCGGGGAAGCTTCCGGAGGTGGGCGCGGCAATCGGCAAGAGTCTTCGGGAGTTCCAGAAGGCCTCCGGCGGTCTATCCGACCAGCTCCTTCCCGGCGTGCTGCAGCCCGCCAAGCCGGCCGCAGAGCAGCCCGTCCCGATGCAGCCTATGGTCCCGATGGCCCAGCAGGCGCCAGCCCAGTCCTTCTACGCCGCCCAGCCGGGCTACCCGACCCAGCAGTACGCGGTACAGCCCGTGCCAGCCGCGTACCCTCCAACGCTTCAGGCGCAGCCCGCAATACCCGAATACCCTCTCGTTCCCGCATTCCCCGTTCCGGTTCAAACGGAGATCGCGCCCGCAGTCGGCGCCCAGCCGGAACCGTCCGTGGAGCCGCCGTCTTCGACTCCCAGCACGCACTGAGAGCCTTCGCTCGAGGTCGAGTTCGCATTCCCCTTCGGCACTCCGGCCACGTCGCTCCAATGGCGATGAGCGTCGCGGCCGAGCCGACCAGACTGGCCGCCGATGTCGACGGCAGTCAGCCAAGGAGCCACAGCAGATGAGTTTCGGGCCAACGGCGAACCAGTCAATCGCCTCGCGTGCCGGAGTACTGCGGAAGCGCTTGGGGACGACCGGGCCCGTAAAACTGGTCCGTGCCCCCGGACGCGTCAATCTCATCGGTGAGCACACCGACTACAACGAGGGGTTGGTCCTGCCGGCCGCCATCGACCGCGAGTTCCTGATTCTGTTCGAGCCCTGGGACCGGCCCGAGGTCCAGATGACCGCCCTCGACATGGACGAGACTCGCTCGTTCGCCTTCGAGGGTCTGTCGCCGGAGACGCGCGGCGCCAGGTCGTGGATCGACTACGTTGCCGGGACAGCCTGGGCAATGCGAGAGGCCGGTCTCCCCATTCGCGGCTTCCGCGGCGTCATGCAGTCCACGATCCCCGTGGGTTCCGGGCTGAGCTCATCGGCGGCTTTGGAGATGGCCTCCACATGGGCCCTCGCCGTTCCAGGTACGCCGCGGCCGGCGACAGGTGTCATGGCGGCCATCGCCCAGCGAGCCGAGAACCGCTACGTGGGCGTCAACTGCGGGATCATGGATCAGTTCGCCAGCGCCGCCGGCGAGGCCGGGCACGCCCTCTTGATCGACTGCCGCACCAACACGTTCAAGACCACCCCGATGCCGGCGGACCTGTCGCTGGTCGTGTGCGACACCGGCTCGCCGCACCGTCTCGATGCCTCCGCGTACAACACCCGACGCTCCGAATGCGAACTGGGCGTGAAGCTCATCGCCGAGCGCGAGCCGGGCGTCACGGCCTTGCGCGACGTCGACGAGGAAATGCTGGCCCGAAATCGCGACCGCCTGCCTGAGGTCGTGGCCCGCCGCTGCGAGCACGTCGTCAAGGAGGATGGCCGCGTGATGGCCACCGTCGTCGCACTCCGCGATGGCGACCTGGACGCACTCGGCCGGCTCTTCGCAGCCTCGCACGCTTCGCTGCGCGACCTCTATGAGGTGAGCTCAGCCGAACTCGACGCCATGGTCGAGATCGCCAACGAAGTGCCGGGCGTCGTTGCCAGCCGCATGACCGGCGCCGGCTTCGGCGGGTGCACCGTCAACCTGGTCAGGCCGGGCGCCGAAGAGGCACTGCAGGATGCGGTCATGGCGAACTACGGGAAGCGGACCGGGCTGACCCCGCGCGTGTTCATCGTTGCGGCCGTCGAGGGCGCCGGCGAGGTCGAACTGGACGCGTGATGCCTCGCCACATCGCCCATATCGGACCCGGGGTCGCATCGGGCGGATGGGCGCTACCTGCGACTGCTCCGTGGCGGGCATACTTGCAGTCGCACAGACGCGAGGGACGCAAAGGCGTTCCAGCACACGCGCCCATGGGTGCGGCTTAGCTCAGGGCTGACCATGGATCCCGAGGTCCAACTGCAGAGCGTCGCCACCCCGTCCGCCGCCCCGGTCGCCGGCGCGGAGCTTCGGAGCGGGCGCCGGCGCTGGTTGCACGTGCCATTTCGACGCCGGCGGGACGTTCCTCCGCCCGTGGTCGAAACACCGGAGATGACCCTCGCCGGCCATCTGATCGAGCTGCGCAACCGCATCTTCATCTCGATTTTCGCTCTCCTTCCGGGGACGATCCTGGGCTTCGTCTTCTCCGGAGAAATCGTCAAGGTCCTGGTGGCGCCACTCCCGAAGGGACATCTGGTCGCTTTTGGGCTGACCGAGCCATTCATGATCGACCTGCAGATAGCCGTCACCACCGGGGCGATCACCGCTATGCCCGTGATCCTGTACCAGTTGTGGCGTTTCCTCTCTCCGGGACTCACCCCGAAGGAGCGGGCCACGGCGCGGCCCTGGGTGCCGCTGGCCCTGATCTTCTTCGTGATCGGTGTGGGCCTCGCCTACTTCATCCTGCCCTACGCCGCTGGCTTCCTCTTCACCTTCCAGACTCCGGAAATCCAGCTGATGCTGTCGGCAGAGTCGTACTTCGGCTTCGTGACCATGCTCTTCCTGGCCTTCGGCCTGGTGATGGAATTCCCGATCGTGCTCGTCCTGCTCTCCAAAGTGGGCATCGTCACCTCGAAGATGCTGCGCGGCTCGCGCCGCATGGCGCTGCTCGCAATCACGATCATCTCGGCAGTGATCACGCCCGGAGCGGACCTGGTAAGCCCTATCGCCATGGCCGTGACGATGTACGGACTCTACGAAGTGTCGATCATCATGATCCGGCTGGGCGGCCGCTAACCGGTCGCCGAGCGACGGCATCGACAGCCGCCCTTCGGGGCGATAATCCGCCTATCCGCAGGATGGAGAAGACGAACATGGCCGAACCAGAGGCAACTGCGCGGGTCGGTATCGTCTGCGGCAGCCGTTCGGATTTCCCGGTGATGGACAAAGCGGTGGAACTCCTGGGCAGGCTCGAGATTCCGTGCGAGCTGCACGCCATCTCGGCTCACCGGGCGCCCGACCTGCTCCTCCGTTTCGTCGCCGGCGCCGAGGGGCGCGGCATCCGCGTCTTCATCGCCGGCGCGGGCGGAGCGGCCCACCTGCCGGGCGTCGTGGCCGCCAAGACGATCCAGCCGGTCATCGGTGTGCCCATTCCCACGCAAGTGGCCGGCGGCCTGGACTCGCTGCTGTCGATCGTCCAGATGCCGAAGGGGATCCCCGTCGCCACCGTTGCCGTCGGTGGAGCGGAGAATGCGGCCCTGCTCGCGGCCGAGATCCTGGCTCTCTCGGACCCGCCGCTGCGGGCGAGACTGCAGGCCTACCGCGACGCCCAGACGCGCTCGATCGAAGCCGACGAATCGAACGCCGACCTCCTCGGTGAGCGCTAACTTCCGTCGATCCGACTTCGGCTACCGCCGGCCCTTCGGGCGCCCGCGATGAGTGCGGCCCGAATCGGTCCCGGCGGAATCCCAGATTGGCTGGAGCCATTGGTCAGATTCTGCTCGCGCTGCGGCGGCGAGCTGGCCTTCGGCCCGGTCGAGGGCGAGGAACGGCCGCGCCTGGCCTGTCCCGAGTGCGGCTTCGTGTCCTACGTCAATCCACGTCTCGTCGTGACGACTCTCCCGATCACCGATCGCGGCGAGGTGATGCTCATAAGACGCGGGATCGCCCCCGGCATCGGCGAGTGGGCACAGCCTGGCGGGTTCCTCGAGATTGACGAAACGGTCCGCGATGCGGCCATTCGGGAGACGATCGAGGAGACCGGCCTGCGCGTCGAGCCGGGCGCGATCGTGGGCCTGTACTCGCGCTTACCGGCGGCCGTGGTGGTCGTCGCCTTCGAGGCCCGGATAGTCGGCGGAACGCCCGCGATCACCCGCGAATCTCTGGAGACGCGGCCGTTCGCTCCCGAGGCAATCCCCTGGCCAGAAATCGCATTCGAAACCAGCGTTCGGGCGCTTCGAGATTGGGTCGCCCGCGTCCGGCCGGAGCTGCCGCTGCCCGATCCCGCCACGATCTCCAGACCTTCCGGCGGGTAACGCGAGGGGCTATGTCGAGGGCGCTCGGGTTCAGGGCGTGGTAGCTCCCGAGGCGCCCGCCTCAACCGGCTGCTCGGGATAGCGCGGCAGCGTGACGGTGAACGCCGCCCCGCCCTCCGGTCTGTTGGCGAGGGCGATGCGACCGCCCATCGCCTCGACCAGTCGGCGGACGACGAAGAGTCCAATGCCAGTGCCGGGCAGCTTGCTGGTGGCCTGGACCCGAGTGAACAGTTCGAAGATGCGGTCGTGTTCGGCAGGCGGGATACCCGGGCCGTCGTCGAGAATCGTCACCTCGACCGCGTCGGCGTGGACGTGGACCTGGGCCGTCACTTCGCGACGCCCGTACTTGGCCGCGTTGCTGAGCAGATTCCAGAGGACCTGATCCAGATAGCCGTCGTCGCCTGTGACCGGCGGCACATTGCTGGGGATCCGGCACGCAAACGTCCGGTTGGGCCACTCGCCGGCCAGAACCTTCACCACTGCGCGCAGCCGGTGCTGGACCAGGGTCGCGTTGCGAGCCGTGAGGTCCACGCCGCGCTCGGCGCGAGCAAGGACCAGCAGGTCGTCGATCATGCGCGCAAGCCGATCCGATTCGGCCGCTATGTCGCGGGCCAGCTCGGCGCGCACGGAATCACGTAGCCCTGGACCTCGCGCTACCAGGAACTGGGCGCAGCCCGAAATGGTGGTTACCGGCGTACGAAGCTCGTGGGAGAGGACGCCCAGGAATGCGTCGCGCAGCTGTTCGGCTTCCTTGCGATCGGTGACGTCCGTCGTAACCACCACCGCCCCGATGATGTCGCCCGAAGGGTCGTGTACCGGAGCGCTGGTTTGCATGATGACCGCGGATTTGCCGTCGGCCCGAACCAGCTTCATTTCCTCGTTGACGACGACCTCGCCGCTCGCAAGGCTGCGGGCTGCCGGCAGCTCGTCGGAGCGGTAGCGACTGCCATCACCCTGGAGACCCAGCCAGTTGCTCTCGCTGCCACCCCTTATCTCCGCACCCTCGAGGATCCGGTCGAAGGCCGAGTTGCGGTACTGAATTCGACCGTCTCTGCCTGTGACGGTGACGCCGACGGGCATCTGGGCCACGACCGTGTCGAGCATCCCTCTGGCATGGCTCTCCGCGGTCGAGAGGCGCAGGCGATCCAGGGCGAGAGCGGCCGCGTTGGCGATCGAGGCGAAGAAGTCCAGCTCGTCTCTACCGAACGGGCGCGGCGCGAAGCCCAGGGCGACGCCGCCGATGATTGCGTTTCTGGCACGCAGCGGGAAAGCGACGCGTGCCCGGTCGCGCATGTGCGAGATCATCGACGTGAGCGGCCCATAACGCTTCCGATATGCCACCGCGTTCTCCAAAACGATCGGCTGGCCGGACTCGAAGACGTCGCGGATGGGCGTCCGAACGGACGCCTGGGTCGCCGCAACGCGCTTCAGGTCGATACCCTCGAAACCCAGCGAGCCGATGATCTCGAGCTCCTGAGTCTGTGGGTCCACCAGCGCCACCAGGCCGTCGAGGGCGCCGCTGGCGCGGGCGGCTGCGTCGAGCAGCCTTCGGCCCACCTCTTCCCGGCTTCCTATGTCGAGCATGGCGGCGCTCAAGCCAGCCAGCTCGAACGCGCGTTGCTGCGCCACTTCGAGCGCGGCGGTGCGCTCGCGAACTCGCCGCTCGAGTTCCTCGCTGCGGAGGCGTTCGGCCTGGCGCCGTTCGGTCACGTCGCGCCAGGTGTATGCGATCGCGTCACCGAGCTTGCTTGCGCGGACGTCGAAGACGCGATCGGCCTTCTGGCTTCCCCACGCGTCCGCGTATGCGAGGTCGTCGAGAACGAGCGGCTCACCTGTTTCGACCGTTCGCGCGTACGCCTCGATCAAGCCCGCGGCCTCGTGACCGGGCAGCAACGCCAGCAGACTCTTGCCGATCAGCTCTTCATACGGCAGATGGTTGTAGAGGCAAGCCGCCCTGTTGGCGAACTCGTAGACGAAATCGACGATCCGACCGGTCCCGTCGCGGACGGCTCGCAGGATGACGAAAGGGTCGAGAAGCGTCTCCGCCATGGCTCGGAAACGCTGCTCCGACCGAGTCAGAGCAGCCTCGGCGCGCCGTCGTTCCGCGGCCTCCTCCAGGGTCGCAAGCCCGAACGCCACGTCGCCCGCGAGCTCTTCGAGAAGCTCGATCTCGCCGGCATTGAACCTGTTGGGCTGATCGGCGTAGACGGTGAGGACGCCGAACATCGCTCCGCCCTTGCGCAGCGGCAACCCGATCGAGGATCGATAGCCGCGCCGAAGAGCTTCATCGCGCCAGGTGGCCATTCGCGGGTCCGTGGCGATGTCGTCGCAGACGACTGTGCAATCCTGCCGGACCGCCTGCCCCGTCGGCCCCTCCGAGCGAACACCATCAAGGCGGACCTGGACGAAATCGAGATAGCCGTCATCGCGACCGAACGACGCCACGGGTCGCACTTCGCGGGTCTCGCTGTCGACCAGCCCCACCCAGGTCATGAGGAACGGGCCGACCTCGACGATCGTCTGGCAGACGATTCCCAGGAGCGTCTCGTCGTCACGGGTGTGTTCGATGGCGCGGTTGATCCGCGACAGCACTAGGTACAGGCGAGCCAGCCGTTGTGTCCGCTCTGACGGTTCGAGTGGCTCGTTAGCCGGAACGTCAGTCTCCATGGCATACCCTGGAGTCTCGATTCGCCGCCGCTAGCCGCGGGAGTTCCTCAGCGCGAGTATGGAGGCCGGGGCGGTCGCCCTTCAAGTCGCAGAGCCGCCCGAATCTGCCAAACTCTGGCCGTGAACGCCACGACGATCGCCCTGGTGGTGATGCCATTCCTGATCGTGCAGATCGGCCTGATGCTGGCCGCCCTTTACGACCTGTTCCAGGAGGATCGGCGCGTTCGGGGCGACAGCAAGATCATCTGGGCTCTGGTCATCGGCTTCGTCAACATCATCGGCCCGCTGGTCTACTTCTTCGTTGGCCGCGACGAATCGCGCGGCGCCGAGGCGGGCGGCAGCAGCTCGGCCCCGACCGAATCGATCGCCCGCATCCTCGCCACGTGGCCCAAGCTCGCCACGTCGACCGACGCCTCAATCTCCACTGCCGGCCTGACCAAGCGCTACGGCGGCGGAGTCGTCGCCCTGGATCACCTGGACCTGACCGTTCCGAGCGGCAGCGTCTTCGGCTTCCTGGGCCCCAACGGCGCCGGCAAGACCACCACGCTGCGACTGCTGACGGGCCTCGCCATCGCGACCGAGGGCACGGGCACGGTCGCCGGCGTGCGCATCGGCGGCACGAGCGGCGAGCTGGCGCGCAACATCGGCTACCTCGATCAGGACCCGCGCTTCTACGGCTGGATGCGCGGCCGCGAACTGCTGGACATGGTCGGACAGCTGCACGGCCTCCACGGTGCGGCGCTGCGGCAGCGCGTCGGCGAGGTGCTCGAGATCGTNNGAGATCGTGGGCCTGACCGACGCCGCCGGTCGGAGGATCGGCGGCTACTCCGGGGGTATGCGCCAGCGCCTCGGCATCGGGCAGGCGCTCATCAACCAGCCACGAGTGCTCTTCCTGGACGAACCGGTCAGCTCGCTCGATCCGGAGGGCCGGCGCGACGTCCTGGAGATCGTTTCGCGGCTGCGGGGCACTGCCACGGTGTTCATCAGCACCCACATCCTCAACGACGTCGAGCGGGTCTGCGATCGCGTCGCGATCCTCAACTTCGGCCACCTCGTCGTCGAGGGTCCGATCGACGAGCTGCTCGACCGCTACGCCCAGCCGATCTACGAACTGGAACCCGAGCCCCGCCAAGATGGCTCGATCGAACGGCTGGCGAGCGCCATGCGCGGGCAGGTCTGGGCGGGCGAGGTCCGCACCACGCCGGACACAGTCCGCGTCTTCGTGACCGATCCGAAGGTCGCCGGCCCGGCGATCCTGCCGCTTGTCGTCTCGAGCGGCGTGAACCTGGTCCGGTACGAGCGGGCCCGGCCAAGTCTTGAGGACGTCTTCCTGCGCCTGGTGGCGGAGAGCGGCCCGGCGATAGGGCCGCAGGTGGAGATTCCGATCACGGGCCTTGACGGGAGGGCCCGACGATGATGGGCTTCAGAGTCCTGCTGATCAAGGAGATGCGCGAGCAGTTCCGCACCAGTCGGATGGTCGCGGTCGCCGCGGTCTTCGTGCTGTTCGGCATTCTCGGGCCACTCACGGATCGGTACATGAAGGAACTGCTCGACGCGATCGGCAGCCAGGGCGGCGGCATGACATTCCAGGTCCCCGCTCCGTCGCTGGCCGGCGCCTCGGCCCAGATACTCAAGAACCTGACCCAGTTCGGGATAATCTGCGCGCTGCTCCTGGCCATGGGCTCCGTGGCCTGGGAGAAGGAGCGCGGCACCGCCGGCATGATCATGACCAAGCCAGCGTCGCGGGCCGCGTTCCTGGCCGCGAAGCTCGTGGCCATCTCGATCAACCTGGGCGTGGCGGTGATACTGGGCTGCGGCCTCGCCTACGTCTACACGGTGCTGCTGTACCCGTCGGCATTCCCGATCGGCGGCTACCTGGCCATGATGGGCCTGATGTGGTGGACGCTCGTCATCTTCGCCGCGATCACGATGCTCGGCAGCACGGTGACGCGCTCGGCCACCGCGGCCGCAGGCATCGGCCTGGTCGCCCTCCTCGTCATGGGCCTCGTCGGAGCCATCCCGGTTGTCGGGGCGTTCATGCCATCGTCCCTGCCTGCCTCCCAGCTCGTCCTCGGCAAGGATCCGGGCAACTTCCTGGGTCCGCTGCTATTCAACGTCGCCCTGGTGCCGGTTTTGTTCGCCGCCACGTGGCTGACGTTCCGTCGCCAGGAGCTGTAGGCGCTCGTTGTAGCCGGAGTTATCCGCGCCCGTTTCGGCCAGTCATGAATTGCTCATCTTCGCCCTGGGCAATGCAAACCGATCACCGCGCGACCCTCGGCGGTTCGACCTCGCGTCTCTCGCCGCCGACGGACGGTATACGCGTGGTTGCGCGGCCGGCGTATGAGATTGGCCAGCTTCCGATGGGCAGGTCCCCTTTGCACCGCCCCCGGCGAAGTTGAGCGAAGGATTCGGCCGAAACGCGGGCTAGCATCTCCCAGGCTGAAGATGAGCGAAGGAATCGGGATCGAGGCCGGAATCGCGGCCCCGGCGCAGTCGGGCTCTCCGCCAGAGAGGCCGGTAGCGCCTGCGAGCGAGCCCGGTCGACTGCGCCGAGTCTGCCCATTCTGCCTCTGCCAACCCGACCCACGCCCAGAACCCACCCACCGCGCGATCCCGGACGCTACCCGGCCGCGAGGTCTGTTGCGGCCGGCAGGCTTGCGCTGGTGTTCGCGTCGCAGTTGGTGCACGTTTCGATTACCAAACACGCACTAACTTGCGGAGGTATTCGAATGCTGTGCGAGTTCCCGACCTATCCAACCATCCCGGCCAGTGATCTGACGCGGGCTCGCCACTTCTATGAGGAGACCCTGGGCTTCGATGCCGAAGAGGTGTCGGCGGCCGGCGTGATGTATCGCTCCAGGTCCTCAGCGCTGTTCGTGTATCCATCCTCCTTCGCCGGGACGAATAGGGCCACTGCCGCCGGCTTCCAGGTCGTCGACCTGCCTGCGACCGTCAAGGAATTGAAGGGTCGCGGAGTCCGCTTCGAGGAGTACGACCTGCCAAACGTCAAGACGGTCGGAGGAATCATGAAGTCCCCCGACGGCGACGCGGCGTGGTTCAAGGACACCGAAGGCAACATCATCGGGCTGTTCCAGTCGGACCGGCCGACGATCTGACGGGACCGGCGACCCTCGCCGGCGGCCCGCCTACGGCATCGTCGCCAGCCAGACGCGCCACTCGCCCGTGGCGGCGAGTGGCGCGACCACGAGCGTTTCCGGCTTCTCCGACGTGCCGGAGAAGGTCACCACAACCGCGTAGGCCCGGCTCATTTCGGCCGAGGCCGTCAAGTCCGTCCAGAGCGCGGCGCCGAGCTTCGACTCGCTCAGAGTGGCGGTGTCTTGCGTCGCGCCGCCGACCTGGGCCTGGTAGTTGGTCGCCTTGTTGATCGCGGCTTCCGCCGCCTCGAAGGCCGGCTCGCTGCCGAACGCTTGCTGTGAATACGTCGAAAGCATGCTCCAAGCCGTGGACGGACCCTTCACAGCCATCACCGAGAAGTCTTCGGCAGCGCTCTCGGCCGTGACCTCATCCCGGGCTGGATCCGCGGAAACCTTCGTCCGGGCATCGCCGAAATCAGCCGGCTGCCAGGTTCGACCGCCGTCCGAGGACAGCATTAGCGCGTAGCGGCCAGGCTCCGCAAAGATGGTCGCCGCGGCGTGGTCCTTGTCGGCGTAATCGATCCACAACGGCGGGCTGTTGGGGGGCAGTCCAGACCACGGGATGCGCGTCCAGCTCGCGCCGAAGTCGCTGCTCGTGGTCATGCCGTCGAAGCCGTCGAGCCAGATCGCCGCCCATTCTCGGCCGGCCAGCGCTTCGGGGAACTCCATGCCCATCATCGGGTTCTGGGTCGGCTGCTTGACCAGCGTCCAGGATCGACCCGCGTCCGACGTTCGATAGAACCAGACGGCCGGCGGAGTCCCCGAGCCGTTGAAGTAGGCGCCGACCGCCATTGCTCCGTTGGACGCATCCCAGAAGACGGGTCCGGCAGCTATCTCGACGGCTGTGTTCGGCTGAAAGGGAGGCGGAAGCTCTGGCAGGTCGACCCGGGACCATGTCGTTCCGGCGTCACGACTGACGTTGAGGGCGGCGCCGCTGAGCTGCGACGAGTACGGATCGGGCGCCGACCACAGCGTGGTTGCGTCGCTGGCGGCGAACCCCGAGCCGAGGCCGACCGCCCCGCCCGCCACCGTCCAACTCGCTCCCCCATCCGCGGTGCGCAGGACCGTACCCGAACCTGTGGTCGTCGTGGCGGCCGTGACCGGCCCGTCCGGCGAACTCGAGCGCACCGAGCACATGACGAATCCGTTGCTGGCATCCACGAACGACGGCGTCACCGTGTCACAAGGGAAGTCGCGCGAAACGGGCGTCTGCCGCCAGGTGGCGCCGCCGTCCGACGTCCGGTAGACGACGAGCTGCCCGGAGCCCGCGGCGCTGCTCTGGCTGCTGTCGATCACCCACGCATGGTCCGGATCGAGGACCCAGATCGTGCCCGTCTGGTCGGGAACCGAACCCGCCCGCCACGTCTTGCCGTTGTCGGTCGAAGTCAGGAGGTACTGACCCTGGACGGCCCAGATGCCGCCCGAGCGCATCAGCCCCGCTTTGTCGATGGCGGCGCTCATGGCTGTCTGCGCGTCGAACGTGGGGCCGGGCGAACCGGCCGGCGCCGAGCCCGTGCCGGATCCCGGCACGGCCGCCGGACCGGATCGTGGCAGAACCAGGACCGCAAGGAGAACCGCGGCCGCGGCGAGGGTAGCAGCCAATCTCAGGCTTCCCCAGATAATCCGGGTAGGGCGCGGCCGCCGAGCTTCTTCCAAACGCACCTGCGCCGCGGCCACGAGCGGCCCGGAGTCATCCGGCGCGAACCGGTCGTAGTAAGACCGAATTCTCGTTTCGAGATCGGGGTCGCTCATCGCTTCTGCTCCTCGGCCCGCCGCTCGGCATCGAGCGCGGCCCGGACATGTTCCAGCGCGTAGTGGAGACGGGATTTGACCGTGCCTTCAGCCACGCTCAGCTGGGCGGCGATCTGGGGGATCGTCAGGTCGCGCCCGAACCGCAAGCCGAGCATGATCTGCTCGTCCTCCGTCAGCCGCCCGATCGCCCGACCGAGCCCCCCGTCATCGGCCGTCCCGCCGGGCGCGTTCGTCGGTTCTGCCTCCACGAGCTGCGCCATCGGCGCGACCGGCTGGCGGCGCCTTCGACGAAGCTCGTCGCGGCAGACGTTGAGCACGATCCGCATGAACCAGCGATGAGGCTCGCCGAGCTCGAAGCGGATGCTCCGGCGCCGGCTCCAGGCGCGCAGGAGCGCCTCCTGGACTGCGTCTTCCGCCCCGATCGGGTCACGCAGGACCGACGACGCCAGTCGGTGCGCCTCCGGGACGCCCGCCAGCAACAGCTCGACAACGCGGTCGTCGTCGCGCGGCTGCACTCGGGCCAGCTCGATCATCCGGTCTCCCTCACGGTTGCGGCACTCGATCTACGACCGAGCCACTGTCAACCGTTCAATCTTCGCGCACACGAGTGCGTCCGAGAGGCGGATATGTCAAGCCGTGCCGCCTCAGGGCTGGGCCCCGTCGACGGCCTCCCAGGAGTCGCCGCCGTTTTCGGTTTGGTACAGGAGGTAGCGGTCGGTTCCGAGAGGAGCCACGTACGGCTCGAAGAGGCCGAAGCCATGCGTCGCATCCTGGAACGCCAGCGCCACGAAGGCGCCCCGGGGCAGCCCGGCGTTCGCGGCGAGCTGCCAGGTCTTACCCGCGTCGGCCGTGGATTGGAAAGCGGTGCCGACAGCCGCAACCCAGTGATCGGCGTCGACGAAGTCGGCCACATCAAGACCGTACGTGAAGTCAGCGCCGGCGAGCACGCCGAACCGGGAGGGCATGTTCTTGCGCGTCCAGGTCAGGCCGCCGTCGGTCGTGCCAAAGACCTCGGCATTGCTGCTGGTCGACACCGTGACGAAGCCGGTCGAAGGGTCGACGAAGGTGACCGATCGCGAAGCCGCCTGCTCCGAATATTGCGTGCCCAGGCCGGGCAGCCGAACATCGGTCCAGTTCTTGCCTCCGTCGCGGCTCACCGCCAGCAGCGGACTCGAGTAGGAGGTCCCGTCGGCGACCCACAGGGTCGTGGCGTCGCTGACCGCCAGGGCGTCGCCGAGGAAGGGGTTGTCCGGGATATTCGCCGCCACGACATTCCACGTTGCGCCTCCGTCGGAGGTCGCGAGGATCGTCGATGAGGCAAGTAGGGGTGCCATATAGGGCGAGGTCACGATGAACCCATGGTCGGGGTCTACAAAGGACAGGGCCACTGTGCTGCCCGGGTAGTCCCCGGGAACGTCGGCCTTCTGCCATGTGAAGCCCCCATCCGCGGTCCGGTTGACGACAAGGCTCTGGTGGTCCAGCGGCGGTCCGAACAGTGAACTAACCGTGCCCGGCGCAAGGGTGACGGACCAGGCGTGATTCGAGTCCTGGACATACGCGGCCGGCAGCGCCAGGTCCGAGGCGGGCCACGGCCAAACGCAGGTCCTCTGGGTCGATGTATCGGGCATCGTGCACAACGCGTCCCCCTGGGCCGCCCAGGCTCCGCCGGATCGCATCCGGCCGAGGGCCGAGGCTCGGTTCGAGGCGAGCCCCAAGGGATTGGGCGTGGCCATGCCGGGGGTGATGCTCGGTTGCGGGCTGGCGGTCGGCGTAGGCGCGACGGCTGGGGTAGGCGTGGAGCCGGCGGTAGGCGTCGCGGTTTCGGTGGGGACGAAGGGGACGGTTTGGCCGTACCGAAGCGGACCAAAGACCGCTGCCACGACCACGAGACCCGCCGCGGCCAGCGCTGCCCCTGCGGCCAGGCGCCGGGGCAGCCGGAAGGCGGGCCAGCGCCCGATCGGCGCGCGGTTCAGAGACACGGCCACTCGCTCGGTGAGATCGCGCGAGGAACCGACCTCCATCGATCGGTAGTGGTCACGAAGCGCGAACTCGAGATCGGCTGCGCTGGTCTGGCTCATCGGATCGACTCCTCGACGCGGCGCTCGGCTCGGCGTTCGGCCTCGAGCGCGGCGCGCAGATGCTCCAACCCGGAGTGGAGCCGGGACTTGACGGTTCCTTCGGGCATTCCGGTCGCGGCGGCGATCGCGGGGACGGTCAGGTCGCGCCCGTACCGCAGAGCCAGGAGCAGCTGCTCGTCGGGCACCAGGCGGCGGATGGCGCGTGTCAGCTCGTCGCGGATCGCCAGGGCGCCGTGAGTTCCGTCCTCAGCCGGTTCTATCTCGACGATCAGCGGCCTCCGAGCCCGACGCCGAAGCTCGCCGCGGCAGACGTTGACCAGGATCCGGTTGAACCACGCGTCCGCGGACGCTGCGTCGCGGAGGCTGCGTCGTCGGTCCCAGGCCAGGAGTGCCGCCTCCTGGACGGCGTCCTCGGCGGCGATCGGATCGTGGAGGATCCAGTTGGCGAGCTTGCGGGCCTCGGGCAGGCGGGCCAGCAGCAGCGAACGCACATCCCCGTCAGTTCTCGCCTTCGCCTCGATCGTCACATCCAGCATTGTCGCTTCGTTCTCCGGCGGCAGTCGACTCGTGGCTGCGGCTTTCGGTCGCTCCACACGGACTGATGCACGAGCGCCTCGGATCGTTCGGAATATGGCGCCGGGAGGAGGACCCGGGCCGCTCGGCGCGAGAATGCCATACCGAGCTAGCCGGTCTGGCGCACAATCAAGCGCGGCAGCGCGCCGGGTCAGCACGTGGCCCTGGCCGGCGCCGGCAGAGTGGAGGCAGATCGTATGAGCGGCCGCGTCATCGTGGTCGGCTCGGTCAATATCGACCTGGTCGCGCGCGTACCCCACCTGCCCCATCCGGGCGAGACGGTCACGGGCGGCAGCTACGACCGCCACCACGGCGGCAAGGGCGGCAATCAGGCCGTGGCCGCCGCACGCCTTCGACGCCCGACGCTCTTCATCGGCGCGGTCGGCGACGACACATTCGAGAACGAGGCCAGGCGGGCCTTGATCACAGAACGCGTCGACGTATCGATGGTCGCTTCGCTGCCCGGGCAGGCCACGGGTGTGGCGCTGATCCTGGTCGATGCCAACGGCGAGAACCAGATCGCGGTCATTCCCGGTGCCAACGGAGCGATCGAGGCTGGCTATGCCCGCGACTGCCTGGCCCGGCTTGGACCGCTGACCGGCGACGTCGTGCTCCTGTGCAACGAGGTGCCGCTGCACGTGGTCCGCGAGGCGCTTACCTGCGCCCGGGCCGCCGGCGCAACAACAGTCCTGAACCCCGCACCGGCGACTGGGATCGACCGCTCGATCTTCGCTCTGGCCGACATCATCACGCCAAACCGGAACGAGCTGGGGATGCTCCTCCACACGGAGGCCCTCCGGACCGGTCGCCGGACCGACGCCAGCCAGGAGATCCCGTCTCGGGCCCGTCTCCTTCTCGAGCCCGGCCCGGAGGGCCCTGGGGTCCGCAAGGCGGTCATCGTGACCCTTGGTTCATCCGGCGTTCTGGTGATCGAGCGGCGCGAATCGGGTCCAAGCAAGGCCTTCCCGGAAGCCGGCGAGCCCGCCAACGTCGCCGCGGCCGGCCGCGAGGCCGATGGCCTGAAAATCTGGGAGTTGCCCGCGGAGCGCGTTTCTACGCTCGACTCCACCGGCGCCGGCGACGCCTTCAACGGAGCCCTTGCGGCGGCGATCGCCGAGGGCCGGCCATTCGCTCAGGCAGTCCAGCGGGCAGTGGCCGCGGGCGCACTCGCCACCACGCACGTGGGCGCCCGCGAGGGCATGCCCACGGCTGCGGAGCTCGAGGAGTTCCTCGCCAGGTGACGTGCCGCGGATGCCGATGCGGCCCGAACGAAATGGGCCGGAGCGCCGGTCGGGTACCATATGCGGACGTTCGGACCCTAGTTTGCCGCCCAACCGCAGCCTGGACAGGAGCATGACGGACACATCATTGGCCGACCGGCCCACCGGACTCGCTGGTTTGTGGCGCCGGATCCGGCATATTCACCCCGGTCTGGTCCTCGCCACGCTCGACCTGATCGGTCTGGGGATAGCCTCGTATCTGTCCTACGAAGAGCTCACGCCGGGTGGAATCGTTGCCTGCCCCAAGGTCGGCTTCCTCAGTGGCTGCCGGGCCGTCCAGAACAGCCAGTACTCCAGGCCGTTCTTCAACATCCCCGTGGCCGTCTACGGCGTGATCCTTTCGATCACCCTCTTCTGCCTGGCGATCTACTGGTGGCGCACGAACAACTACAAGATCCTGCTAGCCCACTACGGTCTATCGCTGGTGGGCGTCTTGTTCGAAGGCTGGTTCCAATTCGCCCAGATCTTCCTGATCGGCGCCGTCTGCATATGGTGCGAGTCCTACGGGATTTCGCTCATCCTGCGTTTCGTCATCGCCCTGTGGGTCTACCTTCGGACGCCGAAACCCGACGCGGTTCCGGCTGACGAATTGGCCTGACGGGCCGGCCATATAGCAATTCCCGACATGCAAGAGGAAACAATTCGATGAGTCAGAGCCGTCCGAGCGGTCGCGCAAAGCCCGGGAGGAAGAACGCACCGCCCACGAGCCGGCGGTCCGCCCGCCAGGAACGCCGGGCCAGTCGCGATGCCAATCGGGCGCTGGCCAGGGCGGGGACCTCCGGAAGCTCCGGCAGCGGTTTTGGGCAGATCATGCTCTGGACCGGCATCGCAATCGCGATTGGCGCGGTGGTCATCGTGGGCGCCGTGCTGCTGACCAACAAGTCTGCGGCGCCGCTCGGAACTCCGATTCCACCCCACGTCGTGACGCCAGCCAACATTCCCGCCAGCGGACGGACCCTCGGCAACGCCGACGCCAAGGTCACCATCGACGCGTGGGAAGACTTCCGCTGCACCGGCTGCTTCGCGTTCACGATGGAGACCGAGCCGCAGCTCGTGGACAATTACATCAAGACCGGCAAAGCCAAGCTCGTGTATCACGACCTCCTCACTATCGACTCTCAGGGGGTCACCGAATCCCGCGATGCCGCGAACGCCGCTCGGTGCGCCAGCGACCAGGGCGACTTCTGGTCGTTCCACGACTGGCTCTTCACCAACCAGTCGGCCAGCGAGTCGGACGGTGCCTTCACGCTTGACCGGTTGGTGGCGTTGGGCAAGGCGGCAGGCCTGAACATGACCACATTCGAGCCGTGCGTCAGGAACGGCACCCACCTAGCCGAGGTCGAAGCAGAGGTGAGCGCGGCTCCTGCCGATGCTGATAAGACGCCGACGGTGCACATCAACGGCACGCTCGTATCGAACCCGACCTACGCGAACATTGCCGCCGCCATCGACGCAGTCCTCAATCCTGCCTCGCCCAGCCCGTCCGTTAGCGCATCGGCCGCCGCCACGCCCACGCCCACGCCCACGGCGACAGCGGCGCCAACTGCGACGCCCACCGCGACGCCCACCGCGACGCCCACGGCGACAGCGGCGCCCAAGGCGACGCCAACCTGAGCCATGGCTCCGGGGTGAGTGCCCGGAACCCTCTCGCAGACAAGCGACGACGGCGCCCGCCAGGGCGCCGTCGCTCTATCTGGCGGTGGACAGCCCCGCGGCACGCTGGCTGATTGGCCGGTGCCGCGCTCCACCAGCTGCTAGTCCCGCGCGACGGCCTCGATGGCACCGAGCTGGCGGCGCAGCTCAGCGCCGGCATTCCAGTGCTCCGGCGCCGCAGTCTCCATGCGCAGCGACTCGCGCGAGCTCCAGTCCGCCAGCCAGCGATTCGAATCGCGCAGCGTCCGAGCCGCGCCCAGCTTCTCCCTGACGTGCTGGATGAAGGCGCAATAGAGGGTCCGCGGCGCTGCCTTCGCCACCAACGCCTCGGCGCCGGGCACGAAATCGATGGGCACCTTGATGCGGGCGAAGAAGGCGCCCGCTTCCGCCGCCAGCGGATCCACGCCCTGGCTGTGTCCGCTGCCACGCAGGATGGGCACGTTCGAGCTGAAATCCGCCAGGACCGTGGCGTCGGACGCCATCTGGGCTCGCAGGGCGCCGCCGAAGCTCAAGAACTGGTTGGCAACCCCGAGCCGGTCGGTGACCGCGATCTGGCCCCACGAATACTCAGCCGAGATCGGGTAGCGCGTCTCGCGCTCCAGTCTGGTGGCCCTGCCGCGACCGGCCTCGCACATCCAGCAGTCGATCGCTTCGGGATCGAAGTGCCGCAGCGTCGCCGCCGGTCGAATGGCCACCAGCAGGTGGCTCGTGTCCGGGCCGGATGCTCGATCGGGCTCGACAAGCTCGAAGCCGAGGTTGGCGAGGATACGGCCGGCCTGTTCGAGCCAGCGGCCGTCGTCGCCGAGGGCAGCGCCGAGTTCCTTCGTCATTGCGAGTGCACGATATCCTTCCCGGGTGCTTCCGTCACCCCCGCGCGTCCGCAACTTTGCGGCCGTCGCGTTCGGGGCAACGCGCCCAGCGAAGACTCCCTCCGGCTAGGAATCGGCGGCGTCCCGGCGGACCTTGCGGTCCGGCGACTCGGGCGCCGTCGGGGCTTGCTGAGCCACGGGTCGGCGACCGCGAGACCAACCTAGCCGGATCAGGGCGGCGGCGCCGCCGATCGAGCTGACCGCGAGAGTCAGGACGTGGATCATGACCGCCAGCGCGAGACCCTGGGGCGCTCCGATGCCGAGCGCCAGAGCGATGCTCTGGCCGGCGTACTCGAACGTGCCGAGGTAGCCGGGCCCGGACGGGATCGCCGTCGCCAGGTTCGTGCCCGCGGCAATCAGAGCTCCTTCACCGACCGTCAGCTCCATGCCAAGCGACTGGCCGACGGCGAGCACCGCCACGACGGTGCAGCTCCACGCGGCGACGCTCAGAACCGCCGCCCCGGCGACCGTCTGTGGCAGCGCCGCCACCCTGAGGCCGTCCCGCAGCCGAGTGGCCACGCCAACGATCCGTGGCCACCGCGCCAGGAGAGCGGCCGCTCTTGACGCGCCGGGCAGACGGTGCGCCGCCAGGGCGACCGCCAGGGCGACACACAGCAGCGCCGCGACCGCGACGCCCACGAGAATCGCGCTCACGACCACGCCTCGGACATTGAGGACCAGTATGGACACGGCGCCGATGGCCACAAGAACGACCGTATCCACGACCCGCTCCACCACTACGGTACCGAGTGTGGCGCTGCGGCTGATTCCCTCGCGGTCGCCCAGATAGTGGCTGCGCACGAGTTCGCCGAGACGCGCCGGGAGCACGTTGTTGGCGAGGTACCCGATGAGCATATAGGCGCCCAGGCGGCGCAGCGGCACCCGACAGATCGGCCGGATCAGGATCTGCCAGCGCAGCGCCCGGAAGACCAGATCGCCTACTACGGCCGCCACCGCCAGTAGCAGCCACGCGGGCTTGGCGCCGCCCAACAGGGCGCCGGTTTCCTTTAGATCCACGCCGCGCAGCACCAGGTAGATGCACGCCAGGGAGATGAGAGTGCCGATGGCCCCTCGGGCGAGACCGGTGGTCAGCCGCCGGCTCACGGTCGCTCAGCCGCGGAGGTCGGGTAGCGCAGAGTGCTCAATGCGCTCACGGCCCCGGCTGCCTTCGCCGGGAGAGCTTGCGGCTGCGTCGTACGCGCAGACGGTGCAACGCGAACCGCAGCGCGACCTTCAACGTGGAGAGGCCGTAGACGACGCTGCGGCGGAATCCAACCGAACTCGCCTCTTCGAAGTACCGGGTGGGCACCGCAATCTCGCCGACCCGGAACTTGCAGGCGACTGCCTGCGCGACGAGTTCCTGGTCGAAGACGAAGTCGTTGCTGTTGAGCCGGTACGGGATGGACTCGAGCAGATCTCGGCTGTAGGCCCGAAATCCGGTGTGGTATTCCGAGAGGTGCAGGCCGAAGACCAGGTTCTCCAGAGTCGTCAGGAAGCGGTTGCTGACGTACTTCCAGCGCGGCATGCCGCCCGCCAGAGGATCGCCCAGGAATCGGCTGCCAAGCATCAGGTCTTTCTCGCCGTCGAGGATCGGCTGGACCAGGGCAGGGATGCGGGTCGCGTCGTACTGGTAGTCGNNCTGGTTGCCGCCGTAGCCCAGGTTTTGGCGGTGGATGATCACATCCAACCCGAGCTTCGCGGCGATGGCGACGGTATCGTCCCGGGAGACGTCGTCGACCAGGATGATCTTGTCCACGATCGCCTGCGGGATATCTCGATAAGTCCGCTCCAGAGTCTTCGCCGCGTTGTACGCGGGCATCACAACGATGACTCGCTTGGCGGATGCGCCGGGATTGCGCGAATCGGCGGGGTCGGATTCGGGAGCGGCCGCGCGCGGGGCCGTTTCGGTCAGTTGGGCGGCCGGTTCCGGCCTCTTGCTTGCCACGTTTCAAGCCTACCGTAAGCACGTCGTCCGCAAATGGCGGGCTTGTGGTCGCAGTTAGGCGGCAAAGCGATCTTCCGGCCGCTGCCCGGGTCAGCCGGCGAACCCTACAGCTCCCGGCGGCGGAACAGGAAGGCGCCGATTGCCAGCGTAGCCACGACCCATGCCAGGCACCAGGCCAGCCAGAGCGGTGGCGGCGGAGTGCCCGCGAAGAACGGGCTGACCGTGAAGATCCGGGCCTGCGACCCGGCCGCCGCGAGCACATCGGGCGGCGGCTCCAGGCCGAACATCGCCCCCCGCCAGAGAGTGTCGCTGGGCAGAATGAGGTGTGCAACGGTGCCCGCGGTCCGCAGCGAGTCGTTGTGGAGGTAGTCCCCGACGCCACCGGCAATGCCGCCCATCCAGGCCAGCCCGAAGCCCACGACCGCGATTGAACCCGATGCCACCGGTGCGATCCGCGTGCTGAAGGCCAGGGAGAGCGTCAGCAGCACCAGGGCCTCGGCGGCGAGATATGGCGGCGCCACGAGCGGGTCCGCTGGCGCGTAGCCCGTCGTTAGCGCCACGACGGCGACCTCGAGATAGCCGGCCGCGAGCGCATAGCCGACGAGGACGAGGGCCAGCCCGATCCATCGGCCGAGCAGGACGTCAGACCGCCGGACCGGCCGAGCCAGCACGGCCAGCAGTAGCCCGTTCTCTATTTCCGGCCCGATCGCAGGCGCCGCGGCAAATGCCCCGGTCATCGTCAGCACGAAGCTGAACATGAAGGCGATCATCACCAGCAGCTGCGACAGGATGAGCTGCCGCTCGCCGCCCTCGAACGGCGTCAGCTCGGCGGCCCTGCCGAAGAGCCAACCGGTCGCCACCACGAGCAGGACGGTCAAACCGAGCAGGGCCCACAGCAGGCGCCGACGGAGCGCTTCGCGCAGCGTCAGCCGGGCGATCACGAGTGCGGCGCGGCTCAAGGGAGCGTCCCCGGGTCGGCCGAACCGCCGACTGGAGCCGCCACCTGGGCCGGAGCCGCCACCTGGGCCGGAGCCGCTCCCAACAGGGCCAGGAACCGGTCTTCGAGCGTGCGGTGCTCTGGTACGACGGCATGCACCGCGCCGCCAGCCGCCACCAGCTCGGCGACGAGAGCCGGCACCTGAGCGTCCGCGATCGATGCCACAACGAGCCACTCCCCGTCCTGGCGGGTCGGGCCGAAGCGCCCGGCGATGACCTTGGCGTCCACCGGACCCGTGACGCGGATTCGGATGCCGCCCTCGGCCACCAGATCCGTCATCGCCAGTTCCGCCACCACGCCCCCGCGATCCACGATCGCCACGCGATCGCACACCCGCTCCACTTCCGTGAGCAGGTGCGAGTTGAGGAACACGGTCACGCCGCGCGAACGCAGTTCGCCGATTATTCCGCGCACGTCCTGGCGGCCCACCGGATCGAGGGCTGAGGTCGGCTCGTCGAGGACGACCAGCTCAGGCTTGCCGAGGAGGGCGACGCCCAACCCCAGGCGCTGCTGCATGCCCTTCGAGAACGTTTCCACCCGATCGTTCGACCGGTCGGCCAGCCCGACCAGCTCGAGCGCTTCGGCAACCTCGGCTGGCCAGCTCGGACGTGGCAGGCGCGCGAGCTCGCAGTGCAGGGCCAGGACTTCGCGCGCCGTCATCCAACCCTGGTAGCGGAACAGCTCGGGGAGATATCCGATTCGCTGCCGCGTGGCAACGCCACCCAGCGGCGCCCCCAGGACCTGCCCTCGCCCCGAAGTCGGCCGCGAGAGGCCCAGGAGCAGCTTGACCGCCGTCGTCTTGCCGGCACCGTTCGGTCCCAGGAACCCGAAGACCTCGCCCCTGCGCACCGTCATCGTCAGGCCGGTCAGAGCCACGATCCGGCCGTACTGCTTGCGCAGCTCACGTGTCTCGATGGCCAATTCGCCCAGGTCCGGCTCCATCCGGCTAGTCGTCGATCCGCTCGACGATCGTGGCAATCCCCTGGCCAACGCCGATGCACATTGCCGCCAGCCCGTACCGGCCGCCCGTCCGACGCAGCCCGTGGACCAGCGAGGTGACCAACCGTCCACCGCTCGCGCCAAGCGGATGCCCGAAGGCGATGGCTCCGCCGTCCACGTTCACCCTGGCTGGATCGAGGCCAAGCTCGCGGACGCACGCGACCGCCTGACTGGCGAACGCCTCGTTCAGTTCAACGAGATCCAGGTCGGAGATGGCGATCCCGGCTCTCTCCAGGGCTTTCCGGGTTGCCGGGATCGGGCCCAGGCCCATCACCGCCGGATCCACGCCCGCCACCGCCGTGGCCACGATCCGGGCCATCGGCCGCAGTCCAATCGCCCGGGCCCGGCCCGCCTCGACCACCAGCGCCGCGGCCGCCCCGTCGTTTATCCCGCTGGCGTTGCCCGCCGTAACACTGCCGCCTTCGCGGAACGCGGGCTGTAGACTGGCCAAGCCTGCCATCGAGGTCTCGCGGGGATGCTCGTCGCGATCCACGACCATCGGATCGCCTTTCCTCGGGCGGACCGTTACCGGCACGATCTGTTCCGCGTACCGACCTTCCGCGATGGCCGCGGCGGCGTTCCATTGGCTGGCCAGGGCGAAGGCATCCTGCTCCTCGCGGGTGATGCCCAGCCGCTCGGCCACGTTCTCGCCGGTTTCGCCCATCGAGTAGGGATGGTGCAGTGCGGCCAGCGTCGGGTTGACGAAGCGCCAGCCCAGGGTCGTGTCGACGAGTTCGCGCTCGCCGCGCTCGTAGGCCGCCTCCGGCTTGAGCATCACATATGGGGCGCGGGTCATCGACTCCACGCCACCCGCGATGAAGACCTCACCGTCGCCGACGGCGATGGCATGAGCGGCCGAATTGACGGCCTGGAGCCCACTGCCGCACAGCCGATTGACGGTCAGCCCGGCGACCTCGACCGGTAGGCCGGCCACCAGGAGGGCCATTCGAGCGACGTTGCGGTTGTCCTCTCCGGCCCCGTTGGCGCAGCCGAGGATGACGTCCTCGATGGCTGCGGGTTCGATCCCACTCCGCTCCACCAGGGCGCGGATCACCACAGCCGCGAGATCGTCCGGGCGTACCGACGCCAGTGCCCCGCCGTAACGCCCGAAGGGGGTCCGCAGAGCGGCCACGATCCAGGCCTCGCGAACGGGTCGATGCAGTGGGCGCGTCATGTCGGCCCGATTGTACGGCCCCGTTCGGCCGGGCGATCCAGCGAGCAGCTCATCAACGCCGACCGCCGCGGCGGCTGCTGCCGGATCCCGGTCAGGGCATCTTGATGAGGGCTTCCAGCAGGAGTGCCGGATCGTCCGTCACGACGACATAGAGCACATCGCCTTTGGCGTACACGTAGGCCGTCCCGAGGCCCCCGGCATCGGCGGTGGCCGTATCGACGATCTCCAGCACCGTCTTGGGTCCGACCGTTCGGACGTTGACCGGCCACTTCTGCTTGCGGGCCGCGTCGGCAAACCCGTTGCTGAGCGCCGTAGCATCCTCGCCCGGCACCTCGATCGCCTGCGCGTGGAAGTTCTCCGTCTGAGTCAGGTCGGCGGCCACCGCCAGATCGATATCATCGGGAGTCTTACCGAACGCCACCAGCCAGGGGACGTACAGGACCTTGTCGCCGCCGTTGGAGGAGGCGATGTAGGTGGATAGAGGCATGCTGAACTTCTCGAGCTGTATGTCGGCGATGACGCTCGGCAGCTTGTCCTCCAGCGCGGCGTTCACGTGAGGCAATCCCAGATCCTGCGTAGGGCTGGGGCTCGGCGATCCCGAAGGCGCCACCGACCCAGACGCCGCCGGCGAGCCGCCCGCGGCCGCGGTGGCAGCCGGAGTTGCGGTCGCGGCGGCCGTCGTCGCGGCCTCGGTCGCCGTGGCCGTGGCCGTCGGGCCCGGGGTGGGGGTCGCGGCCGGCGTCGGAGACGCGCTGCCCTTTCCGCAACCGGCCAGGAATAGAGCGGCCAGGCACACGCCACACAGACTCGCGAGGAACGGACTCGGGCGGCGGATCATCGTTACCCCGATCGAATATGGCGCTCGCCCGGAGGCGGCGGCGGAGCGAATTGGCGGACCGAGCATGCGGTCAGTCGCGCCCGGATGTCAAACGCGTGCCGGCAGGCCTGCTGCCTGTCCGCACGGTATTTCACTCGACGCTGCTGTAATTCCAAGCCCTCCGCTGCGTTCTGTAGTCAAGTGGCACCCCTGCCGCGTGGACTTATTCATCTCTGGATTGAGTGGAGCAGTCGGAATGGACCACATCGGACCGGATCCCGAGAACGGCACTTCGCCGTCCCAGGGCGCGCGAATGGAGGATGACTTCGTTCGGGCCCTGACCCCAACGAAGGGCACCCGCCATCGCCGCCTCTCCGCCTCGCTGCCTCTGGCCATCGTGTCGATCCTCGTGGTCGCCACGGTCGCCTTCG
>PMKN01000080.1 GCA_003158675.1 Chloroflexota bacterium | reverse complement strand
CCCGGGCGCGGGCCGCCGAAGCCAGGCCGCGGGCCGATTGACCGCGGTCCCTCGAGACTCGGACCTTCCGGCCTGTTGCCCTCGGACCGGTCGGCGGCCGGTCTTCCGCCTTCCGGGCGGCGGACGGTGGGCCGCTGACCAGGGCCACGTTGCCCGTCCGGCCGTGGCTTCTTGCCGCCGCGCTTTCCGCCTCCGGAGAACTCGTCGCCGTGGCCTTCCGGGCGGGGCCGTTGTCGATGATCAGGCAAGTCTCTTCTCTCTCTGCGCCCTCAACTTGGGCGCGTCACTAGTCGTCGCGTCGCCATCGCTGACCGTCGCGTGTGTCTTCAACCAGGATGCCGTGCTCGGCCAGAACCGTCCTGAGGCGATCCGAGGCGGCCCAATCGCGAGCCTCTCGCGCGGTCGATCGCTCGTCGAGCAGCTTCTGCAGCTCCGCCGGCAAGGCTGGTTCCCCGGCCGGTGCAATACCAAAGATCCGGTCGAGATCTCGGAGGAAACCCGTGGCTCTGGCGGCGTCGGCAGTCGAGAGCGTTCGGGCATCCAGTCGCCGGTTCAACTCACGAACCAGCTCGAACATAGCGGCGAGTGCGGGCGAGACGTTCAGGTCGTCGTCGAGCGCCGCCTCAATTCCGGCCCGGGTTTCCTCGAGCAGTTGGGGCAGAGCCGAATCGTCCGGGCCGTCGGTGCGATATGCGGTCAGGGCCGCGAACAGGGCATCCAGTCGCTCGATGGCGGAGGTGGCTGCCTGGATGGAATCCTCGCCGAAGCTCAGCGGGGCCCGGTAGTGGGCGGACATGAGAGCGAGGCGCAGGGCTCGGCGGGGCACGCCTCGCGCCACGATGTCCGCCACGCGCTCGATGTTGCCGAGGGACTTAGCCATCTTCTGACTGCCCAGTTGCAGGAATGCGTTGTGCAGCCAGTAGTTGACGAACTTTTTGCCGGTTGCGGCCTCGCTCTGGGCGATCTCATCGGTGTGGTGCGGGAAGATCAGATCGATGCCGCCCGTATGGATGTCGAAGGACTGGCCGAGGTAGCGCATGCTCATGGCCGAGCATTCGATATGCCAGCCCGGCCTGCCGGGTCCGACGGCCGTATCCCAGCTCGGCTCGTCCGGTTTCGGCCCTTTCCAGAGAGCGAAGTCGCGCACGTCGTCCTTGCCGTATTCGTCCGCCTCGACCCGCTCTCCGACCCTCATCCCCTGCGGATCGATTCGAGCCAGCCGCCCGTAATCCGGCCACGAGGAGATGCGGAAGAAGATCGAACCGTCGTCGGTCCGGTAGGCGTGCCCCTTCTCGAGCAGAGCCTCGATCAGCTCGACCATCTGAGGGATGTTGTCGGTGGCTTTCGGCATCACATCGGGCATGTGGATGCCGAGCGTCTCCATGTCGGCCACCAGTAACTTGCGGTACTTCTCCGACAGCTCGAAGATCGTCACGTTCTCCCGATGGGCGCCCTTGATGATCCGGTCGTCCACGTCTGTGACGTTCATTACCCACGTTACCTGGTAGGCCCGGAAACGCAGATAACGCACGAGCAGGTCGCCGAAAATGAAAGCTCGGAAGTTGCCAACATGCGCGGTGCTGTACACGGTGGGTCCGCAGGTGTAGATCCGGACGTGGCCCGGCTCGAGCGGCACCAGCTCGCGCGTGGCGCCTGCCATCGTGTCGTGGAGCCGTACGGTCACGCCTCGCCCTCCGCGGCCACAGGCCCGACGGCCACCAGCGAGACGATGGCACTGGCGGATATTCGGCGTCCGGAGCCCTCTGGACCGCCCAGGTTGGCCGTCGAGGCCTTCACGTTTACGGAGGCTCCGTCGAGGCCCAGGATCGCTGCGATCGCGCCGGCCATCTCCGGTAACAGATGAGCCAGCCGTGGACGCGAGGCGACGATCGTCACGTCCAAGTTCCCAGGACGCCAGCATGCAGCCCGGACTCTGGCCACAACGTCGGCCAGAAGCACGCGGCTGTCGATGCCTGCGGGCGTCCGCGAGTCGGCGGGGAAGAGGCGTCCGAGATCGCCCAGGCCGGCAGCCCCGAGTAACGCGTCGGCGACGGCATGCAATACCACGTCTCCGTCCGAATGCCCCGTCAGCCGGGGCGCGCCCTCGACGGTCAGGCCGCCGAGTACGAGCGGCATATCGGGACCGAAGGGGTGGCTGTCTGTTCCGAACCCCACTCTGACGGTGGGCCGCTCAGTGGGCAACGCGACATAACCGGGTACCAGGCCGCCGTCCAGCAGCGCCTGGGCCCGTTGGAGGTCGAAAGGCAGAGTCAATTTGAGATTGGTTGCCTCGCCGGCGATCGCATGGACGGGGATTCTACAGGCCTCCAGCAGCGAGGCTTCATCCGTCCAGGTTTCGGGACCCTCGGCCGGGTAAGCGGCGTAAGCCCGCTCCAGCAGGCTGCGCCTCACGCCCTGAGGCGTCTGCGCGGCAACGACGTCCGTTCGGTCTACCGTGTCGACGATCCGATCGCCCGCCAGCCGTTTGAGTGTCTCTGCGACTGGCAGCACCGGTATCGCCGCACCGTGGCTGGCTACCGCGGCCGCCACGTCCCGGATCAGGGCCGCACTGGCAAGCGGCCGCGCGGCATCGTGGACGAGGATGATCGGGTCGGGTCGCGAAACATTCTGCCCCATGGCCGCGGCATCAGATCTGGCGTCGAGACCGAGGCCCGCGTCGGCCCCGACGAGAGCCGCGAAGCCGGCGGCCACCGATTCCTGACGCCGCTCACCCCCGGCGACCACCGCGATCACGGAGTCGGGCAGCCATCCGGCTGCGGCGACGGCGGGTATGCGCGACGGCGAGGTCACGACCGCGATACGTTCGACTCCTGCCTCGGCCAAAGCCTCGATCGACCAGCGCAGCACCGAGCGCCCCCGCAACTTCAGACCGAGCTTGTCCCGGCCGCCCATCCGGCGGCTGGCCCCGGCCGCCACGACGATCGCCTCGACCCGAATGGCGGCGCTGGCGGACCTGGCTCGTCGAGCACTCACTCCTGGTGCAACTGGCCGAAGACCATCCGGCCCATCACGGTCTGGAGGACGCGCGTGACGACGACGTCTAGTTCCTCGTCGACGTGGCGAGCCCCGCCCTCGATCACGACCATCGTGCCGTCGTCCAGGTAGCCCACGCCCTGGCCCTGCTCTTTGCCCTCGGTGATGATCTTGATCTTGAGCGAGTCGCCCGGCAGCAGCGCGGGCTTGAGGGCATTGGCAAGCGAATTGATGTTGAGGACACGCACCGCCTGCAGGTCCGCGACTCGATTCAGGTTGAAGTCGTTGGTCAGGATCGCCGCGCCGCGGGCCCGAGCCAATAGGACAAGCTTGCTGTCGACGTCAGCCGCCTCCACGGGATCGTCCGTCACGATCTCGACCGGAGTAGGGCCTTCCTTCTGCAGACGCGCCAGGATTTCGAGGCCACGCCGCCCCCTGCCGCGTCTCTGGGTGTCGGAGCTGTCCGCGATGCGCTGCAACTCGTCGAGGACGAAATGTGGAATCACGAGCTTATGGAACAGGAATCCAGAGTCGACGATATCGGCTATGCGGCCATCGATGATGGCGCTCGTGTCGACCACGACTTGCGTCTGGCCACCTTGACTCCCGACAGTAGCCGAGTCCTCATTGCGGACGAGGCCGGCGGCCCGTGCGGCCTCCACCAGGTCCACGCGTTTGGCAACCGTCAACCCGACCATTCCCAGCCCGAGGCAGATTGAGACGCCGATCGGTAGGTAGGTTCCGAACGGAGGGGGCAGAGCAGCCAGGGGAAGGCCGAGGAGAAGAGCCATCAGCAAGCCGAGCAGGAGCCCGACCACGGCCGCCACGAACTCCGCGGTTGACATGGCCTGGACTTCGCGAATCAGCCAGCCGGCCGGGACGACGGTCAGATATGGCAGAAGGAGAAAGCCGACCGAGATCCACGCCAGAACCCAGACCAGCGTGATCAACCCCGGCGCACCGGAGTTGTCGAACAGCTTCTGCTGGGTGAGGACGAAGGCCAAGCCAAGGAGCGCGCCGCTGGCCGCTCCAAGCAGCCTGATGATGCGGACCACTGTGATCGCCTCGAGGGCTACCGATGGGCCGGGATGATGGATGAAAGAATGAATGAATGACGTAACTGGCTTCTCGGTAGGGTCAGCCTAGCATCGCGCCTCGCCCACCGCCACCCAGCATTGCGCAGCGTGCTCCCGGCGATCCGCCTGATCCGCCTTCCCCTACCCTCGCGGCCCTCTACCGGGCGGTTCCGTGGCCGCACGCAGTGCGTCGCCGAGCGCCTCGCGCAGATTCGAGACGGCCACGATCTTCATGCCATCGATTTCGGGCGCGCTGCCGTGGCGGGAGCGAGGCACGATCGCCGTCACGAAGCCGAGCCTGGCCGCCTCGCGCAGGCGGCGCTCCAGCCCGGGCACCGGCCGCAGTTCGCCGAGCAGCCCCACTTCGCCGATTGCAATCAAGTCCGCCGCAACGGGCTTGTCGCGCAGCGACGAAGCCAGCGCCAGCGCCAGCGGAAGGTCCAGCCCAGGATCGGCCAGGTCTAGGCCGCCGGCGAGGTTCGCGTAGACATCGTGACTCCCGAGACCGACCCCGGCTCGACGACCCAGGACGGCGATCAGTAGAGCCAGCCGGTTCGTGTCCACGCCAGAGGCGGTGCGTCGCGGGCTGCCGTAGCTGCCCGGTGCAACGAGACCCTGCACTTCGACCAGCAGGGGCCGAGTCCCTTCCAGCGTAGCGCCCACCACGCTACCGGGCGCGTGCTCGTTCGCGCCCGCAATGAAGGCCCGCGCCGGGTCGGCGACCTCAGACAGCCCGCGCTCCGCCATCTCGAAGACTCCGATTTCTTCGGTGGACCCGAATCGATTCTTCGTCGCCCGCAGGAGGCGCAACGTGGCCGTCCGCTCCCCTTCGAGGCTCAGCACGGTATCGACCAGATGCTCGAGCGTCTTGGGCCCGGCCAGTGTTCCATCCTTGGTCACGTGTCCCACGACAATCACCGCGATGCCGTCGCCCTTGGCTAGCTCCATCAATCGCAGCGCCGATTCGCGCACCTGGCCGACGGATCCCGCCGGCCCCTCCAGCTCGTCGACCGTCATGGTCTGGATCGAGTCGACGACCAGCACCCGGGGCCGACCCTCGCGCGCCAGAGAGGCGATGCGGCCCACCTCGTTCTCCGCAACGACCCGGATCCGCTCGCCAGTCGTACCGTCGAGCAGCCCCAGGCGGCCGGCTCGCAGCCGTATCTGGCCGGCGGACTCCTCGCCGGTGGCATAGAGAACGTCGCCGCCGGCCGTGAGCCCCGCGGCTGCCTGCAGCAGCAGTGTGGACTTGCCGATGCCCGGCTCGCCGCCGAGCAGCACCACCGACCCGGGGACGAGGCCTCCGCCCAAGACCCGGTCCAGCTCCGAGATGCCGGTCGGGGCCCGGACCGGCTCGGACTCGCGTAAACCGGCCAGCGATTGTGGAACGGGGCCGGCTCCCGGCCGGCCGCCAGGCCCCGCCGGGGCATTGCGCTTTCGATCGGGCTCGCGGACAAGCGTCTCGACCAGCGTGTTCCATGCACCGCAGGTGCGGCACTGGCCTTCCCAGCGGAGATGCTCGGCGCCGCACGCCTGGCAGACGTACCGGCTCTGCTGGCGCGCCAACCCCTCGACCTCGCCTAGGGTGCGACTTCGGCGGGCTGCTTCTCTTCGGCGACGCGGATGTCCAGGCCCGCCTCAGAGCTCTTGTCCACCACGACGGTCATGCCGTGCTCGTACTTGCCCAGCAAGAGCTGCTCGGCAAGGACATCCTCGACCATGTTCTGGATGACCCGGCGCAGTGGCCTGGCTCCATAGGCAACGTCGTAGCCAATCTTGATGATGTGGTCCTTGGCCTCTTGCGTGACCTCGAGAGCCATGCCCTGGGCCTTGAGCTGCTCGCGGACGCGGGCCAGCATCAGGTCGACGATGAGGCGGATCTCCTCCACGGTCAGGGAGCGGAAGACGACTGTGGCGTCGATGCGGTTCAGGAACTCGGGCCGGAACGTCTGCTTCAGCTCGTTCTGAACCTTGTCGCGCATCAACTCGTAGCTGGCGGCTTCGCGCTGGGCTTCGGTGTCGCCCTGGACTCGGAAGCCGAGCGACGAATTGGTCTGCAGCTGCCTGGCGCCCAGGTTGGAGGTCATGATGATGATGCAGTTGCGGAAGTCCACCCGGCGACCCTTCGCGTCGGACAGATGCCCGTCCTCGAGGATCTGCAGCAGGATGTTGAAGACCTCGGGATGCGCCTTCTCGATCTCGNNGTCCTCGGATCCGAACATGAACTCAGCGAGAGCCTTGGCCAGCTCCGTCTTGCCAACGCCGGTGGGACCCAGGAACACGAAGGAGCCGATCGGTCGCTTGGGATCTTTCAAACCGGCACGAGCGCGTCGAACCGCCTTGGAGACGATCTCGATGGCTTCCTGCTGGCCGATGACCCGCTTATGGAGATCGTCCTCCATGTGGAGCAGTCGCCGCGATTCCTCTTCGGCAATGCGCGTCACCGGAATGCCGGTCCACATCGCCACAACCTGCGCGATTTCCTCTTCGTCGACCTGAGGTTGCTCGTTGGAGATGCTCGCCTGCCACTCGGAGCGCAGGTCGTCGGCCTTCTGTCGGGCAGCGGCCTCGGACTCGCGGAGCGTCGCCGCTGACTCGTATTCCTGCGAGTTGATTGCGCCGTCCTTCTCGCGCGTGATCCGATCGAGTTCCTTCTGGGCTTCGCGCAGGGCAGGCGGCGCGGAAGCGTATCGCAGCCGGACCCGGCTGGCCGCTTCGTCGATCAAATCGATCGCCTTGTCCGGCAGATGGCGGTCGGTGATGTAGCGGGTCGAAAGGTCCACCGCGGCCTTGACCGCATCATCGGTGATGGTCACTTTGTGGTGCTGCTCGTATCGCTCCCGAATGCCCATCAGAATGGCGACGCTCTGCTCGATCGTCGGCTCCTCGACCATGACGGGCTGGAAGCGACGCTCGAGGGCTGCGTCGCGCTCTATGTACTTGCGGTACTCGTCCAGGGTGGTGGCGCCGATGCACTGNNAGCTCCTCGATGATCTTCTTGAGGCGCTCCTCGAATTCGCCGCGGTACTTGGTTCCGGCCACGAGCGAGCCGATGTCCAGCGTCAGGACCCGCTTGTTGAGCAGGGTCTCCGGAACGTCGCCGTTCACGATTCGGTGGGCCAGGCCCTCCGCGATTGCCGTCTTGCCGACTCCGGGCTCGCCGATGAGCGCCGGATTGTTCTTCGTGCGGCGACTCAGGATCTGGATGACGCGCTCGNNTTCTCGCGGCCGATCACGGGATCGAGCTTGCCGAGCCGAGCTGCCTCGGTGAGGTTGATCCCGAGCTGGTCGACGGTGGGGGTCTTGCTGGCGCGCTTGGTTTCCTGCGTCGGACCGGCCGAAGAGGACTGCGAGAGAACTCGGATGACCTCGTGGCGAACCTTGTCCAGGCTCACGCCCAGAGACTCGAGAACGCCGGCGGCGATGCCTTCGCCTTCGCGGACCAGGCCGAGCAGCAGGTGTTCCGTCCCGATGTAGTTGTGGCCGAGCCGGCGGGCCTCGTCGATCGCGAGCTCGATGACGCGCTTGGCGCGCGGCGTCAGCCCGACCTCGCCGACGACCGGTCGATCGCCGCGGCCGATGATGAACTCGACCGCCGTCCGAACCTTGGGCAGCTCGACGTTCATGTTCTCGAGAACGCGCGCCGCCACTCCCTCGCCCTCACGGACGAGTCCAAGCAGCAGGTGTTCCGTCCCAATGTAGTTGTGGTTGAACCGCTGCGCCTCGTCCTGAGCGAGAGTCAGGACTTTGCGCGCACGATCCGTGAACTTGTCGAACCGATCCATCAAGTTGAACGCCTGTTCTGACCTGGGTCTCCTGGCGGCGACCGTAGGGCCATGCTAGCACGCCCCGCCTGCCCTGTAACTCGCCCCAACCGGGGAGGGCCCAGTGGCCCAATGCACGGGCCTGACCTGCAGCCCGGCGGCCTCGGAGAGGCGTCGGAGGCTACCCACCGGCCGGTCGCGGCAAGAGTAAGACGACCCGCCGGCGGGGCCGGCGGGTCGTCGGGAACGTCGTCTACGAACAGATACGGACGGAAGGCGCCAGCGGATCTGTCGGCCCGTGAGGGCTAGGGCTGAGGCTCCTCCGCTGAGGCATCGGCGGCATCTTCAGCCGACGGTTCGGCCTCTGCGTGGGCAGGGGCGTCGATCGCAACTTCGGCGTCCGCTTCGGCCTTGGGGGCCTTGGGGGCTTTGGCAGCTCGGGTCGCCTTCGGCTTGGCTTGAGCCTGCGCCTCCTCAGGCGCAGCTTCAGCTTCGACCGCAGCATCTGCTTCCGCTGCCGGAGCTTCGACTTCGGCTGCCGGAGCTTCGGCTTCGGCTGCCGGAGCTTCGGCTGCCGGAGCTTCCGCCACTGGGGCTTCCGCTGCCGGAGCTTCGACTTCGGCTGCCAGAGCTTCGACTTCGGCTGCCGGAGCTTCCGCTGCCGGAGCTTCGACTTCGGCTGCCGGAGTGGTCTCGCCAGCGGCCTTCGCCTCGGATTCGGCAACCTGGGCTCGGATCTGCGCGAACGCCGATGCGAGAGTGTTATCGATTCCGCCTTCGGGCTCCTGGACGGCGTCAGTCATCGAATAGCCACGTTCCGGCCGAGGACGTCGCTCGGGTCGCGGAGCTACAGGGATCGGCTGAACCGGCGCCTCGGGGGCTGGAGGTCGAGCCGGCGGTTCCTCGGCCTGCTTGAGGCTCAGGCCCAGGCGATGCCGCTCGGAGTCCAGCGAGATGATCTTGAGCTTGAGCGTCTGGTTCTCGTGAACGACATCGCCCGGATGGGCGACTCGCTGGTGAGAGAGCTCGGAGATGTGGATCAGGCCCTCGAGGCCGTCGCGCACGCGCACGAAGGCGCCGAAGTTCACGAGCTTGGTGACCGTGCCGTCGATGACGTCGCCTACCTTGAAGTCTGCCACCGTCGAATGCCACGGGTCCGGTTGCAGCTTGCGGATCGAGAGGCTGATGCGACCGCGCTCATGGTTGATGTCGATGACTTCGGCCTCGACCTGGTCGCCGACCTTGTACCCCGCCTCGGGGTTGTTGACCTTGTTCCANNAGGCCGTCGATCCCGCCGAGATCGATGAAGACGCCGAAGGGTGCGATGGAGCGGACGGTGCCACTGACCTTCTGGCCGATTTGCAGGCTGCTGAAGAGCTCATCCCGCTTCTCACGGCGCTCCTCGTACAAAGCCACCTTCTCGGAAAGGATCAGGCGGTTGGCCTTGCGGTTGACCTCGAGGATCTTGAGGCGGAGCTTGCGGCCGACGTACGGCTGCAGCTTCTCGGCGATCTCCTGAGCTGCGTCTCGCGGCTGGTCGTTCTGCGGGCGGCGCGGGAAATCAACGATCTGGCTGATGGGGACGAAGCCGCGGATACCGCAGTCGACGATTAGGCCGCCCTTGTTGTGGTCGATGACGGGCGCGTCGATGATCGCTCCGGCTTCGAACTGCTCCTGCATGGAGCGCCATTTGCGCTCCAGCCCGGCGCGCCTCAGGGACAGGACCGCGTGGCCCTCCTGGGATTCCGGCTGCAGAACGTAGACGAGAACGACGTCCCCGACCGTCAGCTGGGGCGAGGACTCGGCGTGCCGACCGTAGAGCTCGCGGTTCGAGACGACGCCTTCGCTCTTGGCTCCGATGTCCACGAGGATCTCGTCTCGATCGATCCGAACGACGGTGCCTTCGACAACGTCGCCGTGCTTGAAGCTCCGGATGTCCGCATCTTGCTCGGCCAGCAGCTCCTCCATAGTGGAGGGCTCCGGGCGCCGAACGACCGGCACCACCGGGCTTTCCTCGGTCTCCTCGGGCTCTTCGGCGGCCGGTGCGTCGGCGACCTCCGCTTCGCTCACCGCGACGGGTTCGAGCGCGGCCGGGGCGGGCGGCTCGGCGCTTTCTTCGATCGTCGCGATGGGGCTCGTCTCGGCGGGCTCGTCGGCGATCGCTACGCCGGCGGCTTGCTCGGACGCCTGGTCAGCGACGGAGGCCGTTGCCTCTGTCTCCGGCGTGGTCCCGCCCATCTGCTCTTCGGTCAAGATATGTCTCCTGTAGTTGATAGTCGCCCAGATAAGCGAAACGGCTCGAGTCATGCTCAAGCCGTTGGTCGATCAGCAGTCCGGAGACTTAGTCCGCTCGGTCCACTCCTTCGATCAGGCTCCGCTGGCTCTTCACCTGTTCGCCCAATGGGCCGCGTGAATCTAGCACACGGGCGATACAAATCAACCGTGGGCGGCGCGAGGGCGCCCCGTCGTCGACCTCAACTGACCAGAGATCGGAGTGACGTCGTGGGCCACTGACCCAGTCGGCCCTGGCCTCCTGCTGGAGGTCTCCCGACTACCGGATCCGCCTTGAACCTACAATCGGCCTATGCCCGAACTGCCGGACCTTGCCATTCTCGCCGACGCATTCCACGCCTCCCTTACCGGGCGCTCGGTGCTGGCGGTCGAGGCGCCCGGGCCTCTGACCGTCCGCGGTACGCCGGCCGAGATGGCGGCGCTGGCAGGCCAACGTCTCGAGCGTTTCCGGCGGCGGGGCAAATTCCTGTGGTTAGAGTTCGATCGCGACCGCGTCGCGATCAACCCAATGCTCACGGGACGGCTGCAGCTGGCCGCGTCGCCGAAGCTGAAGCGGCCCGGTAAGACGATGTTCGTGATCAGGTTCGGTCCGCAAGAGAGCGGCCCTCCGGCCGACGCCGCCCCTTGGACGATCGCCGCCGAGTGGATCCCCTCCTCGGATGCCAGCCCCGAGCTTCGATACCGGGACCCAACCCAGATGGGCAAGGTCTACGTGCTGCCGGCAGGCATTGAGCGGGCAGTCCCAGGCGCCTCCGAAGCTGAGCTCGGCCCCGACGCGGACGATCTCACGCTGACCTCCGAGGTCTGGCGCTCGCGGATCCGCCGCCATCCAGGCGAGCTCAAGAACCTTCTACGGAATCAGGAGTTCGTGGCCGGCATCGGCAACGCGTACTCCGACGAGATCCTCCACGCGGCGCGGCTGCTGCCGCTGCGAAAGCGCGGCACCCTGGCGCCCGAAGAGATCGACGAACTGTACCGGGCGACCCGCTCAGTCCTGGCCAATGCCGTGGAGGTGCTTCGGGAGCGTGTGCCACCGACGTTTGAGACGGAAATCCGCGACTTCCTGGCGGTTCACAACAAGGGCGGCCAG
>PMKN01000060.1 GCA_003158675.1 Chloroflexota bacterium | reverse complement strand
GACGGATACGACCACGGTCAGCGTCGGTCATGCGCCAGTGCCGCCGACCCCGACGCCCACGCCCACCCCGACGCCGACGCCCACCTCGACGCCGACGCCCACCCCGACCTCGACGCCCACGCCGACGCCGACGCCCATGTCTCTCGTGGACAGCTTCCTGGCGCAAATCGCAAGCAACGACTTCCAGGCCCAGGGACCCGTGGACGGGTCGATCGAGGCGGCCACCATAGTCGGCTCGGTGTCAGGCTCGGTCACTGGAACGTTCAAGGTCAAAGGCCCGGACAGCGCCGTCTCGATTACCTGGAAGGTGCTGGGCATCTCCAACTCGACCGACAGCATCGTCGTCGGCGGCTCGGCCTATGCCCGGACCAACGGAGGCCAATGGACCCGGGCGCCGGCCTCGGGCATGACGCTTCAGGGCTTCGTCGGCAGCGGCATCGTCCTCGCCGACGAAGGCGTGGAGGCCAAGTTCGGCGCGCAGCTTCACAAGCTCACGGTCGCAGACATATCGGGAGTGGACCTCTCTGCCTTGGGCATCTCGGCGGGCGCGGGCCAGGCGAACGTGAGCGTCAGCGGCCTAACCTTCTGGGCGATGGCCGACGGGACTCCAGCCGGCCTGACCATCCAGGCGTCGCTCGATCAGCAGATCCTCGGCACGCCATCCCACGAAACCGTGACGCTGAACATCAGCATCGACACGCTCTCAGGCGTGTCGATCACGGCACCGACGAGCTAGGCTTCGGTCTCACGGTCTGCGTCGCGAGCTAGCTGAGGCCCGACATGCCCGCCCCACTCGGCAAGACGCCGACGAAGAAGATGCCCAGGATCGAGGTATTCGGTCTCGAGAACTCAGCGTCGACGCGCGCGGCGGTCCGGTTCTTCCGCGAACGACGGATCGTGGTCCGCTTCGAGGACTTGAGCAAGAGGCCGATCGACGCCTCCGAGTTGCGTGGCTTCATGGACCTGCTCGGTGCGGCCGCGTTCCTCGACGCCAACCTCGCGACAGACCGCGCCACTCTGCTGGAGCGGGTCCGCGCCGACGCCAGCCTGCTCCGGCTGCCACTGGTACGCCACGGGGACCAAGCGACTGCCGGCCGGGACGAAACCACCTGGCGCGCCTGGCTCGCTCGGCTCAACGGTGCGGCGCGCTAGTCTTCGCTGGGAGGCCGCCATGATCAAACCCGTGCACGCCGCGTCGGCAGATGGCTGGGTCGTCCGCGACGCCGTCCCCGAGGTCGACGCCGGGACTTGTCTCGAGATCTACGCCCCGTTCGTCCGAGACACGAGCGTGTCGTTCGAAGAGGTCGTGCCGACCGTCGAGGAGTTCCGCGACCGGATCCGCGCCACCATCGCCACGCATCCCTGGCTCGTTCTGGCGATCGGCGGACGGGTCGTGGGCTATGCGTACGGTTCGCAGCACCGCTCGCGAGCCTCGTATCGCTGGGCCGCGGACGTGACCGTCTACGTCGATCCCGAGCACCGCGGTATCGGGGCCGGCCGCCGGCTCTACGATGCCCTACTCGACCGACTCCGTCGCCAGGGCTTCCAGGTCGCCTGCGCCGGCATCGCCCTGCCGAACGACGCCAGCGTGGGACTTCATCGCGCTATGGGCTTCGAACCGGTCGGCGTCTACCGCCGCATCGGCTGGAAGGCGGGCGCGTGGCACGACGTGATGTGGCTGCAACTGGAACTGGCGCCCGCAACCGGCGACGAGCCTCCTGAGCCGAGTGCGCCGGGCACCTAGACCCGCGGTTCGGCCGCGCCGGCCGCCGAGGACTCAGTGAAGGTCGTCGATCAAGTCCGCCACGGACTCCACGATCTGCGAAGGGCGGAACGGGAAGCGGTCCACCTCGCCGCGCGCCGTCGATCCGGTCAGGACCAGGACGGTGTGCATGCCGGCCTCCAGGCCCGACTTCACGTCCGTGTCCATCCGGTCGCCGACCATGGCTGCGGTCTCCGAGTGCGCGTCGAGGGCGTTGAGCGCGCTCCGAACCATCAACGGGTTCGGCTTGCCCACGAAATACGGCTGGACGCCCGTGGCGAAGCTGATCAGCGCGGCCACGGCGCCGGTCGCCGGCACCGGTCCGTCCGGCGTGGGGCCGCTCGGGTCGGGGTTGGTGGCGATGAACCGGGCGCCGGCCGAGACCAGCCGGATGGCGCGCGTGACGCGTTCGAAGCTGTAGGTTCGAGTCTCTCCGATGACCACGTAGTCGGGATCGCGTTCCGTGAGCACGTAGCCGGCGTCGTGGAGGGCGGTGGTCAGCCCCGACTCGCCGATGACGAAGGCGGTGCCGTTGGGCCGCTGCCTGCTCAGGAATCGCGCCGTCGCCAGGGCCGAGGTCCAGATCGCGGTCTCGGGCACCCGAAGGCCGCTGACCAGCAGCCGGGCCGCGAGATCGCGTGGCGTGTACGTGGAGTTGTTGGTCATGACCATGAAGCGCATGCCCAACTCGTCCAGGCGTGCCAGGAAGCGGTCCGCTCCGGGGATGGCGTTGTCGTCGTGGACGAGGACGCCGTCCATGTCGATCAGCCAGGATCGGATCTCAGGCGGCGTCATCGAACCTCCGTTTCTTGTGTGGTGCCCTGCCGATCTTACCCGGCCCGGTGGTAGAGCGGTCCGCGCAGTCGGCGTCCGCGCCGCGCCGGCATCCACGCCGGCACCCGCGCCCGCGCCGCGCCGCAGCCGCGCCGCGCCAGTCGCCGCACCCACGCGGCGCCGCAGCCGCGGTCGGTACACTCGCGCCGTGAGCCCCTTCACTGCGGACGATGTCCCCGCCCTCGACCTGCCCGAAGGCTGGGAGGGCATGTCGAGTGTGGGCCCGATCTCGCTCAACCCGAGCCGGCCGCTCGTCGCGGTCAAGGTGCGCCGAGTTGGGGCAAACGGGCGCGGCCTTGGAATCTGGAATGTCGGCACCGCCCGCATGGAGTATTGGTGGCACGGCGCTTCCCTTCTCCGCTGGACCGGCGACGGCGCAGGGGCAATCGTCGTGGAGTTCTCGCCGGACGACGATCTCGTGGGCCGGTACGACATCGATGGCCGGCGCTTGCTCGGCCAGGTTCGGGTGCCGACCGGGGCTGGCGGCTGCCGGATCGCCGACCTCCGGGTCTCGGCCTCGGGCACCTGGCTGTCGACGCTTCGAACGTCCGGGCAGGGCGAATGGGGCTACGACGTCATCCGCGTCGATCCGATGGCGCGCGAAGCCGGCATCGATTCGAAGAAGGGCTACATGATCGACCCGCCCGCCTTCTCGGACGACGAATCTCGCCTGATCGGCGGCTACGGCGAATCCTGGCTCGGCGGCTGGTGGGCCCATCCCGACGACGACAACGACCAGCCGGCAAGAGGAGGCGAAGTCACGTTCGGCTGGCTGTTCCTGCACCGACTTCCGGCTCACCAGGTCAGCTGGCACGAACTCAAGATGGACCTTCCGCGGGGCTGGCTGCCGGACAACCCCTGGGCCGACGAGTGGAGCGCCCCTTCGGACATCCTGCCCTTCGAGAGGGGCGTCCGGATGACGCTCCCCGGCGGAGACGTCTTCACGCTGGCCTCGGACCTGCCGCCCGTCATCGAGCTGCCGACTCCACACGCCGGCGGGCACGAAGAGCGGGCGGGCTAGGCCGAGCCCGCCCCGAGCGGTGACGGCGGCCCTGCACCAGATGGCCGGCAAGCCGGGCCTGAGCCAGATCCAGGACGTCCTGACCATCAACCCCGCCGTGGACGTGGATCCTTTGGTCTGGACTTACGTCAATCAGACCTGGACCAGAGCCACCCGCGCCGCTTCGGGCTCGCCGTCGAGCAGCAGCCCGATGTCGTCGGCGTCCGACGTCATGATCAGGGCCGGCGCGGACGCCAGAGCCTCGGCCGCGACGATGGCGTCGACCACGTCGGAGGTCGAAGTCCTGGCCTGGAGTTCGCCGGCTCGGCGGGCGATCTGCTCAGAAGTGGGCACCAGGGCATCCACGGCCTTGACGACGCGATCGATGGAAGCACGGTCGCGGACGCCCCGATGGACCTTAGCCAGGACCGGCGTGGGAATGACCACGACGTACCCCTCAGTCTGTCACCAGCGCATTTACTCCATCGCCGGATCGAGGATTAGCCGCCGCCGGCGATCATTCGGGTTGCATCCTCGGCAATCAGAGTCCTTTGGCTGGTGACGACCCTAACCGACCCTTGCGCGAAGGCTTCTTCAATGGCCGGCAGCGCCTCTCGAATTCGTTCCCGGTCCTGCGGCTCTCGAGTTCGAAGCCACAGGTGCGGTGTCCCTGCGAGCAGGCACCGTCTGGCCAGGCCTCGGTCGTGCGTGACAACGACAAGACCCTCGGCTGCAGCGTACGCCGCGACCACCGAATCAGGCGCGTTGTCGGCTAGCACCTGGCGGACTTCAGTAGGTTCATGGCCGAGGTCGACCAACAACGTCGTAACGCCGCGCGGGACGTTGTTGTCGATGAGCCATCTCATCCCCCGAGCCCTGACTCAGCCGGCCTTCTTGCCCAATCGACGGACAGCATCGATGTCGGCCGGCGTCAACTCGGGGTACTCGGCCAGGATTCGCTGCTCGTCCCACCCGGCCTTCAGCATCCTGGCCACCGCGGCCGTGGTGATGCGCGTTCCGGCAACCGCCAGCTGGCCAGAGACGATGCCTCGGGTCTTCTCCAGGCGGCCAACCCCGCGGCGACGGCGGAGTTCTGTGACGCGCACCTCCAGGTCGGAGCGGATCTCGTCCAGGGGTACGTCGAAGGTCATGACGATCTGGCCGGGCCGGCGGATGGCCTCGGGTACGCCGGGCTGCACCAGATAGACCGTTTCGCCCTCCGATGTCGACGCGTACCTGACCTCGGCGAACGGAGCCTCCAGGTCGAGGGTCTCCTTGAGGCGTCTGAGCGCCTGCAGCGAAATGTGATCCCGCAGGAGTGCGGCAATGCGAAGCTGGATCAGGTCGCGGAACGAGTAGAGACGCGGCGATCCTCGACCAAGGCGTGCCGCGACCGAGGGCCGAATGAACGCCGTCTCATCCCAGTACTGAAGCCGCCGCGCGCTCAGTCCGCTGAGTTGCTGCGCCTCGCGAGTCGTGAACGCCAGGGCGACGGCGCCGATCTCGGTCATGCTTCTGCCTCCACGGGATCAATTATAGAACACGAATGTTCTACGTGCGAGAGGCTCTTTGGCTTGGACCGTGCGGCTGGCGACTGAGCGAGGTTGGTCGTTCATGCGGGGGAGGCTAACAAGCCCGCCTTACCTACCGCTTATCTGGCCCGGCGAGTTGGCTCTACGCGGCGGCCCAGTGTTCGGAGAGGACCTCGGCTTGTTCCAGGACGGTGATCGTGGCTTTGGCTTGCTTGTCTGGCGGGTAGCCATGCCGCTTCAAGCAGCGCTTGACGTAGACGCGGAGTTGGGCGCGGACGTCTTCGCGGACTGTCCAGTCGATCTTGACGTTGGCCTTGACGGTGGCGACCAGCTCGCGGGCGATGTCGCGGAGGCATTCGTCGCCTAGAACGGCCACGGCGGAGTCATTGACGCCGAGGGCGTCGTAGAAGGCGAGCTCGTCCTGGCTCAGGTCTAGCTGCTCGCCGCGGGCGTCGCGGGCGCGCATGTCGCGGGCGAGGGCGATCAGCTCTTCGATGACCTGGGCGGTTTCGATGGCGCGGTTCTGGTAGCGGCGGACAGCCTCGTCGAGCATCTTCTCGAACGAGCGGGCCTCGACCACGTTGCGGCGCGAGCGCGACTTGATCTCCCCCTTCAACAGCTTGGCGAGTAGCTCCACGGCCAGGTTGCGCTCCGGCATGTCGTGGACTTCGGCGAGGAAGTCATCCGAGAGGATCGAGATGTCGGGCTTCTTCAGTCCAGCCGCCGCGAAGATGTCGATGATCTGGTCGGAGGCTACGGCGCGGGAGACGATCTGGCGGATGGCGTGGTCGAGGTCCTCGCGCGCCCCCGAACCGCCGTGGGCGGCCTTGGCGAGGACGGCGCGAACGGCCTGGAAGAAGGCCACGTCGTCGATGATCGACATAGCTTCGTCCGAGGGCACGGACAGCGCGAAGGCGCGCGACAGCGAGTAGACGGCGTCCTGCAGCCGCTCCTTGCCGCGATCCTGCGCCAGGATGTGCTCCTGCGCACGCGGGAGCACCGACACCCGCTCCCCCGCCGAGCCGCGCGAGAACGCCGACCAGTCGAACCCGTGGAAGAGCCCGCAGCAGACTTCGTACTCGCGCTGCATCAGCCCGATCGCCTCGGCCTGCGAATGCTCCACTTTCCCGCGACCGCCACTCTCGGTGTACACCGCCAGCGCCTTGCGCAGCTCGTCGGCCAACCCCAGGTAGTCCACGACCAGGCCACCCGGCTTGTCCTTGAAGACGCGGNNACGTACATCGTGTGGAGGCTCGGCGCGTCAAAGCCGGTCAGCCACATGTCCCGCACCAGCACGATGCGGAACGGATCCGCCGGGTCACGGAAGCGGCGTGCCAGCGCCTCGCGGCGGGACTTGTTGCGGACGTGGGGTTGGAACTCCAGCGGGTCGGTGGCGGAGCCGGTCATGACCACCTTGATCGAACCGGCGTCGTCGCCCTCCCCTGCCCACTCCGGCCGCAGCGCCACGATCTCGCGGTACAACTCCACGCAGATCCGGCGGCTCATGCAGACCACCATGGCCTTGCCGTCCATGACTTCCAGGCGCTTCTCGAAATGGTCGACAAGGTCGGCCGCGACGAGCCGCAAACGCTTCTCCGAACCGACGACGGCGGCNNCGGCACCGTGGCGCCGTCTTCGACTGCGCGCTGGATGTCGTAGATGCTGATGTAGTCGCCGAAGACCGCCCGCGTGTTGGCGTCCGCCTTCTCGATCGGCGTGCCGGTGAAGCCCACGAAACTGGCCTGCGGCAGGGCGTCGCGCATGTGGCGGGCGAAGCCGTCGATGAAGTCGTACTGGCTGCGGTGGGCCTCGTCGGCGATGACGACGATGTTGCGCCGG
>PMKN01000026.1 GCA_003158675.1 Chloroflexota bacterium | reverse complement strand
ATCCTGTCGGCCGTCATCTTCAATGCCCTGATCATCGTCGCCCTCGTGCCGCTCTCGCTCCGCGGCGTCGCCTACCGGGCGGCCCCGGCCGCCGAGCTGTTGCGGCGGAACCTGCTGATCTACGGGGTCGGCGGCATCTTCGCCCCGTTCCTGGGGATCAAGGCTATCGACCTCCTCATCACCGCCGTTCACCTGGCCTAGGAGTCCACCATGCGAAGCTTCATCCGAACGCAGCTCTGGCCGGCGGTGGCGGTACTGCTGGCAATCACGGTAATCACCGGCTTCATCTACCCCGCCGCTGTGACGGCTGTCGCCCAGATCGCCTTCCCGGGCCAGGCCAACGGCTCGATGATCATCGTCGACGGCAGCACCGTGGGCTCGAGTCTGATCGGCCAGGCGTTCGACGACCCGAAGTACTTCTCGGGCCGGCCGTCCGCCGCCGGGGCGAATGGCTACGACCCGACCGCGTCCGGCGGATCGAACCTGTCGTCATCCTCGAAGGCACTCATCGACGCGATCACCCAACGCGTAGACGCCGAGCGCAAGGCCAACGGCAACGCTCCGGTCCCGATCGAACTCGTCACGGCCTCCGCCTCCGGCCTGGACCCGGACATCAGCCCGGCAGCGGCCGAGTACCAGGTGGCACGGGTTGCCAGCGCCCGCGGAATGACCCAGGATGCGGTCCGTGCGGTCGTGGCGCGCCACACCTCGCAGCCGTTCCTCGGCTTCATCGGCGCGGCGTCCGTGCACGTTCTGGAGTTGAACCTGGATCTCGACGGATTACTGAGGGTAGACTGAAATGACAGCCGAACCGATCGAGCAGGGACGACCGACCGGCGATCAGATGCTGGCCCGGCTGGCTGCCGATCGGAAACCGGATCGCGCCCGGATGCGCATATACATGGGCATGGCACCCGGGGTCGGCAAGACGTACAAGATGCTCGAGGAAGCGCATCGCCGCCACGATCGCGGCACCGACGTGGTGGTGGGCTTCGTCGAGACGTACGGCCGGCGCCACACCGCGGCGCTGCTGGATGGTCTGGAGGCCGTCCCGCGCCACCGAGTGGAATACCGGGGAGTGGCGGTCGAGGAGATGGACGCCGACGCGATCATCGCCCGCCACCCGGCCGTGGCCCTGGTCGACGAACTTGCCCATACCAACGTCCCGGGCTCCGTGCGCGAGAAGCGCTGGCAGGACGTGGAGGCGATCCGCGACGCCGGCATCGAGGTCGTGAGCACGTGCAACGTCCAGCACGTGGCGTCGGTGGCGGACGCCGTAGAAACGATTCTTGGAGTGCCGGTTCACGAGCGCATCCCGGACGAGGTGGTGCGGTCCGCAGATGAGATCGAACTCGTCGATATGAGTCCGCATGCCCTCCGCCAGCGCATGCGCCACGGCAACGTCTACCCGCCGGAACGGGCCGCCATCGCCCTGGAGCGCTTCTTCACCGACTCCAACCTGATGGCGCTGCGCGATCTGGCCCTGAGGTTCGTGGCGGGGCGAGTGGACCAGGAACTGGAAGGGGCCGTCGCCAGCCAGGGCATCGCGCTCCCACCGGTAACGGAACGGGTCATGGCCATCGTCGACGAGTCGACCGGGTGCCGGCGGGCGCTGCGGCGGGCCTCGTCTTTGGCGAGCACGCTCCACGCGACATGGATGGCCGTCGCGGTGGAAACCCCCGCGGTCCAGCAGTCGCGCGACCGGCGCCAGAACATGCAGGCCAACGTGGACTACGCCGTGGACCTTGGCGCCGAGGTGGTCCGAGGCCAGGCATCTGACCTGGCGCGCGGTTTGGCGGAAGTGATTGCCGAGCACCGCGTCAGCCACGTGGTCCTCGTCCACGAACCGCATCGCGGCATCGGACTTGGCCGCGCGTCGCTGGCCGATCGGTTGCTGGAGGCGGCTCCGGGCCTGGAGGTACACCTGATTGGCGAGCCACCGGCACCCCAGGCGCGCCAGCGGTGACGGTCGAGCGAGGCGGCGGGGCTTGGATCCACTGACCATCTTCGGCGCTCTCGCCGTCACGGCGATGCTGGTCTTCTACGCCCTGGAGGCGCGTTCTGCCTGGTTCGTCGTGGCGTTCGCCGGCGCGTGCCTGGCATCCTCGACGTATGGCTTTCTGCAGGGCGCGTGGCCGTTCGGCGTCGTGGAACTGGTCTGGTCCGTGATCGCGCTGCGACGCTGGCAGGTGCGGCGAGCTACGCCGTAGCGGCGGCAGCGACCGCGACCAGTGCGCCTGCGGACGGCCACGCCCGTCAGACCTCGGACGCCTTCCCCTACTCGGCCACGATTCGGTATCCCACGCCGGGCTCCGCCACGATGAGCCTGGCCGCCGCGCCCGAAGGGTCGGCCGCCACCAGCTTGCGGCGAAGCCGAGAGACGTAGACGTGGAGGTAATGGCCCTCGTCGGAGTAGGCCGTGCCCCAGACGGCACGCAGCAGCCGGCCCGCCGTCACGACCCGTCCGGACTGTGAGAGCAGCACCTTGAGCAGCTCGAACTCGCGCGGCGTCAGCTCCACGGGCGTCTCTCCGACCGTGACCTCATGGCGCGGCACGTCCATCACGACCGGGCCGAGACGCAGACGCCCCTCCGTGTCCGCCTGCGGCCCGGCTGCCCGCCGGAGAACGGCCCGCATTCGGGCGTGCAGCTCCGACAAGCCGAAGGGTTTGGTCAGGTAGTCGTCGGCGCCCGCGTCCAGGGCCGAAACCCGATCCTCCTCGCGTCCGCGTGCCGAGACCACGATGATCGGGGTCGTGGATTCCCGGCGGACGCGCAGGATGACCGACTGGCCGTCCAGATCGGGCAGTCCCAGATCGAGCAGGATGAGATCCGGACGGCGGCTGTCCCAAGCGTGCAACGCCTCGCGCACGTCGCCCGCTTCGTCGACCTCATGACCTCGGGCGCGCAGGTTGCTCGCAATCGCAACTCGCGCCGCCTCATCGTCCTCGACGATCAGGATGACCGCTCCGGCGGCGCTCATTCGGGGCCGGTCAGGATGCGGGCCGCCCTGCTGGGCCGTTTGATCCGTTCCGCCGGCGCGACCGGACCCGTCGACTCGGGTGGCTCGGCCTCCGACTCGACGGGCAGCTTGACCGCCACGGCCAGTCCGCCAAGTTCGCTCGTCCGGGCCTCGACCGAACCGCCCATTGCTTCGGCCAGGCCTCGAACCACCGTCAGCCCGATCCCTGACCCGCCCTCGCTGCGCGATCCCACGCGACGCGGCCCTCGATAGAACCGCTCGAATAGGCGGGGCAGCGCCGAGTCCGGAACGCCCGGACCGGCGTCCTCGACCACCAGCTCGACCATTCCGTCCGAGGGACACGAGGCGGTCACTCGGATCCGCTTGCCGGCGGCATAGCGGGAGGCGTTCTCGAGCAGGTTGGTAAGGATCTGGTCGAGCAATATGGCGTCGACCCGAACGGGCGGCAGGTCCTCCGGAATCGCCACTTCGGCACTGGCTGGAACCAGCACCGGTGCCAGTCGTTCGACCACCGGATCGACGAGGTCGGCCAGGTCGTACGGCTCGAGCGACGGCCGCAGTGCGCCTCCCTCGATCCGGCTCAGGTCCAGCATGTTGCGCACGAGACGGCTCAGGCGCTGCGCCTCCGCGTCGATCGAGCGGGCCGCGGCCCGCTCCTCCTCTCGGCTCCAGTTCACGTCCGGATCCATGAGATTCCCGGCGGCGGCGCGGATCGCGGCCAGCGGCGTGCGCAGGTCGTGCGATACCGAATCGAGCAGGGCGGACTTGAGTGCGTCTCCCTGGCGGGCAACCTCGGCGGCGGTGGCATCGGCGGCGAGGCGGTCGCGCACCACCGACTGGCCCAGCTGGTCGGCAGCGGCGGCGAGCAGCCGCGTGTGCGAGCGGCCCGGGAACGGGTCGTTGCGGACTCGGGTCGCCCACACCGAACCAATGATCTCGCCGCCAGCTTGAATCGGGGCTCTAAAGACCGTCACGGGCTCCTCGGACTCGCGAGTCGGTTCGCGGTCGTGTTCGTGACGTCGACCGCCCGACGTATCACGGACTCGAGACCAGCTCGGCTGCGCTTCCGCCGAGGTTGCGTGGAGCACCCAACGCGAGGCGAGCCCAGGGCGAGCACCTTCGGGCCGACTGTCGGCCACGACTCGCTCCTCCGCCGGCGACGCGCCCAGGCCCACCCAGATTCGATCCATCTCCGCCTCGCGGGCCAGCCGGACAGCCAGCCGCGGGGCCGCCTCGAGCGCCGACGCCGCGTTCGCCGTGTCTCGGCTCATCGCGAACATCGCCCGGGCTTCCGAGGAGCGGAGTTCTGCCTCGCGGCGGCGCTGCAGCTGGACCGCGCTCAAACGGCCGATGGCGATGGCGACGACGAGGAAGAGCAGCAGATCGAGCCACTCCTCAGCGGAAGCGATCGAAAATGTGTAGAGAGGCTTAACGAAGAAGAAGTCGTAGATGAGGAACGAGGCCACGGAGGTGCCGACCGCCAACCAGCTACCGTAAGCCATGCCCACGGCGACGACCGGCAGCAGATAGACGATCGCGGCATCGGGCACGTTCAGGACGCGAACGAGCAAGAACGCGAGCGCCGTCGTCAGGGCCACGCCGACGCCGGCCGCCGCCAGCCCCACCATCGATGGGCGCCGCGGTCGCTCGATCGAAAGGCGCGATCGACTCAGCACGCGCTCATGTTAGGCCGCCCAGCTTCAGTGGAAGTAGCCGGTCACGTCGAAGAGGAGATTGACCGTGTCGGCAGTGCTCGCACTCCAGTACATGGCGTCGAGCGTGCCGCCTGCTCCGAGTGGCACCGTCACGCCGTTGGCCCTTGTGTCGGAGAGCGGGAAGTTGAGCGTAGAGGTCGGCGGCGCGACGCCCGATGCGAGGGCCGGTGCGAGAGTCACGTAACCGGCGCGGGTCTGAGCCACGACGGTGAGATTGCCGGTGACTGCGACCGCGTTGGACGGGACTCCAAAGGCGGCCGAGCCGACGATGAAGGTCTGCTTGACGCGGGAGTGGAACAGCGCCGCGCCGACGTGCCGTGTGCCGGGTCGCGAGTCGAGCACCCGGACTGGAGCCACCGGGAAGTACGTGGCGCCCGACGGATCGACCAGGATGCCGCTCTGGGTGCCGGTGAGGCTCGCATTGGCCGTGTCGGTGGCGGTGATGGAACTCGTGCCAGTCGTGGCCAGGGTCACGCTGAACGTGTGCCGGCCATTGTCGGCGGCGGTGAAAGCGTAGTCGGCTGGCAGTGTGGCTGCCGAGTCATCGCTCGTGAAGTGGACCGTGCCCCGGTAGCTCGTTGCCACGTGATCGCCGGAATCGAGCGCGGTGACCGTGATCGAACCCGCCACTCCGCCAGTTCGGGGCGAGGCGAGACCCGAAACGTCGAAGGCGGCCGCTACGCTTGCGGATACGGACGTCACGCCCGCGTCGGTGCCGACCAGAACTTGATTGGCCCACAGGGTCGGCGACACGAAATGAGGCACTGCCCCGACCGCGATCGAACCGAGCGCGGTACCGGTCGCGGCGTCGAGGGCGACGAGCTTGCCCGCCCCGGTGTCGACGGACCACACTGCTCCTCCGCCCACGACCGGGGGCCCGCCCGCGGCGGTGCTCGTCCAGCCCACCGTTTGCGAGCCATCAGAGCCGACCTTCACTTCGCGGATGGAAGAGACGCACGGGACGTAGACCGTGCTGCCGCTCAGAGCCGCCCCTCCAAATCCGGCGCATACCGCGGTCGACGACACCTGCCCGCCGATACCCCCCAGCGATCCCTGATGGAGCACGTAGCCCGTGCCGCTCTTGCCGGCGATGAAGACCAGGCCTCCGGGAACCAGCACCGGGCTGAGAGAACCAAGGTCCGCGTCGTTGGCGTTGTCCGCGGCCCAGCTCGACGGAGCGAAGAAGCTCAGCAGCTGGAGAGTTGGCGACAGTTCGAGCACTGAGTCGCTGCCGTCATAGGTGGTGGTCGAGGCACCGTTTCCCACGGAGACATAGACGTGGCCCGCGGCGTCGATGACCGGGCCACCGGTGGCCCAGACGGCGCCTTCGCGAGAGACCGGGACGCGGTAGGAGATCGTGGCACCACTGCCGCTCGCAGGAACGCCGACGACCTCGCCCACATACTGGCCGCAGTCGCCAGCGAGTCCGCCGAAGCCGACGTAGACGTAACCGTTGGCGACGGCGAGCGCCGGACGCTGCTGGTGGGTCCGCGGATCGTCGCCAGCCAGGTCCAGAGTACGCGACCACAGCACGGCGCCCGTGGCGGGATTCAGGGCGAACAGGACGTGCTGGAAGCCGGTCACTTCCGCGACGGCAAACAGCGAGCCCGTCGCCGGGTCGTACGCGGGCGTGCCCGTGATCCCCAGCGGATCGATGTCTCCGCACGGCAGCGACGAAAGAGGCACCGGGCTGCCCAGGTTGGTGTGCCAGCGCACCGAGCCGTTCGCCGGATCGAGCGCGTAGACGCTATCGCCCTCGGTTGCGGCGATCACGTTCCCAGACACGACCAGCGGCTCCGCGTAGACGGCCCCGTCAAGGGCCGTCGACCAGTCCGGGGACAGGGAACCGCCGAACGCAGGGAAGGTGGCGTCGTTGCCGGTTCGACCCGAGTCGAGGTGATACACCGGCCAGTCCGACGAGGCAACCTGCGGTGCGGCGAGGGTCGCGGGCGCAGCGGTCGCGGGCGCAGCGGTCGCGGGCGCAGCGGTCGCGGGCGCAGCGGGCAGGGCCGAGGGCGCCCCGGCCGCGGCCGGATTCGGCAAGCCCAGCGACGCCGCGGCTGCGACCACGGCTGTCAGCAGCCAGTATCCGACTCGACCGCTCGATCGCGTCGATCCATCCACGGAGCACCGTCCTTCCGCCGCCCTTGTCGGGCGTTCGGGACATGGCCGCCCATCTGCTTGGGGCGGCCGTTTCGGTCTCCCACTATCGCTCGATCGCCGCAATGCCACCCGTCTCGGATCGGACTGAGCCAGTGTGGGGAACGGAGAGGCCGCCGAACAGTCGGCCTCACGGGCCCGGCGGCGTGGCCCGAATGCTGGACGGCGGCGCCGCCTGACTAGAATTGGCGGGTGAGTGAGGGCCCTGGTTCGTTCTTCGACGGCGCCCGCGGATGGGTCGCTGAGATCGTGAGTCTGCGCTTCGCTCGTATGGGTCCGATCCAGCTGGCCGTCCCGGCCGGCATGGCCCTCGTCGCCGCCGCCTTCTTCGACCAGCTGGGCCGACCCATCGGCGGCGTGCCCTTCGGCCTATGGTGGGTCGTGGCGACGACGGCCGCAGTGGTCTCTCTGAGGCTTCGTTCGGGCGTCTCCCCCGTGGCCCGGTCGTGGCCGGGTTTCGCCCTGGTGGCATGGGTCGTGGTCGCGTGGCTCCTGTTCGACGTGCTGCTCTGGCAGCAGACCAACCACCTGTACGACCTGGATGTTTACCTGGGCTCGGCGGGACGCTGGCTGGCGGGCGGTCAGCCCTACATGACGGCACCGGTGTCGGCCTGGCCGCCAACCCCAGGCCAGGATTTCTTTCTGTATCCTCCGCCGCTGCTGCCCCTCTTCGGATTGCTTTCCAAGCTGCCGAACGCGGCGGTCGCGGTGGCATGGGTCGGCCTCCTCGTCGCCTGCGCATACGCCGCCTTTCGCGCGCTCGGCTTGAGACCGCTCTGGAGCCTGGTGCTTCTGGCTTTCCCACCTGTGATGATCGGCGTCGAATCCGGAAACGTCGCCAGCCTGACGTTCCTGCTGTTCGCGCTGGCATATCGGGCCGGCGGAAGCCTGGTCGTCGACGGCATGTTCAAGGTCCAGTCGGGTCTAGCGTCGCTGTGGCTGGTGAGGACCGGGCGCTGGCGCGGATTGATGTTCGGGCTGCTGGCAGTCGGCGCGATTGCGATCGTGACCCTGCCGCTGGTCGGCGTGGATGCCTGGCGGGCATGGCTGGCGGGGCTTGGGTATCGGGCCGAATCGCAGCCCGCGGTGGTCTCGCTTTTCGGGTTCTCGGAGGCGCGCTACTTGCCCGGACCGGCCTTCGTCGCCGTCTCGGTCTCGGCTGTGGCACTGGCGCTGGTCTTCTCCGGCCGTCGCGGCCTGGCTGCCCTGGGCCTGGCCTCGATCCTGGCCTCGCCATCGCTCTGGCCGCATGGCTTCGTATTTGCGCTGCCGGCCATCCTCATGTTCCAGAGCGGCGCACTCGTCTGGCTCGTGCTGGGCGCGGGAGCCACGGGGCCGAGCATGTGGCTGCTCTTCTACGCGGGCTGGCTCGCGGTCGTGGCGGCGCGCCGCTTACCCGACTCCCTCCATCCTATGGCGGGCACGGACGGTCCGTGGCCCCGACCCGCTGCCCTCCGAGTGACGCGCCGCGGGACCTTTCGAGAACCCGGCGGAGGACCGGCGACTTGACGGTGTTCGACCCCAGAGCCCCCTCCGACGCCGCCGAGATGTCGGACAATGGCCGTCTCGCCCGGCGGCGCCACCAACCGCCCGCCGGCCCTGCCCGAAAGGGGACAGATGTCTCGCCCGGTAGACTGGCTCGCCCGCGCCGCAGCTCGCGTTGGGGCGTTCTTCGAGCCGCCGACCAGCCCGCACGAAACCCGTGGCGCAAGCGTCGTTCGGCCGATCGTCTTCGGAGCCACGGACGGCCTGGTCTGCAACCTGTCGTTGATCATGGGCGTGGCCGGCGCGGCGGGAGCCGCCGGCGAGGACACGCATGCCATCGTCATTGCAGGGGTGGCCGGGCTGCTGGCGGGTGGATTCTCGATGGCCGTCGGCGAGTACGTCTCGGTCCGATCGCAGCGTGAGCTTCTCGAGTACCAGATCGAACTGCAGCGGCATCAGCTCCACCACACGCCGGAGCAGGAGAGCGACATCCTGCGGGAGATCTACGAGGCCAAGGGTCTCTCTCGTGCTGAGGCGCACCTGATCGTGGGTCGAATCATGAGGGACCCGGAGCGGGCGGTCGACACATTCGTCCGCGAGGAGATAGGGCTCTCGGCCGAGACGATGGGATCTCCGGTGGCAGCGGGGCTGGGCTCACTATCGGCTTTCGCCGTGGGCGCCTTCGTGCCGCTGCTGCCGTTCCTGGTGTTTGGCGGCGGACGGGTAGCGTTCGGAACCAGCATCGGCGCATCCGGGATCGCGCTCTTCGCCATCGGTCTGGCGGTGAGCCGACTGACCCATCGACACGCCATCTGGACCGGCGTCCGCCAGGCGGCTCTGGGAGGCCTGGCGGCTGCGGTGACCTTTGGAATCGGGTCGCTGCTCGGAACTGCCGTCCACTGACCGGGACGGACCTCGAGACGCCCGTTGAGGCGCAGGCCAGGCCAGCCGCAACGGTAGTTCTGGCCCGTCGGTCCTGGTCGTTTCGCCGTAGTCAGTCGTCCCAGGCCGCGGCCGATAACCACAAGGACGCGAACCTGTCGGGTTCGCGTTTGGTTCGCGCCTGCGTGCGAGCTATCCCCGCGGTTCGGTTCGACTGAAGAGGCGAGCTTACGAATGAAGTTGCTTGCGACTTCGTGGATCCTCCTGCTGGCCGCTGTGGCGATCCTCGTTGCATCGTTGGTCGGGCTTGCGAACATGACCGCCCAGGCCGACAAGGCCTACGCAGAGGGCGCCTCGGCCGTCGACCAACTTGGGATTCTGAACGTCGCGCTGGCCGACAGGACCAGCCAGGTCGCCTACACCTTCGTGGCTGGCTCGAGCCCCGCGGTCCAGGCCAGTGTCAACGCCCGAATCTCGGCCGACGACCTGATCGCCGCCGGCGCGCTTGCGGCGTACGAGAAGATCCCGCACGACCAAGCTCAGCAGGCGGCCCTGGCCGACTTCACGGCGGCGCTGGTTGGCTACAACCTCCGCTTCACGGCGCTCTTCTCCGACGCCAGGGCCGGCAACAGCGCGGCGGCGACACCCGAGTTCGAGAGCCAGATGGCGATCGGCAATGACCTCATGGCGAGCCTGGAAAGACTCACGGCGGCTGCCAGGGCGCAGGCCTCGGCCCTCCAAGGTGCAGTCCACTCGACCTACGAGCAAGCGCTGCTGACGATCCTGGTCGTCTTTGCGGTCGCTCTGGCGCTGGGGCTGGGCATTTCCGTGCGAGTGTCGGTTTCGGTGCGGCGGCGCGTCGGTGCCGTCCAGGTCACCCTGACGTCATTGGCCGACCGCTGCGCCGCTTCGCTCGAGGCAGGCCTGAGCGCCCTTGCCAGGAACGATCTCAGCGTCGAAGTCCGCGCCGCAACGAGCCCGATCGAGGACTGTGGCAGCGACGAGATCGGCGAGACCGCGGCGGTCGCCAACAGGTTGCTCGCCAAGATCGCGGCGACGATCGAGAGCTACGAGACGGCGAGGCATGGCCTGGCTGACACGGTAAGCGAGGTGAAGATCGCCGCTGAGGCGATGGCCGCCGCTTCGGACCAGCTCAACTCCGCCGCGACGCTGTCCGGCAGTGCGTCGCAACAGGTCGCCCAGACGATCGGCCTGGTGGCGGTGGGCGCAAGCGACCAGGCGCGTGCGGCCTCACAGACAAGCGCTGCCAGCTTGGACCTGAATCGGATCATCGACCAGGTCGGCACAGGCGCGGCCAGCACCCGGAAGCGCATCGAGGACGCCTCTCGCGCGCTCGACGCGACGACTCAAGCTGTCGACAGGGCCATCCGCGCCTCGGAGGAGATGGCGCCCCTGAACGGCCGCGTCAACGGCGCCCTGGCTGCGGGGCACGAGGCGGTCAACGAGACGGCGACGGGCATGAATCGAATCAAGTCCACGGTCGACTCGACCGCCGCGACTGTCACGCAGCTCGGCGCCAAATCCGACCAGATCGGGGCGATCGTCGAGACGATCGACGACATCGCCGAGCAGACAAACCTGCTGGCTCTCAACGCCGCCATCGAAGCCGCCCGAGCTGGCGAGCAGGGTAAGGGCTTCGCCGTTGTAGCCGACGAAGTGCGCAAGCTGGCCGAACGCTCGGGCCGCGCCACCAAGGAGATCGCCGCGCTCGTCGCCCAGGTTCAGGCCGAGACCGAGGCCGCCGTCAAGGCGATGGAGGTGGGCGCCTGTGAAGTCGCAATCGGGGCGGAGCTGGCAGACCAGGCCGCCGGTGCGCTCAAGGAGATCCACGAACTCGCCGCGGCCCGCAATGTCGTCCTGGAGGACATGCTCGGCGCCGTGGTCGAGATCCGCAGCCTGAGCCGAGATGTCGTTTCGGCTACCGACGGCATCGCTCAGATCGCCGCGGAAACCAACGACTCCTCAACTCGGATGGCGTCCGCCGCAGACATTGTGGACAGGTCGATCTCGTCGATCGCCGCAATCAGCGAGGAGAATTCGGCCTCCGCCGAGGAAGTCTCCGCCAACACGGAGCAGATGTCCGCTCAGGCCGAAGAGGTCGTCGCGTCCGCGGCGACACTGGCGGACATGGCGCGGCAGCTGGACGAGCTTGTGGCACGATTCAAGCTCAGGTCGGACAGCGCCGCCGGGCCCGGCAACGTCATCCAGCGGCGGCGCGCCAGCGATTGGCAGCTCGCTGCCGAGCCACGGCGCATCGAGTCCGCCTGACGCAACCGTGGCAGGGCTGCTTTCCCCCCAAGCGGCCCTGCCGCTCTCTGGCTCCCGCTCGATAGCCGCCCTGGCGTTATCGAGCCTGGCGAGACGCGACGGACGTACTGGCATCTCGGCCACGAGGTCGTTGTATCCTCCCGGCATGCCAGACGTCGTTGCATCCCCACCCTTGATTGCGATTACCGTCTCGGACCCGGCTCGCGCTGACGACCCTGCGCTCGCCGCCCGCAAGAACGAGCTGTATGCGGCCGAGATATCCCGCCACGGCGGAACTCCGGCGCTTCTCCACGAAACAACGACGCCATCCGAGCGGGACCGCCTCCTGGCCTCGATGGACGGCCTGCTGCTTGCCGGCGGCGCCGACATCGACCCTGCCTTGTACCACCAGGCGGTCGACGGCGCCCGCGAGATCGACCTGTCGCGCGACGAACTGGAGCTGGCGGCATGGCGCGAGGCGGAGCGGCGCTCGCTGCCGGTCTTCGGCATCTGCCGCGGGCTCCAGGCCATCAACGTCTTCTCGGGCGGGAGACTCCTGCAGGACGTACCGAGTCATGCCGGAACTCCGTACGGCAAGGGTTCGGCGCACACCCACGATCTCGAGATCGAGCCGGCCAGCAGGCTCGGGCGGGCGGTGGCGAGCGCCGCTCCAGACGGGGTCGCCGGCGGCGACGCCGATGACGCGGCACTGCAGTTGCAGGTCAACTCCTACCACCACCAGGCCGTCACCATGGCGGGACTGGCGCCCGGGCTCCGGCCAACCGCCTGGGCATACAGCGAGGCGGGTAGGCTGGTCGAGGGCCTCGAAAGCCGCGACGGTCGGTGGATCCTCGGCCTGCAATGTCACCCCGAGCGCATCGAATCCACACCGGACGAAATCGAGGGGGTCTGGACGGATTTCGTCGGGGCCGCGGCCTTCGCTCGAACGGCACGAGCCGCCGCTTCCGACTGAGCAGCGGGCGAGCGCGGGCTCAGTGCCACAAATGCCCACCGCTGCCCGCCCGCCGCTGCCGCGCAGGAGCCTGTCGTGGAGGGTCGCGGAAGGGTATCTTGTCCCGCGTCATCGTCGTTCCCGACACCCACCGTTACGGCGCTCGTAGCAGCCGGACACGCCGTCGCCGCCCGATGGCCAGGAGGTCTTCCGTGTTCGTTCCACTTTCGGTGCTGGAGTTCCGCGACCGTGCGGAAACGTACTTCGGCGAGAAGGTCGGAGTCGTCGACGGGGATAAGCAGTTCACCTACCGCCAGTTCGGAGAGCGGACGCACCGGCTCGCCAACGCCCTCGTCGAGTTAGGCGTAGAGCCCGGCGATCGAGTCTCGTTCATTACGTACAACACCCACCAGCTGCTCGAGGCCTACTACGGCGTCCTCGAGGCCGGGGCGGTGCTGAACCCCATCAACATCCGCCTCACTCCCCGGGAGATCGCCTACATCGTCGGCCACGCCGGCTCGAAGGTCGTCTTCTTCCACAGGGACTTCAAGCCAATAGTCGAGTCGCTGGCGGCCGAACTCGAGTCGACGCCGCGCTTCGTGATCATGGAAGGCGCGCCGGACGGTGTGGCTTCGGACGAATACGAAGCTCTTCTGGCGGGCGGCTCGCCCGACGCCCTCACGCCCGAGATCGACGAGAACGGCATCGCCGAGCTGTTCTACACCAGCGGCACGACCGGCTTTCCCAAGGGCGTGTCGATGACCCACCGGGAGCTGTACCTCCACGGCATGTACGCCGAGATAGGCCTGGGCTTCACACAGGACGACGTCGTGTTGCACGTGGTCCCGCTCTTCCACGTCAACGGCTGGGGCACTCCGCACTTCCTGACAATGGTCGGTGGCCAGCACGTGATGCTGCGCAAGTTCGAGCCGGTGGCGTTCATGCAGGCCATCGAGCGCCACAAGGTGACGCGCGTACTGGCGGTGCCGGCGATCTTCAACGCGGTGCTCAACCACCCGGATCGCGCCAAGCACGACCTGACAAGCCTGCGCCAGCTGATCGCGGGCGGCGCGCCGTCATCGCCCACGCTCATCCACAACCTCGAGGAGCAGCTCGGTTGCCAGGCGATTGTCGGCTACGGGCTTTCGGAGACTTCGCCGATCCTCACCCTGGCAACGCCGCGGACCTTCCTGACCGAATCCGAGCCGCCCGAGAAGCGCCCGGAGCGGCAGGCCTGGACCGGCTGGCCGCTGCCCGGGGTGCAGATTCGCGTCCTTCATTCGGACGGGCGCGACGTTCGCCCCGACGGCGAGCAGATCGGCGAGATCGTCGTCCGGTCCAACGTCGTCATGGACGGCTACTACCGCGACCCGGAGGCCACGGAGGCCACGATCCGCGACGGCTGGCTGCATACCGGGGACATGGGCGTGATCGACGAGCAGGGCTACATCCTGATTAAGGATCGCTCCAAGGACATCATCATCCGGGGCGGCGAGAACATCTCCTCGGTCGAGGTCGAGAACGCCATCCTGTCCCACCCGGCGGTGCTCGAATGCGCGGTCGTCTCTGCGCCCGACAAGGCGCTCGGCGAGGCTCCGGTCGCCCTGGTCGTGCTCAAGCCCGATGCGAGCGCGACAGTGAAGGACCTGCGCGACCACTGCAAGCAGCGCCTGGCTCGGTTCAAGGTCCCGCGCGAGATCCACTTCCGCGATGCGCTGCCAAAGGGCGGCACCGGCAAGATCCTCAAGGCCGAGCTGCGCGAGCCGTTCTGGAAGGGCCACGAGTCCCGGGTCCAGTAGTCTCAAAAGCCCTCCGGCGGGAGCGAACCGATAGACTGCCCATCGAGACGGCTCAGCCGTTCCGTCTCGAACCGGGTGTGAGGACGAACGCAATGCTGTTCGATGTGCCCCTCGATGAGCTGCGCCATCCGTTCGACGGCCGCGAGGGGACCCACACGATCCACGCCGAGAAGGGGCTCCGCCGCCCGGCTGACGCGGCAGGGGGCTGATGCCCGCGACGGCGATCCGGTCGGCTGCGGCAAGGGTTCGGGCTGAACTCACCCCGGCCACGTTCGTCGCCGCCGGGGTCCTCGTCGTGATCGCCGCGGCCGCCATCTTCCTGCGCTTCTACGACCTGGCCGCAAATCCCGGCGGGTTGTACGGCGACGAGGCTGGCGAGGGGCTCGACGCCTGGCGGCTCCTCCACCAGCCCGGCTTCCACGCCGATTTTGGGGTCTGGTTCACCAGTGACGGAGGGCGCGAGGCTCTGTTCGCGTACGTGGTGGCCGGCGTCTTCAACTTTGCGGGCGCCAGCGTCCTGGCGCTGCGTGCAACGGCGGCGGCCTTTGGCGTGGCGGGAGTTCTGGCGATCGGCCATCTGGGGCGACGCTACGGGACGTGGACGGGGATAGCGGCGGCGGCCTGGGCGGCGGGCTCGCTGTGGCTCGTGGCCGTGGACCGAGACGGTATGCGCAACGCCATCGTGCCGCTCTTCGGGGCCCTGGCCCTGCTTGCGCTGCTGCAGTGGGCCGATCGGCCGGGCCGCTGGAGCGCCGTCACAGCCGGAGCGGCGACGGCGCTCGCCGCCACATACACCTACCAGCCCCTCAAGTTGCTGCCCGTGCTCGTGATCGCGTGGATGCTGTGGCTGCGCCGAGTCGATCGCGGCGCGTACGAGCCACTCCGCGCCGGGGCGGTCCCGTTCGCCGTCGCCTTCCTGATTGTCGCGGCGCCGATGATCGCGGTAGCGATCACGGACCCGACCAACTACTTCGGTCGAGCCGCGGCGGCGAGCGCCCTGAACCCGAACGTCGAAGCGGACTCGAACCCGATCGTCCACGTGCTGCGGACGGTGTCGATGTTCGGCCTGACGGGCGACCCCAACGCGCGCCACGACGTTTCGGGTTTGCCACTGCTGCCGTTGCCACTCTCCGTTGTGGCGGGCGCGGGCCTGGTGCGGCTGTGGCGGATGCGACGCGACGCCGGGCACTCGCTGATCCTGCTGGCCCTGCCGGTCTTCCTCGCCGCGCCACTCGTGGCGACGGAGGGCGGCTCTCCCCATTTCCTGCGGGCGCTCGGTCTCGCGGCGCCGCTCGGTGTCGCCATCGGCCTTGGGGCCCTGGAGCTGGCGGAGCAGGCGCGTCGACGCTGGAACCGCGGAGCCAGTTGGCTGGCGATCGCCGCCATCGCGGGGACGCTGAGCGCGGTTGCCGTGTGGAGCGGGTGGGCATATCTCACCAGGCCGGTAGCCGACCGCTATGAGGCATTCAGCTACCCCATCGTCTCGCTGGCCTCATATGCGGCTGGCCATCCTGGCTCGGCGGCGATCCTGGATGACTATTCGGCGATGGATGTCGAATTCCTGGACGCATCCGAGCCGGTGACGATCTACTCGCCGGGCTCGAAGCTGGACGCCGCAAATCATCGGATCTACCTCGCCCTCAAGGTCGCGGACCTCGAGTCGACCCTGGGGCCCGGAGTCGCAGCCAGAGCCCAGCCGATAGCCTGGGATCCAACCGGAGCGCCGACGGTCTGGGCGGCCACACCATGACCGTGACCCGAGACTTGCGACCCGGCTACGGCCGAAAGCTGGCGCTGATCACGGCGGGCGGGGCGGTGTTCCGGCTGGCGCTGCTGGCCCGGCAACCCCTCGGCACAGACGAGGACTTCACCGCAGCTGTCGTGGCTCGGCAACTGGGCGACATGCTCGGAGTTGTGAGCCGCGACAGCGCGCCGCCGCTCTTCTACGTTCTGGAGTGGCTCGTCGCGCAGGTGGCCCACGGCCCGGCTGCCATGCGAATAGTGCCCGCCCTGGCGGGAATCGCCCTGATCCCGTTACTCGCGGCGCTGGCTCGTCGTGTCTCCGGCGATGCGGCCGGGCTCTCGGCCGCCGTCTTCGCGGCGGTCCTGCCGACGACTCTGCTCAGTTCTGAGAACGCCCGCATGTACTCGCTGGCCGGTGCGCTGGTCGTGGCCGCGATGCTGCTCCTGTGGCGAGCGGTCGAGTCCCCAAAGCGGCCGCCGTCCGATGCGACACGTTCCCCAGAGGAGCGGCCGAAGGCTGTGCGATGGATCGCGTACGGCGCGGTCGCCGCTGCCGCCGTCTGGACCGACTACTTCGCCGCGATCGCGATCGTAGGGGTGCTGGGAGCGGTGGCCTGGCTCCGACCCGGCCGTCGAAACCTCGTCCTGGCCGGCCTGATCAGCGCCGGAACGGCCGCCAGTGTTGGCCCCTGGCTGCTCTTCGCCCGCTCCCAGCTCGAGCATGCCGGCCAGGGTTTCTGGATTCCACCGCTGAGTCCCAGCTCGATTGCCGGCACGTTCGGCCAGCTCTTCGCCGGCCCGCCTATCGATTCGGGCGTGCCGTACCGAGAGCTCCTGGTCGCCCTCCAGATCATCGAAGTGGTCGCCGGTTGCGTGGCCCTCGCCAGCGCAGCGGTCACCTGGCGACGCCTGCCCCGCGAGGGTCGGCGTGCCGCCGCTTTTTGCCTCGCAGCAGCCGGTGGCGTGGCCGTCCTGGCGGGCGTCAGCCTGTGGCGCCCGATCCTCGAGGCCCGCTACGCCGACGTCATGTGGCTGCCGCTCTTCGCCCTGTGCGGCGTCGGCCTGGCTGCCATGCCGCGCCGCCTCGCGGTCGCCCTCGTTGCGGCCGCCGCGATCGGTTCACTCGCCCTCGGCACCGCGATTACGCATCCCGAGACCGCTTCGCTCCTGCCCGAGATCGAGTCGCGGGTGCGCCCTCAGGATCTCGTTGCCGCCGACCCGGACCGCTATCTGCTACTGCTTGTGGATGGCAGCCCGGAGCTGCGCGCCCGCCTGCACGTTCTGGCCCAGTCGGACCCGCCATGGTACTTCGGCACGGCTGCGTATCCGCCCGATGCGGTCTGGCACTCCGTCCCTCCGGAGATCGCCGTGAGCGGTGGCGTGGTCTTCTTCGTCGGCGCCCCGGGCGCCACTCCCCCACCACTGCCGCCGGGGTATCGCCAACTCGGCCGCCGCTGCGCGACCGGAGTCTGCCTGACCACCTACGGCGCTAAACCCTGACGGTCGCGCGACACTGGGCGGCTATGCGGTCGCGACGCCGGGTGGCCGAAGAAATCGGCCCATAGGAAGAAGTGGCGGGCCGGGCACTATGCCGCCGAGACGTCTATCCCATCGACGGCGGACGACGTCCAGGTCGTGCCGTGCTTGATGGCCACGTAAACCGTGTGATAGCCGACGTCGAAGGTGAACGTGGCGCTGGGCACCGTGGTGGCACTGGCGGCGTTGTCAACCCACCATTGGCCGGCAGAATAGCCGACGCCGGACGAGTTCCTCCACGTGCATGTGACCGTCAATGGCGCGGCGCCCGACGTCGGAGTGCAGGCGATCGCCGGGGTCGGGAAGGCAGTGGGCTGCGGCACGGGCGTGATCCGAGGCGTCGGCACTGGCGTGATCCGAACCGTCGGCACGGGCGTGATCCGAACCGTCGGCTTGGGGGTTATCCGAACCGTCGGCACCGGGGTCGGGACGGCGGTCGGCACGGGGGTCGGGACGGCGGTCGGCACGGGGGTCGGGACGGCGGTGGGCGCCGGCGTGACCAGATCGGGGATGACCGGCGGCGGCGTAACGACGACCACGAGCGCAGTCGGGTCCACGAGAGGAGATGCGATCGAAGGCGCGCTCGTGTCGATCGCGGCGAGCGGTGTGTCGGATGCCTTCGAGCCACCCCCGTTGTTGAAGGTCCCCGGCAGAATGACGAACAGCTCCACCACCAGGAGCAGGATCGCCGCGCCCATGACCAAGAGGCTCGCGTCTGTGCGGAGGCGCCGACCCTTGCCGGCGGGCGCGCTGAGCGCCGCGGGCCTCGGAATAGCTGGCCCTTCCGGCGCGAAGGGCGGCTTGGGCCGAACGCTCGTTCCGGCCGCCTTGGCGAAACAGCCGAGACAGGTCCGACGCGAATTGCTCCAGCATTCCGAGCAGACGAACTGCCGACATTCGTGGCAGAACTTGAAGCTCTGGACGAACGACTGATAGGCGGTGTCGTCCATCTTGGCGAGCAGCTGCCGGCGGGCGCCATCGTAGGTTGAGCCAAAGCCCTCATGGAAGCGAACGGTTCGACTCAGCGCCATCGCGACTGCCCTGGCGCGGCCACTCAATCCGAGTTGGCGACTCGAAGGCGGGAGAACGAACTTCGTCCGGCAGCGCTCGCATGCGTACTGGATAAGCGCGGGCGCCTCCGGGGCGGTACTCACGACCGGCCTCCACGAGGGGCAAGCGAGGATCGAGACGCATTGGCGGAGCGGGAAATCATGATTGATCAAGGTTGGCTTGAGACAGTCTCCGTTCAATAGGACCGTGGTCATGGGGGGTCCCACCAACCGCCCGAACCCAACACAATCGCCTGCCACGCTGTCCACGATTCCCGCTGCGGCCGACGTCCCCAGACCCGGCCGGCAGGTGCGCCGTTTTGGGGTGCGCCTCTCCCGCACCCCCGGGCATGCCCCTCCAACTCGGCGCCTACAATCCAAGCAGTGCCCGATCCAGCGCAGCCAGAGACTTTGGGCCGACGAACCCGTCTGCCCGATCTACGAGATGTCGCCTTGGGGAATCGATGCGAGGACGTCTTCTACTCGTTGTCACGACTGCGCTGCTGATCCTTTTCGCCTATGACGCCGTCCTACGGTCGCTTCTCACCGGCCTCGTCAGACTACCCGGGCTGCCCGGCGGGCTAACGCTCCTGACCTCGATCATGGCGCTCTTCAGTCTCACCCATGCCTGGTACACGCTGGGCGGGCGATTGACGCTCATCTTCTTCGCATTGAGCGCGTCCATCTCCTGGGTTTACGAGCAGGCCGGCGTGGCAACCGGCCTGGTATTCGGCGCATACCACTACACCGACTACCTCGGCGGCAAGCTCGGCGAAGTCCCGCTCCTGATCCCCCTGGCCTGGTTCATGATGATCTACCCGAGCTACGTGATCGCCAACCTCGTAGTGGCACGACGAGCAACCGGAACTGCGCCGGGGGCGGGTCCGCTTCTGCGCATGGCCGTAGCAAGCGCCGCCGTTATGACCGCCTGGGACCTCGTCATCGACCCGATCCTCTCCGGGCCGCGCGTCCGCGCCTGGGTCTGGGAGTCCGGCGGGCCGTACTTCGGCATCCCCGGCCAGAACTACCTGGGCTGGCTGGCCACGACATTCACCGTCTATCTCTCCTACCGGGCGATCGAACAGAGGGTTCGCGCGGTGCCGGCGGGGCCGGTCGGCGCGCAGGTGGCCGCGCTCCCGATCGCCGCGTACGGCCTGATGCTCATGTCCAACCTCGTGTCCGGTGTCGCGCCTTCCGGGCTGGCCCTCATCGGCGCGCTCGTCATGGGCCCGCCCATCGCACTGGCCACGTGGCGGCTCGCGCACGAAGCTGCGGATTCCCAGGGCGCTCCGGGATGGGCCGCGTAGACTGCGGTCGTGGACGGTTGGATCGATCGCGTCAAAGTAGACCCGCTGCCGTGGCTGCTCGACCGGACCACGCCGGCGGTGCGGCACCAGACCCTGCGTGGTCTGCTAGACCGAGCGGCGGACGACCCGGACGTGGTCGAGGCTCGAGCGGCCGCGATGCGGACCGACCCCATCGCTTCGATCCTTGCGGCCCAGAGCCCCGAAGGATGGTGGGTCAAGCCGGGTCACGGCTATTCGCCCAAGTACACCGCGACCGTCTGGCAAGTCCTCTTCCTAGATCAGCTGGGCGCAGACGGCGGCAATCCGTGCATCCGTGCGGCCTGCGATTACGTCCTCGACCGCGCCCAGGCGAGCAACGGCGGTTTCGGCTACTCCGGCCCGGAGCTCGGGCCGGCGGCGCCTTCCAGCGTCGTGCATTGCCTCAACGGCAATCTCTTGAGTGCTCTGATCGGCTTTGGCCTGCTGGACGACCCACGAGTCCAGCGGTCTCTGGCCTACCAGGCCGCGTCGATCACAGGAGATGGCGAGATAGGGTTCCACAAGTCGGCGACGGCCGGACCAGGCTTCCGCTGTGCAATGAACTACGGCGATCCGTGCGCCTGGGGTGCGACCAAGGCCGTCCTCGCACTGGCCCGCGTGCCCGCTGCACAGCGCACGTCGCCCGTCGCGCGTGCACTCGCAGAGGGTGCGGCCTTCCTGCTCAGCCGCGACCCGTCGGTCGCGGACTACCCGATGGGTCAGAACGCCAGTCCCAGCAGCTCGTGGTTCAAGCTCGGCTTCCCTTCGGGCTACGTCGCCGACGTCCTTCAGACGCTGGAGGCGCTGTGCCAGGCCGGGATGGGTGGGGATCCGCGTCTCGATCGGGCGGTCGACTGGGTCGTCGCCCAGCAAGACGCCCACGGTCGCTGGCCAAACCGCTATTCCTACGCAGGCAAGATGACGGTCGACATCGACAGTCCAGGCCAGCCGAGCAAGTGGGTGACGCTCCGGGCGTGCCGCGTCCTGAAGGCGGTGGCGGAGGCGCGGACCGGGACGAAGACGCTCCGCCCGTGAGGCGCAGGCCTTGCCTCATCCGGCGGCGGCATGAGGCGGCGTGCCTCAAACTGACCACATGACTGCCATCCTCGGCGGGCTCGGTGCGGCTGCGATGTGGGCAGCGGCCAATCTCATGTCGTCGCGGGCCAGCCGCCTCATCGGCGCAAGCTCGACTGTGGCCTGGATGATGCTGGTCGGCGTCGCGGTGGCGGGCTCGCTCTCGCTCGCGTCGGGGCCCGTGCCATCGATCACGCCTGCGCTGGCCGGGTGGATGGCGATTTCTGGCCTGAGCGGGGTGATCGGCCAGCTGTTCCTCTACCGTGGGCTGCGCATCGGGAAGGTTGGCGTGGTGACGGCGCTCGCCTCCACCGAGGGCGCGATCGCGGCACTGCTCGCAGTGATCGCAGGTGAACGTCTCACGATTCCGATTGCCGCGACGCTGTGCGTGATCGTGGTGGGCATCGCGACAGTGGCTTTCGCCGGAGGCAGTGCCGCCTCTCCCGCAGAATGGGGCGTCGAGCCAGGGGCGCCCCCAATGTCCGCCCCGGCCGGCAACGAGAGGCGGGCGGCGATGTGGGGCGCGCTGGCAGCCATAGGCTTCGGGATCACGGTCTACAGCACCGCCCAGGTCGGACGCAGCCTGCCGCCGCTCATGGCCGTCCTGCCAGTCCGGGCGGTTGGTGTCGTTGGCGTGTTCATCCCCATGGCCCTCGCCGGTCGCCTCCGGTTGACGCGCCGGGCCGTCCCGTTGGTCGTCCTCATCGGCGCCCTCGAAGTCTTCGGCAACGCCTCGTACGTCGTGGGGTCGCGCGAGAGCATCGCCATTTCTGCCGTGCTGGCTAGCCAGTTTGCCGCCGTCGCCGCCGTCGCCGCCTTCTTCCTCTTCCGCGAGCGGCTGTCGCTGGGTCAGCGCTCCGGGGTCGTCGCCATAGCCGTCGGCGTCGCATTCCTTGCCGCCGTAAGAGGCTGACGATCCCTGCGGCGTCCGTCAAAGCAAGGCGGCGGGCGGTCGCGGCGCCGGGGCAGTTCTGGCCCCTAGACTAGGACGATGGCCGACTCGCCACACGCATTCGTTCTGCGTCATACACGCCTGCGCCCAGTTGCCGGCGTCGAAGAGATCAGCCTCCACCTGGCCGACGAAGCAATTGCGCTGTCCGGCGCTCTCCAGATCGAGACGGGCGACCCGGACGCGGCGTTCCCGTATTGGGCTTTCGCGTGGGCGGGCGGGCTGGCGATCGGGCGGTACCTGCAGGATCATCCGGAGGCCGTGGCGGGTCGGCGGGTGTTCGACATGGCATCCGGTTCCGGGTTGTGCGCAATTGCGGCACTCCACGCCGGCGCGGCACGAGCCACGGCCGCCGACATAGACCCCTTCGCCGCCGCCGCGATCGAGATCAACGCCCGCGCCAACGGCCGCCGAGTGACGGTCGTGCGGGGCGACATCCTGGACCAGGAACCACCCGACGCGGACATCGTCCTGGCCGGCGATTGCTACTACGACTCCCGCCTCGCCGTCCGCATCTTGCCGTGGCTGCGACGGGCTCGAGACGCGGGCATCGACGTTCTGGTCGGCGACCCCGGCCGGCGCTACCTGCCCACCGACGAGTTGGTCGAGCTCGCGACATACGACGTTCGGACAACGACCGAGCTCGAGGATCTCGATCTTCGGCAGGGCCGCGTGTATGCCTTGCGAACAGCCGGCGACGAGACGTAGCGCTCGTGGCACCCGATGAGCCCGTCCCGCCGGGACGGTTGGCCCTCTAGCGGCGGGAAGCCTCGCCATTGGTTGAGATCGGCGGTCGCAAAGGCACGTATCATCGAATTCGTGTCCGTTGATCCGTCAAGCCTGTCTGACCGGCCAATCTCCGAGCTGTTCGCACCGGGGCGGCCGCTGCGCTCGCTCGAGTTCTTCCCTCCCCGGGACGAGGCGGGCGTCGAGGCGTTGCGTCAGACCGCCGCCGCGCTCCAATCGATCGAACCGGATTTCGTGTCGGTGACCTACGGCGCCGGGGGCAGCACCCAGCAACGAACCGCCCAGGTGTCCTCCCTGCTCAGGCATGAGTTCGGCTTCACGGTCATGCCGCATCTGACCGCGGTCAACCACTCTCGGGCGGAAGTCGCAGCCGTCGCGGAGACGCACTACGCGCGGGGAATCCGCAACATCATGGCCTTGCGGGGCGACCTGCCCAACGGCATGCCGGCTGCGACCGCGTTCAAGGACGGCCTGCATTTCGGCTCCGATGTCGTCGCCCTCCTGAAGGCCATGCATCCCGACCTGTGCCTGGGCGTGGGCGGGTATCCGGAGAAACACCCCGAAGCGCCTTCGTTCGAGGCCGACCTGGTCAACCTCCGGCGCAAGGTCGATGCCGGCGCGTCATTCATCACCACCCAGCTGTTCTTCGACAACGCGGCGTACTACCGCTTCGTAGACCGATGCCACGCCGCGGGCATCCGCGTGCCCATCGTCCCGGGCATCATGCCGGTGCTCTCGCTCAGACAGATCACTCGCATTACCGACATGTGCGGAGCCACGCTGCCGGAGCGGCTGATCGAGCGCATAGAGGACGCTGGAGACGAACCTGAGAGCATCGAAGCCGCGGGCATCGATTGGGCGCTCGCCCAGATCCGCGACCTCCTGGCCCAGGGAGCACCGGGCTACCACCTCTACATCTTGAACAGAGCCCGGAGCGCGCTCACCCTCGCCGTCGGCCTCGCCGCCTGAGGTTCGACTCCGGTGCAACTGAGGCTAGTTGCCGATGTCACTCGCGGCTGGGGCGTCGATCGTGACCGGTTGGTCGAAGTTGGTAAGCGTCATCGTGAAGGTGAGATCGCCGACGGTCGAGGAGGAACCCGCGAGCTGGACCTGCGCCAGCTGGTAGGTGTCCTGGTAGATCCACATATCGACCGAGGCCGAGTCGATCTTCATCTTGAGCGCGGGGTTGACTTTGGCGCCGGTCATGGCTCCGGCGATGTCGCTGTTCAGCTTGTCGAGGGGCACGGAGAGCTTGATCCGGTAGGCGTTCTTGCCCCCGATCTGTTCGATGCCCACGACCTGGGGTACGACACCGTTCGTCTCCAGGTGCTGGCGCAGGCTTGCCACCAGATTGGCGATGCCGACGAGGGAGTCGCCGCCGGGTGTGGGGATTGCGACCGGAACGCCTAGATCACCGGTGAGCTGCTTCAGCTTGACCTGCCGGTACTTGGCCCCGAGCACGGGTAGTTGGAGATACAACACGGAATTCTTGACGACGAGGTCGCCCGTTATGGGCGAGCTGATGATGCCGGTGAGGGCCGGCACCGTGATGCGAAGGTCGAACGCCAGGTTGACGGGGTCCACGTCACCCTCGACGACGGTGCCATCCAGGACCACATCGCTCTTGAGTTTGGCAAGAGTGCCGCTGGTCGAGCTCTTGAAGAAGGCGGCCTTGATGGTGCCGTCAAACGCGAGCTTGAGGTGGAAGGACTTCCAGGCCGGCCCGACCGCGATAGCCTGTGTGAATAGCGCATCGGGATCGGCAGCAGTGGGCGTGGCGACCAGGGTCGCCGTCGGCGTGGCGACAACCGCAGGAGCGGACGCGGTCGCGCTACCGGCGGATGCGCTGCCGGGTGAGGCGGTGGCGGCACTGCCGCAGCCACCGACGATGAGGGAGAGTCCGGCCAGCATCCCGAGGACCGACTTACAGATGCGCACGGCGTGGCCCCTCCTGAGGGTTTGGTGGTCCTTGCTCCGCTCAAGTACTTCTGCGAAGCATACAACCGCCTGCCGATTAGGTGACCTGGGGGCCCTCTGCGCATCGGCGTCTTGAGGCCAGAGCCGAAAGCGGCTGGCCGACGCCAGCCTGAGTCGATTCCCGAAGTGGCGCTCTTACACCTCGCGCCGAAGGGCGGGATGCCACGCTTGGAAGTCCCCCCTGGCGCGACGATCGGCTGTCCTCGAACCCGGCCGGCCGACTCATTCGTACCGGTCATATGGGTCTCGGGCCGGCCGGCACCACGTCGGTCACGACGGATCCCGCTGGAGAAAGATACATGCGTCCCATGTCCCACTCAGGCCGCTCCATAGCGGCCATCGCAATCGCATTCGCTGCGGCAGCGCTGTCGCCTGGTATCGCCTTTGCCAATTCCACGCCGTTCCTGCGGGCACTGCATACGCAGACAGTCGTGGGCTCGACGGTTCCGAGCAACGGTGACATCAACCCCTATGGTGTCGCCGTGGTGCCCAGATCGGTCGGCGACCTCGTCCGCGGCGACATTCTGGTGAGCAATTTCAACAACAGCACGAACGCGCAAGGTACCGGCGCGACGATTGTCGAACTCTCGCCCAAGGGGACAATGTCAGTCTTCGCGACGATCGCCCCGTCGGACGTTCCCCAGTGCACCGGTGGCGTGGGCCTGACGACGGCTCTAGTGGCGCTCCGCAGCGGCTGGGTCGTGGTCGGTAGCCTGCCGACCAGCGATGGCATGTCCGACACGGCGATGGCCGGCTGCCTGATCGTCCTGGACCCAATGGGTCACGTGGCCACGACCATCGAGGGTGCAATGGTCAACGGTCCGTGGGACATGACGGCATGGGACCGCGGTGACGACCCAGTCCTCTTCGTGTCCAACGTGCTCAACGGCACGGTGGCGGCGAACGGCGCCGTGGTCCATCGTGGCACGGTGGTCCGGATCGACCTGACTGACGCAGACTCCTTGATGCCCCATGTTGCTTCAGAGCGCGTGATCGCCTCGGGCTTCCCCGAGAAGACCGACCCAGCGGCGCTGGTGATCGGCCCGACGGGCCTCGTCCTCGACGGCATGGGCAACCTGTACGTGGCGGACACGCTCGACAACCGCATCGCGGTCGTCTCCGACGCCGCGACGCGGACGACAGCCTCGCATAGGGGCAGGACGGTATCGGAGCAAGACCACCTCAATCAGCCCCTGGGTCTGGCGCTGGCGCCGAATGGAGACATCCTGACTGTCAACGCCGCGGACGGCAACGCCGTCGAAATCACCCCGGCCGGCCACCAGGTGGCCTTCAAGTTGCTTGATGCGACTGGTGCGGGAACGCTCTTCGGACTGGCGATGGCGCCAGATCGAGAGGGCTTCTACTTCGTCGATGACGGCTCAAACAACCTGCAGCTGCTGCGCAACTAAGCCTACTGCGTAGGCATCCAGAGGCGGGATCCGGCGGCAGCCGCGATCCCGCCTCTTCTTGTCCGTAGCCTTGCGGCATTTGGCCGGTCGCGGACCTCCAGAGCCGCTCTAGAGAGTGCGAGCCAAGGCGTCCATGCAGCGATTCGGCAGGTTCGCCTGTTGTATCTCGTGAATGCAGCTCGCAGACTTGCCGCTGCCTGAAGGTGGAGGACCGCGCGATGGGCGATGACCTGGAACTTGAGGGCCGCCTCAGCTCCCTCGAGGCGCGCATCCCGGGCGCCGAGGCTCCGGACGTTGAACGCGGGCGACGTCATGTCCGGTTGGCTGGGAGGTCGGCACTCGCCGCCTGCTTCCTTCTGCTCCTCACGGCCGTCGCGACCGCCGGAGTGGCGGTCGTCACCAGATCCGACGTGCGAGGCTTTCCCGGGGTCGAGAATTCGGGCCAGCCACTCAATGGTGCGAACCTCGAGTGCATGACCCCGAAACAGGCGGAGGCCTACCTGGTCGGCCACGGATACAGCCAGATCGTCTGGCAGATCGAAAGAGATGGCCTCCAGTCACTTCAAGCGACGGCCGCCCCGGAACACGGATACGTCGTTCCCGGTGCCATCGTGGACGGGGTCCTATTGATGATCGTCGACCAGCGAGCCCTCGGCAGCGGAGTCGGGGCGTGTTACGGGATGCCCATGCCGTGACGCCAAGACCTGAGAGCCTCTCCTCCGCGGCTGCTCGTCCAATGCCGAGCGGTTCCAGGATCGAATTGTCCCGCGTCGCCAGAGAATCGGCACAGCCGTTCGAGGTCGTAATGGCGCCGCTGTACCCGGGGCTCGTGCGCCGCCTCGTGCTGGTTCTGGGAAATCGCGAGGATGCCGAGGACGTGGCGCAGGATGCCTACGAGCGCGCCTACCGAGCGTGGTCGAAGTTCGACGGCCGCGACCCTCGGGCTTGGCTCCATACGATTGCCCTGCGCCTTGCGTTCAACCAACTCGAACGTCGCCGCGTGCTGGGCAGGATCATCGCCCGTTCCGCGGCCGTCGAATGGACGGACGACATCGACCCGGACCTCCTCTCCGCCCTGAACTCGTTAGAACCCCGCACTCGCGCGTGCCTCCTGCTCAACTGCCTGGATGGCTACTCCGTCAAGGAAATCGCCGCCATCCTCCGCGAACCACCGGGCACGGTTTCGAGCAGGCTGTCGCGGGCAAGGGCCACCCTCAGAGTCGCTCTCCGCAAGAGCTGAGACAGGCCCGAGCTGCGCAGCGCGCAGGACTAGTGCAAGGCGGACCTGCTCAACATCGCCCGCGTTTGTCTAGCCGACGACCGGCGACTTGTCCCAGTCAATGGCAACCTTGTTGTGGTCGGCCATGTCGACCGCGACTGCGAGCTTCACACCTGGAGCAAGCGACGCTATCTTCGCCATCGGCACGCGATGGCCGAAGACCGCCGGAAACGGCGCCTCGCCGGGCACGGTCGCTTCAACAGTGAACAGCCACATAGGGTCGTTGAGACGTGACGGATCCGCGTTGGGATTGATGTCGCGGACTGTCTTGCCGAGCGGTTGGGTGGTCGTGATAACCGCCGTGCCGTGAATACCGGTGGCCAGCGTCTGAGCTGCGCTGCCGTGGATCTGTTTCACGGCACCGCTTTGAACGCCACCCACGAGAGCTGCGACTTCGCCGGCCGAAGGCCGGCCGCTGGCATCGAAGGCCACGTTGAAGCCGCCGGGCTGGGTGGCAGCCTCCAACTCCGCCAGGTCCGGGTCAGTCACGGAGTCGGTCTGGGTTGTACGTCCCGCAAGCGCAGCCTTGAAGGCATCGTCCTGCTGCGCCAGCTCCTGGGCAGGCGTCTTGGCGAGCAGGTTCCTCGCCCGATCAGACTTGTCCCAGCGGAGGTTGTGGTTCTTTGGGTCGTACTCGATTCTGACGGTCTCCCCCACCGAGCACGGAATGAAACTGAAATCGTCATGTTCGACCAGCGGCCACTTGATCGGGGACCGGAACACCTCCCCGTCTTGGGCGTGGACCTCCACTACCCACTCCTCGCGCCAGGTACCCAGACCCTTGCTCCCGATCTCGCGGCTCGCGACGACCAAACCCTGTGCCTTGACCCAGTGCTCGCCCCACCCGAACGGCATCGCAGTCTCCTCGACTCTGACGAGAGCCAGCGCGTACCGATCGGAAACGCCCCGCTCTCCACCACCGACGAACCGCTATTCCCGGCGGCCGAGATCCGGGCCGGGACGTGGTCGGCGCATCGTAGGCGCCGCCGCCGCGCTCGGTCAAGCCTCGCGATGCGTCTGACGCGGAGGCTACCGATCGCTGTCCTGGTGCACGAAGGGCGGCTACGCGCGGCCGCCGATAGCATCCAGACATTGCCGCTGGATCCGTTGCAGCTGACCTTCTAGCAGGAGCGGGGTTGGGCTGACCGGCTCGCCTCCCATTCAATCCGCGGACGTGAACTTACCAGGGTCATTCTGTGTCTTACTGTCCGGGAATCCGCGAGAGGGAGCCTAGTCACGATATGACGAGCCAGATCAGATCCGAAGGTGCTTCGCGAGAGACTGAGGCAACTCGTACTCCGGATGCCTTCGTCGCCCTGGCGACAGCGCAGGCCCAACCGGCATATCGGCTGGCGGGATTGATCCTGCGGGATGCCACCGAAGCCCAGGACGCGACGCAGGAGGCATTCCTGCGGGCCTGGCAGGCCTGGCCCAAGCTGCGCGAGGCAGAGCGCTTCGACCCCTGGTTCTCGCAGATCCTGGTCAACGTGTGCCGCAATCGGCTGCGAAGCCGGCCGCCGGTGCGGTGGATTCCCCTCGAAGACGATCGCAGCGGCCTGACCGTCGCAGATCCCTTTCGTGCCGCGATCGCGAGAGATGAGCTGGGGCGGCTCGTAGCCAAGCTGAGTCGAGACCATCAGATCGTCGTTGCCCTGCGCTTCTGGGCGGACTGGTCTCTGGCGGACATCGCCACGAAGCTCGACGTTCCGCTCGGAACCGTGAAGTCGCGGCTTCACAACGCCCTTTGCGCGCTGCGCAAGGAGCTCGAGTCACAGCCAGAGGGTCCGCAGAAATGAGCACGCAGCAACTCGGCGAGGACGAGATCGAGCGGCGCCTTCGTTCGCTGAGCGCCAACCTGGATCCGATTGCGCCGCCCGACATCTACTCCTACATACGCGAACTGCCGGACGAGCATCCAATTCGCGGCCGCCGATGGGCTAACCCGATGCGGCCGGCTCTTGGGCGGCCAGCGACGGTCGCAGCTGCCTGTGCGTCGCTGGCCTTGGCCGCGATCATCGTCCTGAGCTTGACGCTCCGGTCGGCTGGCCCCTCTTTCCCGCCGGCGGCGCCTGGGTCGGCCTCCCCTTCGGCTTCCGCTTCGAACACTGCTGCGCCCTCGGCCTCGGCCGAGCCGTCGAGCACGCCTGCGGCAACCGCGTCGGCCACGCCCGGAGGCCACTTCACACCGACGGGAGCGATGCCCGAATACCGGCTTGGCTACACGGCCACGCTGCTCCTCGATGGCCGCGTTCTGGTCGCCGGCGGCTTCGCCGACGGACCGGATCTGGCTGCCGCCGAGACATACGATCCCGCGACCGGAACCTTCAGCCCAACCGGCTCGATGACACTGGGTCGTGAGTACCCCACGGCCACCCTGTTGAAGGATGGTCGCGTGCTCATCGTCGGCGGCGACGGCGCTCCCATCGACACGGCGGAGCTGTACGACCCGGCAACCGGGAAGTTCAGCCGGACAGGCTCGCCGATCGTGGGGCGTCGATTCCACACGGCCACTTTGTTGAAGGATGGCCGCGTGCTCATCGTCGGCGGGGGCGAGACCAACACGGCGGAGCTGTACGACCCGGCGACGGGGAAGTTCAGCCGGACAGGCTCGATGGCAGGTATTCGCTACTTCCACACCGCGACATTGCTCGCAGACGGCCGCGTTCTCGTCGTCGGCGGACGGACGCGCGGGACGAGTTCCGATGGCGCCCCCGAGGACGACGTAGCATCGGCCGAGGTCTACGACCCGACGACCGGGAAGTTCAGCTCGACCGGGTCGATGTCGACGCCGCGGGAGGGCGACACTGCCACGCTCCTCCCCGACGGCCGCGTGCTCGTCGCCGGCGGATCCAGCATGACCGGCGCGAGCGCAAGCATGCCGAGCTCGGCGGAGCTGTACGACCCAGCGACCGGGAAGTTCAGCGCGACCGGATCGATGATCAGCGGCCGCCAGAACCACACCGCCACGTTGCTGAAGAACGGCCGCGTGCTCATCGCCGGCGGACTCACCTCGGACAGCTCGCAGTCGATCAGCTCGGTGGAGGTGTACGACCCGGCGACTGGCACCTTCAGCCAGATCGGGCTGCTTCTGAAGAATGCCGGCGCCGTGTCCGCCACCCTGCTGGCAGACGGCCGAGTCTTGCTGCTCGGCAGCGACACCTGGGCCTCCGGGCCGCCTTCGGCGGAGTTGTACGAGCTTTAGGCGAGGCTGAGGTCGACGATCAGGTCCGGCGAGAGGCTGGTCTCCGTCAGCACGAAAGGGATCGGAGCGGGAGACGGTCTCGAACCCGCGAGTTTCAGCTTGGAAGGTAGCCGGGTTGGCGTAGTGGCACCCCTCGTGGAGTCCCGAGCATCTCGAGTCCGGTTATCGTGCCGGCGCAAGCGGTTCCTACTTCCCCGCAGGCGCCTTCGCTGGGCTTTCGAAGGCAGCGGCCCGATCGCCACTGGACCCCACTGACACCGACACCACCTCGAGGTCGTGGATATAGCGGCGACCACGCATCCAGGAGGCCGCGGCGGCGGCCATCGACAGCGCGACGCAGGCGGCAAAGGCTACCCGCAGCCCGTCCATGAATGGCCCCGCCAGCAGCTGCGGGAAGAACGAGTTGCTCAGGATCGTCGCTTGTGTCGAGCTCGACAGACCGGCGAGTGCCTGGGGCGGGATGAGTGTCGCCATGGGGTTGTAGCCCAGGAAGGCCGCGAATAGCGCACCAGTAGGCGGCAATCCGGCGAGGCTCGAGGCCATCTTGTCAGGCACTCCCGCGGTAGTCAGGTTGCTGAACATCGCACCGGGCAGGCGCGCCGAGAGGCCCGCGATCACCAGGCTGAAGATGAGCGTCATGCTCAGGCTCTGGGCGACGTTCTGGAAGGTGGCCCGCATGCCCGACGACGCGCCCCGATGCTCGGGCGGGACCGCGTTCATGATCGACGCCGTGTTAGGCGCCGCAAAGCTTCCCTGGCCGAGGCCGAGCGCCAGCAGTAGCAGCCCGAACGGAACATAGTCGAAGTCGGCCGGCATCAGCAGGAAGACGGTGAATGCCGCGGCAGACAGGAGCATGCCGCCGGTCGAGAAGTAGCGCGCCCCGAACCGATCGGAAAGCCGGCCACACAGCGGTCCGGCGATCAAGAACCCGACCGTCATGGGCAGCATGCAAATGGCCGCCCACAAAGGCGCGTCCTGGAACGCCACTCCGTGAAGCGGAAGCCAGATGCCCTGCAGCCAGACGATGAGAATGAACTGGAGTCCGCCCCGCGCCAGAGACGACAGAAACCCGGCGATGTTGCCCGCCGTGAACATCCGGATCCGGAACAGTTCCAGCCTGAACATCGGGTCTGGGACGTGGCCTTCCACGACGACGAACAGGGCGAGCAAGAGGGCACCGCCGCCGAGCTCCCCGATCACCGACGGATTCCCCCATCCCATGGTCGACGAGCCATAGGGCTGGATCGCATATGTGAAGCCGACCAGCACCAGAACGAGCCCCGCGGCAAAGAGGACGTTCCCCGGGATGTCGAGGCGCTGGTGCTTGCGGATGGTGGCCGTCTCATGGAGCATCAGGTATGCCCACACGGTCCCGAAGATCCCGAACGGCACGCTCACGAGGAAGACAGCACGCCAGTCGATCGCGGCAAGCACGCCGCCGACGAGCAGCCCCGCGAACATGCCCGCCAGAACGCCGATCTGGTTCACGCCCATGGCGAAGCCACGTTGTTCGGCTGGAAAGGCATCGGTGAGGATCGCCGCCGAGTTCGCCATCAGGAACGCCCCACCCACGGCCTGGATGACGCGGAACAGGATGAGCTGCAGCGCCGCCCCATTACCCTGCCCTTGCACGAAGAAGCACATGATGGAGCCCAGGGTGAAGATCGCGAACCCGGCGTTGTACAGCCGCACACGGCCGTACATGTCTGAGACACGACCCGCCGTCACGAGCAACGTCGCGGTTACGAGCGTGTAGCCGACGAGCATCCAGAGCATGTAGTCGGACTCGCCGGGCGCCAGCGGGTCTATGCCGATGCCGCGGAAGATCGCCGGTAGCGAGATGAGAAGAACGCTGCCGTTCAGCCCGGCCATCAGGATGCCGAGCGTCGTGTTCGAGAGCGCGATCCATTTGTAGTCGATGTGGGCAAGCCGGCGCTGCCGACCGGACGCGGTCATCGCGCAGCCTCCGGTTCGAGGGCGGCCATCGCGGCGAGTTCGGACTTGTCCGATGTGTCAGGTGTCGTGATGTTGTCCTGCTCAGGCTCGGTCGCCACGATCCGTTCGAGGAGTTCCGCGAGCGTCGCCTGGTCGGTGGCGTCCAGCGCAAGGATCCCGCGCGCTACGTCGCTCTCGGAGAAGCGGGGCCGCGCTTCCATCGTTTCCCGCCCGGACTCCGTCAGCCCGACGAGGGTCACGCGCCGATCACTTGGGCTCGCGACGCGAACCACAAGCCCCGCGCGCTCCAGGCGATCGACGAGGTTGGTGATGGTCGAACGGGCCAGACCGAGTTCGGCGCCGTAGCGGCTCACGGGCACCTCGCCCAGGCGCGCCAGCGTTCGGACCGCATACAGGTCGCCAAGCGAGATTCCGTGACTTGCCGCGAGCTCACGCTGGAGGGGTTCCACCAGGGCGACGGCGCGCACGAACGCTCGAAGCGTGCGCCGTTCGTTTGCGCTCAGCGTCAAAGGAAACGCTCCCACGACACGAATAGTCCGAATGTTGGGAGCATTGTACTCGAGATAGCGACGACGCCGGCCGGAGCGCCCTCAGGTGTGCAACCTGCGGCCCCGATGGCCCCTGTCCCGCCACCACCCGCGCCAATCAACGCGCCCTCCAACCGCCCACTCAACCTGCGAACGAGGGCGGCCGCGACCTTGGCTGAGCGCTTTGGCGGCCCGTCTCGGTCCTCCCGAAAAGGCTGAGTGTCGCGCCAAGGCCAAGATGGGGTTGGAGCGGGCGACGGGTCTCGAACCCGCGACATTCAGCTCGGACGGCCGCGGAGCGTAAACGCAGTAGCCTCCCTCGTGGGAATGCGAGCGCAGCGTGTCCAACTATCGTGTCGTGAGTACGGCAGCTTGAGCCTTGCGCGGCCGCGGGATCGGTGGCCCGACCAATCGCGCAAACTCGTCGCGGATGACCTCGTAGCACTCGCAGCTCGCGCGTTCGAGCCCGATGCGATCCACAATCTCGATGAAGCCCCGGCGATAGACGATCAAGCCTTGCTGGCACAGGTGAGACGCCACGGCTGACACGGTCTGACGGCGCACTCCGAGCCTCAGGGCCATGGATTCATGGGTCATCAGGAACTCGTCTTCCGGAACACGGTCGTCCATCTCCAGCAGCCATCGAGCAGCCCGCGCCTCGACCGCGTGGAACCGATCGCAGCCGATCGCCTGGGCGCGAATCTCGAGTAGCGCCTGGGTGTATCCGTGCAGGACTCGGAGCAAAGGCGGATTCCGATCGACCTCGGCCAGGAAATCGGCCGAGCACATGCGCAGGAAAGTGCCCGGCGCCGAACAGGTCACCTCGATCGGGAAGGTGACGCCTCCCAGGTACACAGCCAGGCCCGCCATCCCGTCGCTGCCGACGAGGTTCACCTCAACGGCCGAGCCGTTGCGCATCTGCTGGACCTGGGACAGCACCCCGGTCTCCGGGAAGTAGACGTGCCCGATCGGCCGATCCGGTCCCATCACCTGGGCGTGAAGCTCCAGCTCGACCGACTCGAGGCCTTCCCGCAACTGCGCCTCTGCGGCCGGGTCCGCAGTACGCAGTGCCGCGAGAAGACGGTTTCGGGCCGGAAGCAAGTCCCCCATGCAGCTTGTGATCCTTTCCGCGCCGCCGACCACGTGACCATCGGGGCCACGATCCATACAGCGGGATTGTCGCGCCCAGCGGTGCCTCTAACAAGAGTGTCGCCCAGCAGGCAGACCGACAACCAGGCGATGCGCAACTTCCGAAACACAGCTGCCGTGGCACTGATGTTGCCGGAGCGAGAGTCGGCTCGCGGCAGGCCCTTCGAACGGAGTTGTGCCGCCTCATGGAAGAAGGAGACCATCGTGGACTCACAGAGAAAGACAGCCCTCGCCGTGGGAGTGTTGTTCATCCTCACTTTCATCACTTCGATTGGAGGAGTGATCGCCTACGGACCTGTACTGAGTGACCCCAGCTACATCACCGGCGCCGGCGCCGACGGGCGCGTATTCCTGGGTGCCTTCCTCGAGCTCATGCTCATCCTCACCAACATCGGCTGTGCCGTCGTGCTGTTCCCGCTGCTAAAGCGGCAGAACGAAGGCCTCGCGCTCAGCTACGTCACAGCTCGTCTGGTTGAGTGCACCTTCATCCTCATCGGCCTCCTCAGCCTGCTTGCCATCGTTACGTTGCGACAGGGAGCTGCGGGAGAAGATGCGGGCTCGCTCGTGCTCATCGGCAAGTCGCTCCACGCGATCCATGACTGGACGTTCCTCCTTGGCCCCGGCTTCACCGACGGCATCGGGACTGGGCTGATCCTGGGCTGGCTGATGTACCGGTCCGGCCTGGTGTCGCGCCGCATGGCGCTCTTCGGCGTCGTCGGAGGGCCTTTGCTCGCCGCTTCGGGGACCGCCGTGCTGTTCGGCCTGATCTCGCAAGGGTCCCCGCTGCAGAGCATCGCGACAATCCCAGAAATCGTTTGGGAGGCGTTCCTGGGCCTTTGGCTCACTTTCAAGGGGTTCAGCCCATCCCCGATCGCCGCTGGCTACGCCCGACCCATCGGAGTCGACGGATCCCGCGCAGCCGCGGCGTCTGCCGTCTAGTCCCCTCCCTCGGCCTACGCACATGGAGCCCGGCTTCGGCCGGGCTCCAACACGTTCGGATCATCGCTAATAGGCTCAAAGGCGGAACGGCACCTGACCACGACGGCTGAGCGTTGTGGCAACCCACTACAGCCATCTCGGCAGCCGAAATCAAAGACTGAGTGTCGTGCCAAGACCAAATGCGGATTCGAGGTGTGAAGATCCGTTCGAGGGCGAGGCTCGATTGGAAGGGATCGGCGGCCTCGAGGTTCGTATGACATCGGACCGTGCCCGGGCACCATCTTCGTGACGGTAAGATGGGGCGAAAGCAAGGCGATCTACACGGTCCTTCCCAGCTCAACGTAGCGGAAGAATCGGCCGTCAAGGCTCGGACACCGCCAGGTGGCGCGGGGGACCGTCTCGCAGGAAGATCCATTGCGTGGCACAAGCACTCGGGCCCCTGCGATGGTGACGACCGTCGCCGGTAGACTTCCTGGATGAAAAGGATCGGCTTCCTCTCCTTCGGGCACTGGTCCGCCTCACCCCACTCGCAGGTGCGTTCCGCATCCGACGCGCTGATCCAGTCGATCGAGCTCGCCGAGGCGGTCGAGGAGATCGGAGGGGACGGCGCCTACTTCCGAGTCCACCACTTTGCCCAGCAGCTGGCGTCACCGTTTCCGCTCCTGGCAGCGATCGGCGCCCGAACCAAGCGCATCGAGATCGGGACGGCGGTCATCGATATGCGCTACGAGAACCCGATGTACATGGTCGAGGATGCCGGGGCCGCCGACCTCATCGCCGGCGGTCGCCTGCAGCTCGGAATCAGCCGCGGCTCGCCTGAGCAGGTCATCGAAGGATTCCGGTACTTCGGCCATGTGCCGCCGGAGGGCTCGACCGACGCCGACATGGCCCGCGAGCAAACGAAGGTCTTCCTCCAGGCTCTGACCGGCGCCGGATTCGCCGAACCGAACCCTTCCCCGATGTTCCCGAACCCGCCCGGGTTACTTCGCCCGGAACCGCACTCACCCGGGCTGCGCGACCGGATCTGGTGGGGCGCCGGAACCCGTGCGACGGCCGAATGGACGGGCCAACAGGGCATGAACCTGATGTCGTCGACGCTGCTGACCGAGGACGCCGGCGTGCCGTTCCACGAACTCCAGGCGGAGCAGATCAGGCTGTTCCGTGAGGCGTGGACCGCGGCTGGGCACGAACGCGAGCCACGGGTGTCGGTCAGTCGAAGCATCTTTGCGCTGGTAGACGACCGCGACCGGGCGTACTTCGGGCGCGGCAACCAGGCGTCGGATCAGGTCGGCTACATCGACGCGCAGACCAAGGCGATCTTCGGGCGGTCGTACGCCGCGGAGCCGGACGTCCTCGTGAGGGAGCTCGCCGAGGACACGGCGATCCAGGCGGCGGACACACTCCTGCTGACGGTCCCGAACCAGCTCGGCGTCGAGTACAACGCCCACGCGATCGAGAGCATCCTCAGATACGTGGCCCCGGCGCTCGGCTGGCGCTAGCTGTCGAGGATCCGCGGACCCCCGACACGAGGGTCCGCTAGGTGCCGCGGATCGCCACGCCGTCGATGATGACCTTCTTGCCGCTGTGGGCGATCCTGATCGAGAGCGTCCCGGTCTTCGGCGCGCCCCACGCGACGACCGCGATGAGCTTCTTGTTCACGGTCTTCGCGGACTTGAGGTTGATCGTCTTGAGGAGCGTGGATCCCCAGTAGACCTTGATCGATCCGCAGGTGGGGCACGTGGTGACGACCACGGCGATCCGCCGCGCCGTCACCTTGGACGCTGTCAGCTTGGCGCCGAGCTTGGTCGCCTGCAGGTACGTGGACTTGTAGTACCTCGAGCCGGTCTTCGCCGACCACCCCGACCCCCGCTTCAGCGACCGGTCGTCGAGCGGCACCGCGGTGCACGTCTCGGCCGTCCAGCCCGACGCCGCGCCCCAGTCGTCCCTGGCCCGCGTGCTGAAGCAGTACGTGGAGCCGGCCGCGGCGCTCAAGGTCGCGCTTGTGCTCGACGTGCCGGACTTCCAGGTCACGTAGGCGCCGAAGGACCTGCCGTTCCACGCCGCGCGCCGGTAGCGGACGTCGTAGCTGCGGATGGGGTAGGTGCCCGGCGTGGCGGACCAGTGGACCGCGATGGAGGTGCTCGCGATCCACATCGGGAGCGCCGTGATGTGCGCTGCCGGCCGGACCAGCGCGATCATCTGCACGTCGATGCCCGGGACGTCGGCGCTGGTCACGACGACCGGCGTGGCGGCGTCGCCGTCCGTCGTGAAGCCGCCGCTCGAGTAGTAGCCGGACTGGTACGCGTCCTCCATGTCCATGAACGAGACGATGTACGTGCCCGGGTTGACCACGGCCGAGTACGTGCCATCGGTCCCGGTCGCCTCGTCGATCATGGCTGTGTCGTTCTCGATGCTCACGTCGATGTCCGCGAGCGGGACGCCGCCGGTGCCCGTGACCGTGCCGGTGATGTGGATCGCGAGCGGCAGCTCGGCGTCGATCCCGGTCCGGTCGGTCGTCGTCACCGAGACGGGCGCGGCCGCGTTCGGGTCCGTGGTGAGACCGCCGGCGCTGTAGTAGCCGCTGCCATACACGCCGTTCTCGTCGCAGTACGAGACGTGGTAGTTGCCGGCGACGACGGAGATCGCGAACTTGCCGTCCGCGCCGGTCGTGGCGTCGGTCGAGTAGGCCAGCGAATCGGCCATGACCGTGATGCCCCTGAGGGGCGTGCTGCCCGGGCCCGTGACGGTGCCGCGGATGTAGACCGGGGCCGGGAGCTTCATGTTGATGCCGGTCACGTCGACCGCGGCGACATGGATGGGACTCGCCGCGTTGGAGTCCGTCGTGAAGCCGCCCGTGGCGTAGTACCCGCTGACGTAGACGCCGGCGGGGTCGTCGACGGCGACGTGGTAGGCACCGCGGGAGGCGGGCACGGAGTACTTGCCGTCCGCGTCGGTGATCGTCCTGCTCGTGCTCGACGGCCTCGGCGACANNTCGTCCTGCTCGTGCTCGACGGCCCGTCCGAGCTCACCTCCATGTTCGGGAGCGGGACGTCACCCGGGCCCGTGACCACGCCCTGGATGTGGGCGGTCAGCGGCAGCTGGACGTTGATCCCGAGCACGTTGGCGGAGGTCACCGTGACGTGGCTGGCGAGCGCTCGGTCCCACTGGTAGCCGGTCTTGCTGTAGTACCCGTCGGCGTGGACGTCGGCGTCGTCGTAGAACGCGACCAGGTAG
>PMKN01000059.1 GCA_003158675.1 Chloroflexota bacterium | reverse complement strand
CAACCAGGAGTTCGTCTTCAGCGCAAGCGAGCAGGCTTTCTTCGCTGAACGACAATTCAGCGAGCCGCGTCGCTGTCCGTCCTGCCGCGCCGCCCGCAAGGCGCAGCGAGGCGATTTCGGTGGCGGTTCCCACATGGGTGGTGGCGGCGGCGGACGCGGCGGGTACTCCTCCGGCCCGCGTGAGATGTTCTCGGCGACGTGCTCGAGCTGCGGCCGCGAGGCTCAGGTCCCGTTCCGCCCGAGCGGCGCCAAGCCCGTCTACTGCAGCGACTGCTTCACCGCCCGTCGCGGGTAGTCACGGGCCGAAAGGCCAGCACTGAAGACGAGGCCCCGGCCCTCTTGGTCGGGGTCTCTCGCTGTACAGCCGTCGCCCCACCGTTTGTCGGAGCGCACCCGTCGCGGTCTTCAGGCGGGCCCGAGGACAGCCGTCACCATCGCCCCGACGGTCTTGAGCGGGTCCGGCCAATCGGCGCTCACCAGGACCACGAACGTAAGGTGCGAGGCGGGCAGATAGACCATCGTCGACCAGAAGCCGTCGAGGTGGCCGCGATGGCCCCACCCCAGCCGGCCCCCGACCGGCAGCCGCTCCACGGCGAGCCCGTACTGGATTTCGGGGTGGTAGGGGGCGCTGGTCGAGACGTCGAGCATCGCGGCCATGCTGGCAGGATCCAGCAATTCGCCGCCATACAGGGCCGTCGCCCACTTGGCGATGTCGGACGGGGTCGAAACCAGGGCACCTGAGGCTCCGGACGCAGTGGCAACCGACACGTAAGGCAGCATCGCCTGGCCCACGGAGACATCCTTCGGGCTGGTCGGCGGGCCGAGATAGCCGTGCGCGAGCGTTCCGGTGATCGGCTCCTCACTCTGCAGGAAGGTGTGGCTGAGACCCAGGGGATCCAAGAACTCGGTCCGGACCAGCTCCGCCAGCTGCTTACCCGTTGCCCGCTCCAGCACCAAGCCCAGGAGCACGTAGTTGGTGCTGGAGTAGTGATAGCCCTTGCCCGGCGCAAAGTAGGGCTTCCCAATCCTGGCGAGGACCTGCTCTGGAGTCCAGGTCGCGTTGTGGTCGGCGTCGATGTACTTGAAGGTCGCCGTCTCGAAGAAATCCCTTATGCCACTGGTGTGGTTGAGCAGCTCGCGGAGAGTGATGTTGGCTGCGTTGGGGTAAGTCGGGACCCACTTGGAGAGGCGGTCGTCGAGGCTGATCGTGCCGCGCTCGGCAAGCCGCAAAGCGAGCGCTCCGGTGAAGGTCTTGGTGATGCTGCCAACGGAGAAGAGAGTGTCCGGCGTCAGCTCCGCTTTGGTCGAGAGCACTCCGACCCCGGCCTGTCCGGTCCACATTGCGCCGTCCGGAAAGACGACCGCAGCGGAGATGCCGGGGAAGTTACCCCTGTCACGCAGAGATTGGAGCGTGGCCTGGAGAGCGGCTGCCGTCTTAGCGTCGAGCGCGACGCCTTGAGCTGCTGTGGGGGACGTCGGCGGCGTGGGCAGCGAAGCCGTTGCGGTCCCGGTTGGGGCGGGCGTCAGTTCGGTCGTCGAGGTGGGCATCCCGGTCGATACGACCGCAGCGGTTGGGGTTGGGCTGCTCGTCTTGGGCGGCGGAGTGGGCTCGGTACTTCCGCACGCGACCGCGACCGTGGCTAGACTCAGGGCCACGACAAACGCTCGCGCGGCGGCGCGAACGGGTTGTTTCGGGCGGTGGGTCACGCCGCCATCATGCAACAGCCGGATGCTCGCTGCCTGACACCGAGCCTGAATCGACGCCCGCGGGCCGGCCGTTCTGGGCGACCCACGAGGTCGGCTCGCGCCGGTAATTCGGGTTCGGGTCGCCGACCCCTCGTCCGTCGCTCAGCGGCGGCCCCCGCCGCCGAAGATGCGCAGGAGCATGAGAAAGATGTTGATGAATTCGATGTAGAGCATGATCGCCCCGTAGACGGAGGCTTTCTCCATCGAACCGGTCATGGCCGCGAAGTCGCCGCGTGAGATCCGCTGGGTTGTCCAGGCCGCCAGGGCCGTGAAGATGACCACGCCCGCCACGGACAGCATCAGGTCGATCGTGGAGCTGTGCAGCAGGAGCCCGTTGATCAGGAAGGCGACGAAGAGGCCCCAGGCGCCCATGAACAGAATGGCGCCCATGCTCGCCAAGGAGCGACGGGTGACGATGCCGTAGACGGCCGCTCCACCGAATGCAGCCGAGGCCGAGATGAACGCCTGGACGACCGACATCGGGTTGCCGCTGTAGGTGCCGTAGTACCACACCCAAACGCCCACGGTCAGGCCCATCAGCCCCGCGTAGGCGAAGAACAAGACCAGGGCCACGCTGGCGTTGAGGCGACGAATCCCGAGCTGGATCCCGAGGCCGAGGCCGAGCTGGGCAATGAAGAGTGGCATCCGCAAATCCGCGATTTGCAGAACCAGGCTCTGGTTGCTCTGAACCATCCACGCGACCATGCCGCTGAGAAGGACGGCCAGGAACATCCATACGAATGCGTCGGTCAGGAACCTGTTGGCAAGCTGAGCTGTCGGGCGAACCCCAAGGCGCTCCGGTGAATAGTTGTTGTACACCGATATCCTCCGATTGAGGTTGGTCCAACTGGCAGCCGACGGGCCCATGCCCTCATGAATGCGACCCCGAGGTCGCGTGCAGGTTCGATCCTACCCCTGCGGCGCGGGATTGGGCCGTCCATTTCGTACGTCTCCCTGGTCGAGACTGCGACGCCGGCAGGACGCCGCGGGTGGGCGCCCGGTTACGATTCCCGGCGCGCCCTCGACGGCGTGGCGGAGTGCGACTCGCCCTGTTCGGCGGCGCGGGCGAGGATCCACAACAGGTCGGCGAGGCGATTGAGATACGGCACGAGCTGGTCGTCTTGGACCGGCTCTGCCTTGCGAATGGATACCGCCCGCCGCTCCGCGCGACGCACGATAGTGCGGGCCAGTTCAAGCGCCGCGGACAGACGCGTCTCTCCCGGCACCACGAACTCCCGCGGCAGGGTGACGCGCGCCTCGGTTCCGTCCAGGAGTTCGTCCAGGCCGGCGACCATCAGGGCGGTCACTCGCGTCTCGCCGGGGCGCTGACGGTCGCGCGTGCCTGGAGCGGTAGCCAGTTCCGCTCCGGCCACGAACAGCTCCCGCTGGAGGCGCAGGATTACGTCGTAGAGTTGCGCGTTCGCGCCGGCCATCGGATCGGGTAGCGTCGCGCCATCCCCGGCGGCAGCGGACAACTCCGCGCGCGCGAGTCCGAGGGCCGCGATCGCCTCGTCGATGGCGCCGTAGGCTTCGGTTCGGGGGTCGTCCTTGGAGATGCGTTCGCCGCCGAAGAGGAGCCCGGTCGTCCCGTCGTCGCCGCGTCCTGTGGCCACCGCCGACTTGCGTCCGAGTCTTTCGCTCATGGCCTCCCCTCGAGTGGCTGAGGCGCTACCACATCAGGCCGGCCTCGCGCGGATCCCAGCGCTCGGCCAGCAACGTGACTTTGACCGGATGCTCCAGCACCGACTCGGCCTGATCCTTGATCTGCTGGACCATCGAGCCGGCATATGGACAGAACGGAGTCGTCAGGACCATCTTGATCTCCGACGACTCTGCGCCAATGATGATCTGCCTGATCAGCGCCAGTTCGACGACATCCATCCCCAGCTCCGGATCGACCACGGCCCGGAGGGCGTCGAGGATGGCCAGTTCGGTCGCCCGCCGGGTCATGTCGAAGACGGGCTCGGTTTCGGTTGCCGCGGCGGTCGCGGTTGGGCTGTCGGAGGCGGCGTCGAGGGTCGACATCGAATCGCTCATGGCGTTCGATATCCTAGCAGTTTCATCGGAATAGTCGAATCCGGCGTGGAGGCCGATCCGGTATCAGGCGCGGGCTTGAGAGCCTCGTGCGGCGTCCTTGGGCTTGCCGGCGTCCATGACCAGACCTGGGATGCGCAGCCGCCACGGAAGCATGGCCGCCTCCTCGGTCGTGAGACCGGGGCCGGCCAGCGATCCGTCCCGTTCGAAGAACTCGGCGTAGCGACCGCGGTGTTCGCCGGCGTATCGGTATGCGTGAGCGATACCCACCAGGCGCAGTTCCGGATGTTCGCGCAGCAGACGCGTCACGTCGTAGCCCGCCCGCCGCAACTCGAGGAGCTGCCGCACGGTCAGCCGGGAGTTGTAGCAGAACGGCTCGCCGGACAGAACGAGCGGATCGACCTTCACCCATTTGATCGTCATGCCTGCCTCCGCTCCGTTGTCCACTCGAGATCTGGCGGTTCCGCCGCGGCCACGTGCGCCACGGTCATACGCCGCGGTAGAGCCACTTCAGCAGGGCGTTGCGCTGGTGCGAATCGCCGCCCGTTCGCCCGTTCTTCTGGAACACCGTGATGGCGGCATCGAGCGAGCGGCTCGCCACGGCCGATTCCTCGGCCGTCAGGCGTGCCCCGACGACCTCGCGGATCCCCTCGCACACCCGAACGACGTCCCATTGGGAGACGCCCTGCCGGCGGAAGTAGAGACCGACCCACTCAGCGTACTCGGCCAGGAAGCGCGAGTCGTTGCTCGCGACGCACATCGCCAGCCGCTCGACCAGCACCTCGGTGTCGTGCCGGAATCTGCCCAGGTCCGGTGCGTCGAAACGGCCGCGTAGCTCCGGATCGGCAGCTATGGCAGCCTCGAGGGCGGCACCAGCTATTGCCGTTCGGTCGCGGTTGAGGGTGCCGGCCGCCGTCGGGAATCCGGCGGTCATATCGATCGGGGCGAGGCCCATGTTGGGGTGGCGGTGCGTCGGGACCGCGGCGACGACGGCCGCCTGCCGGGCAGTCTTGGCATGGCGAGACGGCCTGACCGTGGGCGCGGGTTTGGCCACGGATCTGGCGGTGGTGGCGCGCTTGGGCGTAGGTTCGGAGCTGCGTTCTGTCACGGGTCGAAGTCTAGCCTGGACCGACCGGCGGCGCAGCGAGAAGGACCCGAGCTGGCCGGCGGACCGACGGGCGCGGATACCGCACAGCGACCCGGCGCGCGGCGCCGCGCGTCAGTATTGCTGCCACTCCGCCGAGCGGCCGGGCCAGGTTCGGCTCGGATCCGCACAGGACCCAAAGGCCTGGACCGTGAAGCGCTGCAGATGGCGGTATTCGACCACGAGGGTCGGCAGCATGTCCCGGTTCGGGGTTTCGGGCGAGTAGTCGGCGTTGCGCTGGAAAGTCCAGGCCAGGGCGTATTGCCCGCCGGCCCGGAGCGCGGCGTTCACGATGTTGATGCTGCTGGCGCCCGGCGAGCTTCCCGTCCCCGGCCCGAGGATCGAGTTCGCGGACGTGGCCGTCGTGATCAAGCCCCCGACCGGATGCCCGTCCAGAGCCTGGGAGACCGGATCCATCGACGAGGCGGCCCACGGGCCCGGATCCGTGCTCTCCAGGCTGACCAGCGGCATTGGGCCGCCCGCCTGCAGCGGCATGCCCAACTCGGCGTCGATCCACTCTGGCAGCTGGGCGTAGACGGCCAGCTGGTCGACACCGCTGCTCCCGGCCGCTCCCGCCGGCCAGAGGTCGAGCCTCTGCCAGCTGAACGCGACGTCGGCGGTGACGGTCTGGGCGTCCGGCGCGGCGGTACATGTGACCGAGAGCGACAGATCCGGAACGCGGACCTGCGTCGGATCGTCGATGGAGCCGGAGGCCATGGGCACCAGGAGGCTGACCATGAGCGCGAGGCTCATCGCCGTCCCGAGCCGCCGGCCGATCGGCCGCGTCGTGCCCATCAGGATGACGGCGGCGACGGCGGCGACTGCGCCCAGCCCGAGGCCCACGGCTGCAACTACGGCGCGCCCGGGCGTCCACCCGACGACGATGGCGATCAGGGCGCCGGCTTCGACCGCCGCAAACGCGGCCAGCCAGAACCGCAGGGCCGAGTGCCGGTGAGCGGCCGCCGTCATTGGGGAGTCCACGGGTGGGGCAGCTGCATCTCGACGCCGGACCCGGGCCTGTCGCAGCTCGCCAGCGCCTGCACGACGAACCGCTCGAGGTGCGCGTATCGGACGATGACCAGGGGATCGACCGGAGCCGCCGGTGCTGGCTCGGGCTGGGCCGACGCATCCAGCCACTGGACGTGCTGAACGACATCGTACGTCCAGCCGGCGTGGAGGCTGCCCGGCGTGAACTCGATCCCGTCGGACGCCAGAACGTATGGGTCGAGGGAAATCAGGCTCTCCGTCGGCGCGACCATCAGGCCGTCGACGGAGCCGTTCGGACTCGAGATCTGCGGGCCTTCGGAGATGATGTATGTGGGCACGTGCGCCGGGATCGGGATCCACGCCGTGCGCAAGTCGACCGAGTCTTGCCCGCCCGACGGAGCGATTCCCGACTCGAAGCCATCGGGCCATTTCTCGGGGGCGCCGCCGTTGAAGAGCCCATACGGGAACAGGTCCAGCTGGCTCCAGTGCACCGTCGTATTCACATCGATCGCCGTTACTCCGCCGCTCGAGTCGCGCATACAGACGGCCGAGACCTGGAGGTCCAGGTCGGAGGCCGACACCTGAGTCGGGTCGGGGATTGCAGCGGCGGCGTAGGGAAAGCCGTAGCCGGCCAGAACCGCGACGACCAGGGCGCCGCTCAGGACCCGCCCGATGGGCCTGGCGGACGAGAACCATTCGGCCATATCCGCTCCCATCGCGGGGCGCAGCATCCACAGGCCGATGAGGCCGAGGATCGGGAGCGCGTACGTCCCGGACGGCGCGGCGAAGACGGACTCGGCGCCGAGGACGAGAACGAGCGCGAGCACGAACTGGCAATACCGCAGCGCCCAACGTTGCGCCCGGCCGAACGCCCGGAAAGCGAGCACGTCCAGGGTCAGCACGAGCGCGGCGGCAGCAACGACAAGCGCCGCCCGGACCGGCGTCAGCTCGACCAACCCGATCCATGCCAGTACCAGTTCGACCAAAGCTCCGAGCCCGAGCAGTAGCCGAAGCCGGCGGTAGCCCCATACAGTCCCCGGCACGGGAGTCACGGTCGGCAGCAGGACGCCGATCGTGGTCGCGTACAACCGGGAGTGGTATGCCCCGGTCATTTCGCGCCCGAGCTGGCCGGTCTCCCCGAAGGACCGAATGGCCGTTTCGACCGCTTCGGCGGTGTCCGCGCCGGCGGCCAGCGCGTCGTGCCAGCGCTGCCAGAGGTGGCCGTACAGCTCCTCGAAGACGTCCTCACGGTCGGCGGAAGGCAGGCTGGAGCCGGCAAGGATTGACTCGACGTAGGCCCGCATGCGCGGCTCGGCGTCCGGCATCGACGTCTCGCTCATGAGCCGAGCACCGCGTCGGCCGCGGACTTGAAGCGCAGCCAGTCCTCACGGCCCGTGGCCAGCGCGCGCTCGCCTTCCTGGGTCAGTCTGTAGTAGCGCCGCCGCGGCGCACCGCCGGCCATCTCCACCCAGTGGCCTCCGACAAGGCCGTCTCGCTCGAGTCGCCGCAGGGCCGGGTAGACCGTACCCTCCGGCAGATCGATCGCCCCCTCGGTCGACCGGCGCAGTTCGGCGACGATCTCGTAGCCGTACATCTCGCACCGCCCCAAAAGCCCCAGCAGCAGCAGTCCGAACTCACCGCGGGACAGCTGCGGCCCGGAGCCCGGCTGCGCGCTCATGACCGCGCACCCTGGAAGTGAGCGATCGCGGACGCGGGGTTGCGGGCATGGGCCGCGCTTCTGGCAGCCTGCCGCTCACCGGCCGGGGTCAGGATGTAGTAGCGGCGGCGCGGCGCTCCATCTCCGATTTCGACCCAGCGGGCGATCAGCAGTCCGTCGCGCTCGAGCCGTCGGAGGACCGGGTAGACCGATCCTTCCGCAAGTTCGGGCTCATCGGAGGCGCGCAGGTGGGCCTCCAGTGCTCCCGCGATCTCGACCCCGTAAGCCTCCCGGCGGACGAGGACGCCGAGAACCAGCTGGCGAAACTCATCCCGCGACGGCTGGCGATCCACCAGTTCCCCTTCCGGTCCGCTCTCAGGTCTGACGTGGCATACCTAGAGACTCTAGGTACGAGGCGGCTGCTCGTCAAGCCCCTGGTCGCTCGAGCCGACTCAGCCGCGCGCCAGCCTCGCGCGCGCGCCCTCGATCGAGACTTCATCGATCCATCGCTCCCGGGCTTCGCGCAGGGCCATTGTCCGCGGGCCGGGCTTGCCGGTGCCGATCGGCCGGCCGTCCAGTGAGGTGACCGGAATGACGCCGCCGATGCTGGCGCAGATGGCCATTTCGTCCGCCGCGAACACGTCGTCGAGTCGCAGGTCGCGCTGCACCATGGCCAGGCCGGCCTCGTCGGCGTGGGCCACGAGCCAGGCTCTCGTCGTGCCCGCCAGGAGGGCCGTGCCGAGCCGGGGAGTGGCGCAGGTGTCGCCCTCGACCAGAAGTACGTTGGCGGTGGTGGCTTCGGTTATCCGGCCGTCCGTGGTCAGGAAGATTGCGTCGTCGGCGCCGGCGCGCTCCGCTTCGAGGCGGGCATAGACCAGGTCGGCGCGCGACGTCGTCTTGATGCCGGAAATCGGAGAATCGGCGTCTCGATGGACGCAGCTCGTGACGAGCCGCTCACCCTCCTGCAGGGCTCGGGTCGACGGCGGAGAGAAGGGCCAGGCTTGGATGGCTACGGTGGTTCGAGTGCCGGCGTTCGGCTGGACGCCGCGGGTCGGATCGAAGCCCCGGCTGACGGTGATGCGGATCACGGCGTCGGCCGGCGGTTCGGTTCCGTCCGGCGAGCCCCGCCCGTCCCAATGCTCGGCCGCGAGCAGCTCTTCGATCGCGGCCGCGACCCTGGCGTCGTCGAACGGGAGCTCGAAAGCCAGGGCCGTCAGGCTGGCGTGCAGTCGCGCCAGATGGCCGGCCAGTTCGATAGCAACGCCCCGGCGTGCCCGCAGCGCTTCGAAGACGCCATCGCCGAGTTGAAAGCCGCGGTCGTACACGGAGATGTGGGCGGATTCTGAGGGAACAAGTTGGCCGTCCAGCCAGACATGAGCTGCGGCGGGTCGCGTCAATGCTTCTCCCGACAGATCGTGGATCGAGGTGGGGCGCCCTGCCGAGGGGGAAGCGGGGCGCCCCATGAGACGAAGCGAGGAGACGGAGAATACCGGACGCTCAGCCGTTCGGCGGCGCCGTCGGTTTCGCATCGGCCACCCAGTCCGTCCCGGCCATCATAGATTGACCACGCCACCAGGTGAGTGAGTGCACTGGACGGGGCCATGCTGCGGATCTGGAGAAGAGGGGGCCCTCACGCGGGGCCGCCGTCGGGGACACCCGCAGGCGGCACCGCTTCGGCCGATTTGGGCCTCTATACGGGCACCGCTACGAGTGGCGTGGCCGTCGCCGGCGCGTCCGCGACCTGGGCGACGTTCTGGCCGTGGTCGCGGATGCGCCCGTCGCGCATTCGGATGACCCGGTCGCAGGCTTCGCCGACCTCGGAGTCGTGGGTCACGACCACGACGGTCTGGCCGTGCTCGCGGTTGAACTGGCGGAACAGGGCGAGCACCTCCGCGCTGCGGTCGGAGTCGAGATTGCCGGTCGGCTCGTCGGCCAGGATGATCTCGGGCTTGTTCACCAGCGCCCGGGCGATGGCGACGCGCTGCTGTTCGCCCCCCGACAGCTCGGCGGGCTTGTGATCGGCCCGATCAGCGAGCCCGACCAGAGTCAGTGCCTCGAGGCCGGCCTGCCTGGCCTGCTTGCCTCGGATGCCGGCGTAGGTGCTGGCGAGGAGGACGTTCTCGAGGGCGGTGAGGGTCGGGACCAGGTTGAAGTCCTGGAAGACGAAACCCATACGTCTGGCTCGGATCCTGGTCCGTGCGTTGTCGGAAAGCGTTGCCACGTTCTCGCCCGAGAGGTAGAGCTCGGGGGCCGGCCCATGGTTGGGATCTGGAGCGTGGAGCAGGCCCAGGATGTGCATCAGGGTGCTCTTGCCGGATCCGGACGGACCCATGATGGCCACCATCTCGCCCTTCTCGATCGAGACCTCGACGCCTTTGAGGGCCTCGACGGTATTCTTGCGGCTGAGGCGGTAGGTCTTGCGGAGGTTGCGACCTTCGAGGATTGCCATTGCTTGTCTCCTTGGCGGGCCGCTCGCGCGGCCCGCGATGCGTGTTAGTTCGGCGCTGAGCGGCCCTGTGGTCTCTACTCGTATCGCAGCGCGGTTACGGGATCCATTCGGGATGCGCCCCAGGCCGGGATGAAGCCGGCCAGCGCGCCCAGGATTGTCGCGAAGGCGACGGACGAGAAAGCCGTGCCGAAGGTCAGGTCGAAGAGGATCGTCGCGGACTCACGGCCCGCGTCGTTGCCTAGTGTGGTTATCGCGTAGCCGAGCGCCAGTCCGAGCAGGCCGCCGACCAGGCCGATGAACGCCGACTCGGCCACGATCTCGCGGCGGATGCGCCACCGGGAGGCGCCGATGGCTCGCTTGATGCCGATCTCGCGGGTCCTCTCCGCGACCGACATGGCCGTGGTGTTTATGACCGAAAGGCCGCCGACGAGCAGGCTGATGAGGCCGATGCCGATGAGGATCGCGTTGAGCATCGACGTCGCAGAGCCGATCTGCTTGTCGAAGTCCTTGCCCGTCATAGGAGTGACGCCGGAGATCGAGGCGTTGATCTCGTCGGCGATCTTCTGCGGGTCGACTCCCGCTTTGGGATAGGCCACGATGCCCGTGGCGATCTCGCCGCCCGAGAGCTTGTCCGCGACGATGCTCGGCAGAGTCTTCATGAAGAGCTGCTGCGCGGCGGCAAGGGGGACCTCGGCCGCGTTGTCGGGAGCGGTAAGCGTCGGCTCCAGGATGCCCACAACCTGGAACTTGACCGCTCGCAGGGTGACCGTGTCGCCAACCCTGGCGTTGAACTGGTGCGCCAGGTCGGAACCGAGGACGACTACGTTCTGGCCTTCGTCGGCGGCCGTCAGCCCTCGGCCGGTCGCATAGCTGAGCTTGAAGGTCTCGTAGCCGGCAGTCGCGCCGCCGACGAAGCCGTCGATCATCGGCGGCACGCCCATGTTCACTGCGCCGCTGTCGTCGCTCTGCAACATGTCGACTGTCGGCACTGCCAGGGCGACGCCGTCCAGCGCTTCGATCTGGTCGGCCATCTTCGTTGACAGCACGCCGCCGAGACCCATGTAGCCGCCCTTGGCGCTGACCGTGACCTTGTCCTGGTAGTAGGTGCTGCCGCCCTTGACCAGGGCGTCGATCTTATTGGCCATCGAGCCGAAGACCACCAGCGCCATGATCCCGATCGTGATGCCGGTGATCGTCAGAGCTGAGCGGAGCTTGCGGCGACCAAGGTCTCGCAGTAGTCGCATCGTGGATGTCTCCTCTGGTTTCGGGTCAGGTGGTCGGATGCTGGTTGAGGTCGAGGACGCTGCGCAGGCGTCCGTCTCGTTGTAGAGAAGCTACCGGCAATACCGGTCGGCGCAGTCGTCCGACACGCCGAATAGGCAGTCGTCCAGGCGGGCGAAACGCAAGTCATCCCTGCGGATGACGGTCCTCTACCGTGGGATGAGAGGTTCTCTGGCCGGCTCGGCGGATGCGAGCAGCCGGTGGCGCCTCGCCGACGACGACGTGCTAGACCAGCCCGGTCTCGTAGGCCAGGATCACGGCCTGGACGCGGTCGCGGATGTCGAGCTTGGCGAGGACGCGCGAGACGTGGGTCTTTACTGTCGTCTCCGACACGACCAGGCGCTCGGCGATCTCGGCGTTGGACAGACCACGGGCGACTAGCTTCAGGACCTCGAGTTCGCGCTCGGTCAGTTCTGCGAGAGCGGGAATGGCGTTCTCTCGGGCCGGTGGCAGGCGACTGGCGACGCGGTCTAGCAGACGACGGGTCACCGACGGCGCCAGCAGCGCTTCGCCGGCGGCTACGACGCGGATCGCCTCCACCAGGTCCTCGGGCGGCGAGTCCTTGAGCAGGAAGCCGCTGGCTCCGGCTCGGAGAGCCTCGACGACGTATTCGTCCAGCCCGAAGGTGGTCAGGATGAGGACTTTGATCGGGTTCTCGACCCCGGGCCCGGCCAGCGCACGAGTGGCCTGGATTCCGTCCATGCCCGGCATTCGGATGTCCATGAGCACGACATCGGGTACGAGTCTGCGGGCGGCCTCGACGGCGGCGGCCCCGTCGGCAGCCTCACCGACGATCGTGAGATCCTGCTCGGCCGAGAGAATCATGCGGAACCCGGTCCGCAGCAAGGGTTGATCGTCGACCAGAAGCACCCGTATCGTCACTGCTCGCCCTTCTCTCCCGTGGGCTGGTGCCCGCCGCCTGGAGGCCGCTCGATCTGTCGTTGAGTCTGACGCGTCGGACGCGTGGCTGCACGGCGAGGCTGGGGCGGTACCACTCGACCGATGAACGGCGGCACGACCCGCGGCTTGACCAGCGGTGCAGGCTCGGGCACGCGACTTGGGGGCACTCCTGCGGCCCGCGCCGCGCGTGCGCGCTCGTGCTCCGCGGACGCGGCCACCTGAGACAGCGCCGATTCCTCGTCGCAGCAAGTCGCCAGGCTGCCCTTGGGCTCGGGCTCCAACGGGAACCGAGCATGAACTCGATATCCGCCGGGGAACACGGGCCCCGTCTCCAGCTCTCCGGCGTAGAGTGCGACTCGCTCGCGCATGCCGATGAGCCCGTGGCCGCCCTCGACGACCCCAGCCAGCAACGGTGCGGCCGCGCCACGTCCGTTGTCGGCCACCTCGATGTCGAGCGCCTCCGGCTCGTAGCGCACGGTCACGATCGCCGAGGCTTTGCCGGCATGTTTGACGGCGTTCGTGAGGGCTTCCTGGACGATCCGGTACGCAGCCAGGTCCATGCCGGCCGGCAGCAGCCGTTCGATTCCGTCAGTCCTGATCTCGACTGGCAAGCCGGCCTCGCGGACCTGTCCAACCAGTCGATCGAGCTCGCCCAGACCGGGCTGGGGACCGACACCCGCCTCGTCGGCCCGGAGGACCTCGAGCATGCGCCGCATCTCTGCGAGGGCGGTCCGGCCCGCATCTTCGACAGCCTCAAGGGCATCTCGGGCCTGGTCCGGGTCCTTGTCCACAACGCGGCGTGCGCCGGCGGCTTGCACGACCATGACGCTGACATGGTGGGCGACGACGTCGTGCAGCTCGCGGGCGATACGGCCCCGTTCCTGGGCCACCGCCTGCACGGCTTTCTCCTCCCGATCGCGCTCCAGCTGGGCCGCCCGCTCCTCGAGCTGCATCGTATAGGCTCGCCGAACGCGCAGGTTGTCCCCAATGAGCCAGGCCAGTCCGAATGAGAGGTACGTGACGCTCAGGTTGGCCGTCCAACCTGAGAGCGAATCGAATGCGGCATACGCCGCAAAGCTGATCAGGACGCAACCCCCGGTAATTGCGGCTGCGACGGTCGCCCGGCGCCGCGGTTCGTACGCGGCGACCGTGTAGAAGGCCGCGACCACGCCGAGCGCCCCGGCCTCGTCCCCCATGCCGTTTGCGCCGAGGTAGCCAAACAGGCTGTACAGCGTGATCGCCGACCCAGTGACGATGAGGATCCTCATTGGGTTGCGGCGCCGCAGGGCTACGGGCAGGGTCTGGAGGACCAAGAGCGAAACGCCGAGCGGGTCGAGGCGGTAGTGATCGCGGACGGCCGTCGCGAGCGCCATGCCGGTCAGCAGCAGGGCCAGGCCGACGTCGGCGTAGTCCTGGTTCCAGCGGATGCGCCCGAAGACCCGACGGGGGCTCGCGACAGCTCGTTGCATGGCGTGCAAGGTACGCCGCGACGGCAACCGCTGCATCCGCCCGGCGCACGATGGCCAATGCTTCTTGCGGGTGACCTGGATTCCTCCGGGCCGGCCCACAGGTTCGACACGCGACGGCCGACTCCCGAGATGGAAGGGCCGTGTGGTCGGGCTTGCCTGCCATGCGCCCCGTCAGGTTCGTTATCGCCCGGGAGACAATCCGTGGCTCAGCCCGCACTGGGGTCTGGATCGTCATCCGGCCGGCGGCGCCGGTTCCGGTTCACTCTGCGTGCCCGGGTCCTGGTGGGAGCGGCCGCGACGATGGTCATAGGCATTGGCTTCATCTACCTCTTCGGCGGCGGCTCGGTCATGGGCGGGTTCGACAGGCTGGAGCGGAAGGAAGCCACCGACAGCGTCGTGCGCGTGAAAGACACACTCGACCAGCAATTGACCAGCCTCGACACGACGATCGGCAACTGGTCCAGCTGGGATGACGCCTATGCATTCGTCGAGGATCGCAACGACGCTTTCGTCGCATCCAACCTGGGCGACTCGGTCTTCGGTCAGCTCCACGCCAACTTGCTGGCCTTTGTGGACCAGCACGGCAGCGTGATCTGGGGCAAGTCCGCCGATCTGGCGGCGAACACGGTCTCATCGGTTCTCCCGACTGGAGTGGGGCCATTTCTGGCGGCGGGCAGCCCGTTGCTCGCTCACCCCGACGTCGCTGTACCCGTGACCGGCATCGTGAGTCTCGCGAACGGCCCGATGCTCGTCGTCTCGCGGGCCATTCTGACCAGCGACGGCACGGGGCCCAGCCGCGGCTCGATCGTTCTCGGCCGTTATCTCGATACTGCAGAAATCGGCACGCTGGAAGGCCTCACGCACCTCTCCCTCCAGATGACGGCGCTGGCCGCAGGCGCCGCGCCGGCGAGCGCCTCGGCTGACGTCCGATCGATGGCGTCGAATCTGACGGCCAATTCGCCGGTGGCCGTGAATCCCATCAGCGACACATCGATCGCCGGCTACCTGCTGTTGACCGATCTCACAGGCAGCTCGGTTGCGATTCTGCGGGCCGACATGCCGCGCGACGTCTCCGCCCAGGGCCAGCAGACACTGGCGGCCCTTCTGATCATGTTGCTGCTATTCGGGCTGGCTGGCGTCATATCCCTCAGCCTGCTGGTCGACCGCTTGATCGTGCGTGGGCTGAGCGATCTGCGCCACGCGGCCAACCTCGTGGCCAAGGGCGACGTAACGGTCCAGGTCCCCGGAACAGGGCGACAGGATGAGGTCGGCGAGGTGGCGCGGGCCTTCGAACGGACGGTGGCATACATGCGCGACGCGGCTGTGGCCGCGGATAGAGTCTCCGACGGCGACCTCACGACCGACGTCACCCTCATGTCCGACAACGACGAGTTGGGCGCCGCCCTGGACCGGATGGTGTGCAATCTCCGCGGGCTGATCGGTCAAGTGGCCGAAGCCTCCGGCCACGTCAACAGCGTTGCCCGGACCGTGGCGCTGAGCGCCGGCGAACTGAGTCAGACCACGTCCCACGTGGCTCAGAGCGTCGCCAGCGTCAGCGCCGGCACGGTGGATCAGGGCCAGGAGGTCAACGACATCCTGCAGTCTCTGATCGAGCTGGGCAAGCGCGTCGCCGACGTGCGGACGGGCGGCCAGCAAATCGACGCGCGCATCGACGCGGCCGAGTCTGCGCTGGGCGACTTGACGGGCGCTATCGAAGGCGCAACGGCAGCGGCGAACGAGGTTCAGACGGTGGCGGCATCCGCGGCAAAGGCGGCCGACAGTGGTGCCAGCTCAGTTCGCGAGACCGTGGAGGGCATGGCCAGAATCCAGAACGTGGTTCAGATGGCGTCGGTCAAAGTGACCGAGCTCGGCGCCAAAGGCAGCCAGATCGGGGCGATCGTCGAGACGATCGACGACATCGCCGAGCAGACAAACCTGCTGGCTCTCAACGCCGCCATCGAAGCCGCCCGAGCTGGCGAGCAGGGTAAGGGCTTCGCCGTTGTGGCCGACGAAGTGCGCAAGCTGGCCGAACGCTCGGGCCGCGCCACCAAGGAGATCGCCGCGCTCATCGCCCAGGTTCAGAGCGGAACGGAGGAGGCCGTGGCGGCAATGTCGGCCGGCGCCGTCGAGGTCAGCAATGGCTCCGAGCTGGCGACTCGGAGCGGCCGTGCCATCGGGGATCTCGGCGCCGCCGTGGCCGCAACTCGTGCCGCAGCCGAGCAGATCGGCAGCCGCATCGAGACGATGTGCACCGCTTCCGACGGAGTGGTCTCCGCGATGCACGAGATCGACCAGATCGCCCAGGCGAACGGCGAGGCTGCCCAAGCCATGCTCATGCACGCTTCGACGGTTATCGGCCAGCTCGACGGAGTCAAAGACGTGGCCGAGGCGACCGCTTCGCATGCGCAGGAGGTCAACGCTGCGGCCGAGGAGATGAACTCCGAAGCGCAGTCTCTGGCGGGCTCGGCCGACTCACTGGTAATGACGGCCCGGGGGCTGGCGCGCCAGACCAAGCAGTTCAGCCTTCCGGCGCCGTCGGACGGTCGGGTCCAGAGTCAGGCCGCCTGATCGCAGAAACGCGCGTGGACTACAGCAGCTCCCCGTGGGACCAGCCCGTGGGCTCGCCCTCGCGCGGCCGTGGTTCCTCGCCGGGCGGATACTCGAACGTGACCTCTTTGCGGGAAGTCTCCGTCACGGCGCCGCCCGCGGCGCGCGGCGGCTGACCCCCGGCGACCGCGTTCCCCGGAGCAGGCTGGCTCGAGCCGGACTCCAGGCCGAGGCGTGGCTCGCCGGCCGTCCCTTCGATCGCGCCGACCCCGTAGGGCACCCATTTCGCCGGATTCTGGAGGCGGTGGGCGGACTCGTTGCCGCGGCGATGCGTCTGCTCGAAGCCAGACGGCTCGATCCACATCTGGCGGCCATCGAGCAGCCCTTCGATGCCACCCTGGCCCGCTTCCGAGCGCGGGTGCTGGCAGTACTTGCAGTTCGCCTTGTCGTGCGCCTGGTAGTGCTCGGGTTCTTCGTAGGTAGTGATGTAGCCCTCGTAGTTGCGCAGCACCACTTTGTGATCCGAGTAGCTGATCAGGTAGTTGGGCATGACCGGGATCTTGCCGCCGCCGCCCGGGGCGTCGACGACGTATGTCGGAACGGCGTAGCCCGAGGTGTGGCCGCGCAAGCCCTCCATGATCTCGATGCCCTTGCCGACCGGCGTCCGGAAATGACCGGAACCTTCCACCAGGTCGCACTGGTAGATGTAGTAAGGGCGGATGCGGAACTCGACCAGCTTGTGGACCAGCGCCCGCATGATGTGGACGCAGTCGTTGATGCCGGCGAGTAGAACCGACTGGTTGCCGAGCGGGATACCGGCCCGAGTCAGCTTGTCGGCGGCGCGCGCAACTTCGGGTGTGATCTCGTTGGGATGGTTGAAGTGCAGGTTCATCCACAACGGGTGGTATTTCGCCAGCATCTCGCACAGCTCATCGTCTATGCGCTGTGGCAGGAAGACCGGCACTCGCGAGCCGATGCGGACGATCTCGATGTGGGGGATCTCGCGCAGGCTGCGCAGGATCCATTCGAGCAGCTTGGGATTGAGAGTTAGGGCGTCGCCGCCGGACAAGAGCACGTCACGGACCTGTGGGGTGCGGCGCAGGTAGTCCAGCTGGGCCTCGATATCGTGGCGGTTGAAGTTCTGCGTGGCGTCGCCGACGATCCGCGAC
>PMKN01000033.1:167-3905 GCA_003158675.1 Chloroflexota bacterium | reverse complement strand
GAACCGGAAGCGATGCGCCGGCGATTCGGAGCGGTTGCGCAGTTGAGACGAGTAGATGGAGCGATCGCCGACGATCAGGGTGGCGAGTCCGATGGCCAGCATCGCCGGGGCCAGCATCGCCAGACTGTCGGTCATCTCGGCGACCATGAGCATCACCGCGAGCGGAGCCCGGGCCGTGCTGCCGAAGAGGGCCATCATCGCCACGATGACAAACGGCGAAGGATCGGTCGGAACTCCAGGCGCGATTGGTTCCAGGAGTCGCCAGATGCCGGCTCCGAGCAGCGCGCCTATGAACATGCCCGGGCCGAAGATGCCGCCCGAGCCGCCGGAGCCGATCGAGAGCGAGGTCGCGAGGATCTTGGCGAACGGCAGCGCCAGGATTACCCACAAGGGAAGGCTCAGGAGCGTGTTGCGATCGAAGCCCGCCTGAACCCAGCCATAGCCGGTGCCCAGAACGCCCGGCAACGCGAGAGCGAGGCAACCAACCGCGACTCCCGCAACAGCCGGTCTCAGTTCGCGCGGCAGGGGCCAGGTTTTGAACCAGCGGGTCATACCGTAGAAACCGGCGATGTAGAGTCGCCCGACGATGCCACAGGCGAGGCCGATGAGGGTGTAGTAGATGAGCTGGCGGGGATCGGTGAAGCCCGCGCCGCCAGCGCGCCCGAATATCGGGTTGAAGCCGATGATCGCCCCGAAGACGGAGAAGGCGACAATCGAACCTACGAAGGCCGGCACCAGGGCGTCCGACTCCACGTCGTCGCGATACGGGATCTCGACCGCCAGGACCGCGCCGCCCAGAGGGGCCCGAAAGATCGCCCCGATCCCAGCACCCATGCCGGTGCTCACCGCGATCCGGGCGTCGCGTGCATCGAGGTCCAGGAGTCGGGCCAGGAACGACCCGAACCCGGCTCCAATCTGAGCCGTCGGCCCTTCGCGGCCGCCGGAGCCGCCGGAGCCGATCGTTATGGCGGAGGCGACGAGCTTCACGAGCGGAATGCGGGCGCGGATGCGCCGCGGACCGTGGTGGAATGCCGCAATCGCCGCGTCGGTGCCGTGCCCCTCAGCCTCGGGCGCGAGCCGGAAGACGATGATGCCCGCGACCAGGCCGCCGAGGCCAACGACGATCGGCAGCATCCAGGGTCGGGCCGCATCGGTGATCGGCTTGGCCCCTTCGCCCAGCGGTGAGGCCGGGACAAAGCCCGCGAGCCCGAGGAACACCTGGCTCGCGACGTCCAGCGCGACGAAGAACAACGCGGCGCCGAGGCCGCTGATTACCCCGATCACCGCCCCCAGGACGATCCACTTGCGCAGGTATGCGGTCGAGCGGATGCGAAGCCTGAGAACCCGGAGCAAAGCATCGCGGCGGCTCCGGAGATTCATGCGAACGGCTCGAATGCCTGGGCCAGCCGGGCCAACGGCTCGGACTCCTCTGGCGTCATCGACACGACATCGAGCACGTCCGCGAGATCTCGGCGTCGCAGGTCAAGGACGCGCGCACGTAAGTCTCGGCCGGCTGAGGTCAGTCGAACGCAGACAACGCGCTTGTCGAGGTCGCCTTTGTCTGTCGAAAGCAGGCCCCGGCGCTTCAGCCGCGAGACCACACGGCTTGCCGGCGAGGCATGAGCGCCGATCCGAGTGGCGATCTCACCAACAGCCTGCCCGTCCTCACACTCGCCGACCACGAGTAGGACTCGCCACTGCATGAAGGTGAGTTCTGCGTCGGCCGCCGCGATCGCCCGGGCGGTGATGGCGACTGAGCCCATCACCAGGCGCTCGAGTACCGCGACGAGGTCTTCTTGCATGGGAGCATCGTAGCGCACTTATGTTCCGGATGGAATATATACTCGTCTGGCGCGTTTCGGAGCCGACGGAACTCGCTTCGATGGCGGATTTCGACCGGGTCATTGCCAAGGGCGCCCGATTTGGAGTCGTCTCTGTACTCAACGAGAAATCGTGAGGGCCCGACTCGAAACTTGAGCCCGAAGGGCTTCGGTCACACTGAGACGAACAGGCCGCATAGGTGGCGGCGAGTGCGGGAGGCGTGATGGAGTTGGGAGTCTTCGCGCTCAGCGCCCTCCTGAGCCTCGCCGCCAGCGTGCTGTTGGTGTCGCGTCTGGAGCGGGTCGGCGAGCGGCTTGGAGTGTCCGAGGCACTCCTCGGTCTCATTGCGGCGCTCGCTGCAGACGGACCAGAGATCACCTCATCGGTTACCGCGATCGCGGGNNTAGGCGTGACGCTTGGCTCCAACGTCTTCAACCTTGCCGCGCTCCTGGGACTCAGCGCGGTCGTAGCCGGTCGCATCGCCTTCCAACGACGAGAGATCGTCCTCGAGGGAGCCGTCGCACTATGGATGGCGGGCCTCAGCCTGGCCGTCGTCGCCGGTTCGATTCCTCCCGCCGTCGGGCTCCTGCTCGCCCTTGTCCCCTTTGTGCCCTACGTGGCCGTGAGCGCGGAGCATCCGGCGGCGCGCCGTCGGCTGCGACTGCCGTCGAGATGGTCCGAATGGCTGGCTCGCGCCATCGCCGAGGAGGAGGCGGAGCTTTCTATGGCCATACGGCCTCGCCGCGGCGATGGCCGTGACGCGATCGTGGCGATCGCGGCGCTGCTGGTTGTCATCGCGGCGAGCGCCGCGATGGAAGAGGAGGCGATCACTCTGGGCGCAGCGGCGGGACTATCCCAGATAGTTGTGGGCGGCCTGATCCTCGCAGCCGTTACCAGCCTCCCCAATCTCGTTGCGGCGGTCTACCTGGCGTCGCGCGGACGTGGTGCCGCAACCCTCAGCGAAGCATTCAATAGCAACGTCTTCAACGTCATCGTGGGGCTGCTTCTGCCCGGCACGATCCTGGGTCTGGCGTCGGCCGCCGGAGCGGGCTTCTTCGTGGCCGCGGCCTATACGGCCCTGACGTGCGCGGCTCTTGCTCTGGCATACCTGGGGCGGGGGCTGGATCGCAGAAGCGGCGCCGTCATCATCGGCGGATACGTCGTCTTCGTTGTGCTGATGGCTCTGTAGCAAAGCGCGGCTGGCGACGACGGACTGGCCAGTTCTGCTCAGATTTGGACTGGCGGTCCCGAGTGTGAGCTGATCGGTGGTAGTGGCTAGTCTCAGGGGAGGCCGGATGAAGTCCACGCAGCTGGCGGGTCGCCGTGACACTCTCGGTAGTGGTGCCTCGATTCACTCTTGCCTGACGATATCGACCGAGGTCTCCACGGCCGGAATCGTTCTCCTGTTCTCGGCTGCCGAGATCAGAGGAACAATGAAATCCGCGCCAGTCCGGCGCAGCCAGGGAATGCTCGACAGCGTCAGCTTTTGGAGTTCGGCGAAGGGCTTCAGTAGCCGAACGCGCCTCTTCGCCACCGCAATCTCGGCCTGACAGCCAGTCCGCTCCAAATGGGCAGTCTCTTGCGGCAGTTGGTACGGCATTGCCCCCGCTCAGTCGGATGGGCTATGAGGCGCGAAGGCGCGCAACCCGCCGCGAGGTTAGGTTCGCCAACCGCGGACTCGAACAAATCGGCTTCGAAGCTCAAGAGCGACAGCGTGTAATTAGACGCTGTGCGCTGAGCGTGAAACGCCCGTGATCGGCTACAGTTATACGCTCTACGAGCGTGGTGCTAATCGAGCTTTGGCCGCCGCGACGGTCAAATGCTCATCTGACCCACTGTTTGTTAGGCTGGCGGTTCTTCTTACGGGTAGCTTGTCCTAACAAAGTAAGGCTCGCGAGCGGGAGTAGCTCAGTCGGT
>PMKN01000033.1:0-130 GCA_003158675.1 Chloroflexota bacterium | reverse complement strand
GGCGTGGGCGTTGTACTCGACGCCCAGCTGGTTCGGAACGGTGAGCAAGAGCGTGTCCGCCGCTTGGATTGCTGTGTCCCCGGCGAGTTCGTTGACGAGGACGTCAGGCTCGGCGGCGTACGACCGCCCG
>PMKN01000070.1 GCA_003158675.1 Chloroflexota bacterium | reverse complement strand
GTGGTCACCATCATGTGTCTGACAGCGAATTCGATTTCGGAATGGACTGGGGCAAGATCCCAGGTGCTCATGACGTACTCCTAGCTTCGAGGGCTCCATATGAAGGCGGTCGAGGCCGGTATGGCTTCCGCCGGATCGCTCCTATGCCTCGACCAATGGCACGTCGACAAGGTGTTGCGAGATGAACCACACCTGAAGCTCGTGGCGGCGCAGAACGTCGCTCATAAGCAGGTCGTTTGAACCCCAGTCGCCATTCTTGGCGGTGGCCTCGATCGCATCTCGCAGGGCGGTGATGACCGTCTCATGCGCTTCGAGTAGTCGGCTGAGCATCACTGGCGTTTCTTCGGCGCCGTTGGGCGGTCGCTCGATACGAGTCAGCTCGGCCGCATGCCGGGGATCGCCGACGGCGATGCCGCCAAGGCTCTGAACCCGCTCCGCAAGCAGGTCGACGAACTCCAGTTGCTCACCTGCGTGCTTGTCGAAAAGCAGATGGAGCTGGTAGAAGGTCGGTCCGGAAACCAGCCAGTGATGCTTCTTGTACAGCGCATAGAGGATGGTCGTGTCGGCCAGCAGGCCGTTCAAGAGCTGGACACTCTCCGTGCGAGCCTCCGCCGAAAGAGCGATCGGCACGAGGCGGAGCGTTCCGAACGGCTGGACTTCCTTGCCGTGCTGACCAAGGTGTGGTTGTGGTGAAAGGGCGCGTTCGGTACGCTCCCGGACCGGGGCCTGAGTTGTGGCGGCGGGTGTCACAGGATGAGTCCTCGCATTCGGGTTAGTCGCTCTCGGTGTCGCCTTGGCGACGGAACCTGAGTCTGGGCCGCATCTAGCAATCGTTGAGAGGATGAGAACCCGCTGGGCCACATGACATTTCCCGCCCTCGACCCGGGTCCGACGGGCTCGCGCCGGCGGCTGGCGATCTCCGAGCCCTGCGGCCATGACCGCCAACGTTCGCGACCTCGCGGGGAGGGTTCTCATCCTCGCGACAAGCGCGCGGCAGGCCCAGGATCAAATAGCCATCGACCCACAACTAGATGGGCGGGCATTGGCTAAACGGAGTATCCAGATGACCGGACTGAGCACTAAAGGCTCCATCAACAAGGCCACCGGCAAGGTCGAAGAGGGGCTCGGCAAGCTGACCGACGATTCGTCCCTGCGGGCCAAAGGCAAGGCCAAGCAGATCAAAGGTGGCGCGCAGCAGGGCCTCGGCAAGTTGCAGGACGTCGCCAGACCGCGCTGACGCGCGACCGAAGGCGCGAGCGCGGCGGAAGTCGAAGCCAGTCGGTGATCGAAACAACAGACCGCGCCGACACAAAGAGGCGCGGTGGTCGCCGGCTATTTGAGGCGCGAACTCCACGTGTCCGCTGCACCGTAATAGGCAGCCCATCCAGCCGTGATTAACGAGCTGACCTGAGCTTGGGTCAATCCTCCGACTTCGTCCTCAAGATTCCGTCAGCTTTCCGGTTGATACGATCGAACTCGTCCTTCGTGAGGTTGCCTTTCTCACGCTGCATACGCGAGAGCCGCTTGGCGCTGATCGCGTGGCCTTCGTCTGGCATCGGGTAGTTTCCTGTCTCCTTTTTCGCCTCCGCGGAGCGCGCCTTTTCAGGGAGACCAAAGTCCTTTGCTGGAAGCTTGGCACGCTCATTCGCCTTGAGTTTCACCACAGGGCCCTTCCTTGTTAGGAACCGATTGTGAGCCTTTCCGCCAGATCGAGCCGCCGCCCGATCGGCCGCCTACGGTACGATCAAACGAACGTCACGCGCCGTGCGGCGTGGAGACGACAAGGAGGCAACAGGTGGCGAGAGGATTTGAAGCGGTCTCGAGGGTCGCGATAGACGCCTCAAAGGCCAAGGTCTGGGACGCGCTGACGAATCCGGCCAAAGTCAAGCAGTACATGCATGGGACCAACCTCACGACGGACTGGAAGGTCGGCAGCCCGATCGCCTGGAGGGGCGAATGGAAGGGCAAGTCCTACGTGGACAAGGGCACCGTCCTTGAGGTCGAGCCTGACAAGCTTCTGAAATACACCCACTGGAGCCCGATGGGCGGCGGTCCGGACGAGCCTGAGAACTACCACACTGTCACGTACGAACTGGCGGAAAAGGACGGCAAGACCATCCTGACCCTTACCCAGGACAACAACGCCACCCAGGCAGAGGCGGATACGATGGCCAAGGATAACTGGGGACCGATGTTGGATGATCTCAAGAAGACGGCCGAGCGGTAGTCGCGCCCGCCGTGAAGCGACGCAAATAGAACAGGTGTCATTGCGCGCCCGACAGGAGTGGCGGCCACGCTTTCCAACCTGAGATACGAGATTGAGCCGACTTCCCGGCTGATCGTCGAGGTCGTGTAGTCGGCGGTCCAGAGACCTCGCCCAGAGCTGAGGCCGCGGTCCGTCTTAGGACCTCTGGCTCGCTCTCGTGATCGAGTCGTTTGCTCCGAGGATGGCCGCGAGGAAGTCCGCCGGTCCCTCAATGGGATAATCACCGGCCAGCACGAGCAGGTGTGCATCCCCGCTGACCAGCACTGCACGTTGTTCGGCCGCCAGCGCGAGCAGGTAGTCGTCGTCGGGGTCGGCCGCGTGAATCGGTGGAGGGACGGTCGCTTCGCGGGCGAGGAGAGCGGTTCGCGACAGCCAAGCCACGAAGGCGTCGGCATCCGCANNCTCCTGCCAGGCGAGCAGGAGCCGCGCCGGGCTGCCGGATGGGGAGATCAGCGCCGAAATCAGGACGTTGACATCGAGGATGGCGCGCAACGGGCTACGGCCGCGGCGGACGAGTCGAATGCTGCGCCTCGACGCCTAAGGCCAGCGCCTCATCCTCCGCGAATCTGTTCGAGGCCCAGATGCGATCGAGGAGATCCAGGCCGAGGTCGCGCCGGAGAGCCTCTTCGATGACCTCGCTGTCACCCTTTCCGGTGCGCGCCGCGCGCACCTTCACGGCGCGCAGCAGGTCCGCATCTACCGTAAGTGTGGTTCGTACTTTTGCCATGCCTGCATCATAGCATCATGATGCCGGAGCGCAGGCTGCCGAAAGTTGAGTCGATCAATGGGAGAGCGGGTAGGCACAAACCTATCTGAATGGTCGGGCACTTGGATGCTTGCTCCGGGGAGTTCTGCCGTACCGCTCGTCGGAGTGGCGTAGTCGCCTCGTCGTGGTGTAGAGCGGCGGGATCGAATTGGAGACGATCGACGGTCTACGGACTAGCTTCGGCGACGGTTCGGTTCTGGCTTACGGGGATATCCCGGTTCGCCAGATTCGAAGCTGCCAGAGTGAGCTTGCAGTCATGTCAGTCGTAAGGCGCATTCGAAGCAGATAGCGGCTCCGCGAGTGGGCGGCCGCCCGCCACCGCTGGCTTGGCAGAAGGCGCGCCAGTCGGCCGAAGGGCTGCCCGTGTTGCGACGCCCCGTCGGCCCGGCCCCACCTGGCGGGCGGCCGGTTCCGGCTCGTGGGTCGAACGGGTAGGCCAATTGACACATCCCTCGGGGAGGTCAGGATCGACCCGAGAAGGTCGGTGGGCGCTGCCCGATTGATCGCAGGCAAGGATCCCGCCGGACAACGAGCCGAGGTCAGCCCGTGGCCAGCCGCAGCGCCTCAACCCAGCCAGCCGAGCCCTCCGCAGGCCGTCCGGCCGACTACCCCGGCGCCGCAGGCACTTCGCCAGCCGACCAAACGCCGCCTCGGCGCCGGCTACGACGTCGATGGCTGGTCATCGCGGTTGCGCTCGTCGCAGTGGCTGCGATCGTCGCAGTAGAGCTGCCGCAGTGGCTCTCGCCCGCTCCGCAGACCACGATTTGGCAGAAGATCACCAGCGGCATCACGGACGGCACGGTTCCCAAGCAGACCGCGCTCGAGGCTTTCGCCTACCTCTACACGGTCGATATCCCAGACGTGGTCGTGCCGTCGGGCGTTGAAGGCGGCGACGCCCCCGTCTCGGGGACTGGTGCGATGCGCTGGGTGCAGTCCAATTGGAACCAGCTGAGCGCCGCCCAGCAGGCAGTGATCGATCGCTATCTCCCGCCCGAAACGACCAGGGGAACGCACCAGATGACGCCCGCCCCATCGGCTGCCGCGTTCGCGCCCGGAGTCGCCCAGTTCGCGCCCGGTCTGGCCCCCGCCAACAGCGGCGTCGCGGTCGCACGAGCCCTCGTCGACCGCTCGCTCGTCCGCCCCGAGCCGCCCCGGCTCGACCTCAATGGGCCCCTCGGCGTCCCGTTCGAGACCTACGTGGCGCCGGACGTGTCGCCGGATCTCGCCGTGGCGATCGCCGATGACATGTCCTCGATCATCGTCCACTTGGGCAACAAGCTCGGCGTGCCCGTGCTCAACTCCGGCCCGGAGCAGACCCCGGACGTAACCCTCACCCTGACCGACACCGTCGGCGGCAAGACGCCCCTCGATACGCACGACGCGGCCTGGTCCGACGGTCATTACTCACCCTGCAACGTTACCGTCTATAGGAACGCCTGGGGCAACGCGGCCTGGACGGCGAACGACCAGGTCGGCTCCGTGCTTCACGTCATGCTTACCCACGAGCTGATCCACTGCTACCAGTTCGCCGTCGTGGGGGACATCTACAACTCGGCGGCCATGCCGAGCTGGATCATGGAGGGGACGGCCGATTACCTGGCCGTGGACGACACCGGCACCGTCGGGCCCGGCGACGCCGGTGCGTGGCAAGACTACCTGACGGCCGAAGTCTCCCTCACGAACCGCAATTACGACGCGATGGGCTATTACGCCCTGCTCGCGCACCTGGGCCGCGACCTGTGGGGCAAGATGGCCACCGCCTGGAAGGCCGCGGCCAATTCGCTGAATCGATCCGACGCCTTTATCTACGTCCTGCACGGCGACGACAGCGACGTCCGGGCCCACTGGGCGGAGTCTTACGTGAACAACTCCGCCTGGCAGGATCCCTGGGTCCTGCCAGGCCTCGGCGCTCCGGTCGATACCAGCGCTCTGCAACACGAGATTACGGCGCTGGCCGCGCCCGGCTGGAACGGCATCCTTGGTTCGCGATCAAACACCCTGCTGAGCGTCAACGCCACCTCGGGCGAGGTGATGACCATCGCCACCTACGGGCTGGCCAGCGTCCATGACTTCCAAGGCCACATCTCGGTCGATTTCCAGTCGGAGAGCTTCTGCACCGTCGAGAGCTGCGTGTGTCCCGCCGGGACCGCTCTGGCGGGCCAGGACGTCGCCCCCCACCAGCTGTCGATCCCTGCCATCGTGGCCGTCAACGCCCCCAACGCCCCCGACCCAGGTACCAAGTACACGGTCATGAGCAGCACGCTCGAAGACCTGTGCAAGCGCCCGGCCACGCCGGCGCCCCAGCCACAGACCAACAAGGGGCCGTGTGGGTCCAACTGCACCAACTCCAACGGCGACCCGCACATGCTCACGGTCAGCAAGAATCGCTACGACTTCCAGGCCGCCGGCGAGTTCACCCTGCTCAACTCGGCGGACGGTAGCCTCGACATCCAGGCCCGCCAGGAGCCGGTCGGGAAGGGCTACGCCTCGATCAACACGGCTATCGCCGCGAAGGTGGGCAGCCACCGTGTCGGCGTCTATATGACCCAGAACGGCCTCGAGGCTCATCTGGACGGCAGCCCGCTCGACCTGACCGCCGAGCCGAAAGACCTCGGCGGTGGGGCGCGCATCGCCGCCATCGCCAATGGTTTCGAGATCGACTTCGCCGACGGCACGAAACTCTGGGCCGTGTCGGTGGGTCCGTACGGCATCAACGCCCAGATCAGCCCCTCGGAGTCCCTCAGGACGAGTGGCGTGGGCCTCCTCGGCCCCGTCGTTCCGGGCGGACTCGGCGTGCCCGCACTGCCCGACGGCACGAGATTGCCGGCCGAAACCGACGCAACACAGTACTCCGCCGTTCTGTACGGCCAGTTCGCCGACGCCTGGCGCCTGACTGACGCCACGACCCTGTTTGACTACGACTCGGGCAAGACCACGGCCTCGTATACGGTCAAGCCATACCCAGACGCCCCGAAGTACCAGACCCTGACCGACCTTTCCTCCGATCAGACTGCGGCCGGCACCTCTGCCTGCTCAGCCATCACCGACCAGGGACTCCACGACGAATGTGTCTTCGACGTCGGCGTCACGGGCCAGGCCGGGTTCGCGGACACCTACGCCGCGACGCAGACCTTCTACGACACCGGCGTCGAGGCGGCGACGCCTACGCCTCCGCCGGCTCCGTCCGACACTCCCGCGCCCGGCACCGTGAGTGGCGCGGTCACCGTAACCCAGGGCACGCGGATCGGCGGCTACGCCCTCGGCCCCGACGACACCGCCTACCTGTCGGTCCAGACCGTTGACAACAAGTTCAGTCTCATTGCCTTCGACACGAAGAGCGGCAATATCGCCACCCAGGTGGACGTAGCGGCCCTGACGCCGGTCCATTTCGCCGCCGGCTCCGTCTGGCTGCCTGGCATCAAGACCGACGCGAACGGCCGCAACTGCAGCGTCACGCGCTACGACGCCACGACCCTGGCCGAGCAGGCGACGGTGACAACGCCGTGCAGCCCGTTCGACGACGCCCCGCCGATGGTCAGCGACGGCGACGCCCTTTGGTTCGTCGACACCAGCAAGGTGGACATCTCCACGAATCTGGGCGCCGTGATCACCCGCATCGACCCGACGACGAACGCGCCCGGGACGAGCGTTCAGGTGCCGATCCTCGGCCTGAACCTGCTCGACTCGCAGGGCGCGCTGTTCTTCTTCGACACCGACAGCAACTACTGGCGGCTGACGATCGGCTCGACCGCCCCCGACTCCTTGGGGACCATGCCCAGCTATGCCGTTCCCGGCGGGACCGGGCTGTGGGTCTCGCCCGACCGCGGCAAGACGGCCCAGTACTTCACCTCGGCCGGGTCGCCCGCCGCGACTGTCCAGACCGGCGGGGAGCCCGTCGCGGGCGACGCCAAGGCGGTCTACGTCGACGTCTTTGCCAACAGCGATCAGGGCACGCCGGAGGACCAGCTGTGGCGCTACCCGATCGACGGCTCCACTCCGACCAAGATCGCGGCCGGGCCCACCCTCGACGGAGACACGCTGGGCTATGCCGCCGATCCCCAACCGATAGCCAACGGCGACGGCGTGCTCAAGCTCTGGTCCACTCACAGCGGGTCCAACCAGACCTCGCTGATCCTGCTGCAATGGACCGCGACCCCATGACGGCCCGCCGCATCGTCGGGGCGGCGTGAGCGCCGCGACCGCGCCGAAGCGAAGGCCATGGCCGCTGCGAACCAGTTCGTACTGCTGCGGACAGCTACGGCTGGTACAACTCAGCCGAAGCGAGATAGGCCGACGTGTCGTTCCCACCGCCGGCGATGAGGACGCGACCGTCGGCCATTAGCGTGGCGGCATGGCCATTGCGGGCCGTGGACATCGAGCCGGTCGGGCTGAACGTGCCGGTGGCCGGGTCATATACCTCGGCCGAGGCCAGCCACATTGAGCCGTTGGTGCCTCCGACGACGAGAACTCGGCCGCCGGCGATCAGCGTGGCGGTATGGTCCAGATGTGCGGTGCTCATCGAGCCGGTCGTGGTGAACTTGCCAGTCGCCGGGTCGTACAACTCGGCCGAGGCCAGGGCGCCGGAAGAACTCAGATTGTCCCCTCCGGCGATCAGGACCCGGCCGTCGGCGAGCAGAGTGGCGGTATGGAGGTTGCGGCCGGTTGCCAGCGAGCCCGTCAAGCTGAACGTGCCGCTCTGGGGATCGTACAGCTCGGCCGAGGCCCCATTCTCGGAGCCGTTCCCGCCTCCGGCGATCAGGACGTGGCCATTGGCCAGCAGGGTCGCGGTGTGCTTGAACCGAGCGGTCGTCATCGAGCCGGTCGCGCTGAAGGTCCCCGTCTTGGGGTCGTAGAGCTCGGCCGAGTCAAGGGGGTTCATGTCTTCACCTAACCCTCCGGCGATGAGCACGCGACCGTCGGAGAGCAGGACCGCGGTGTGCACCTCGCGAGCGGTCGTCATCGAGCCGGTCGCGCTGAAGGTCCCCGTCTTTGGGTCGTAGAGTTCGGCCGAGGCGAGCACCGCGAAGCTGCTCAATCCTCCGGCGATGAGAACGCGGCCGTCGGCGAGTAACGTGGCGGTGTGGCTTTGGCGAGCGGTGGCCATCGCGCCAGTCGGGCTGAACTTGCCGGTGGCCGGGTCGTAGAGCTCGGCCGATGCGAGCGCCCCCGCGGTGCCATTTCCTCCGGCGCTGAGGGCTCGGCCGTCGGCGAGCAGCGTGACGGTGTGGTAGATGCGAGCGCCATTCATCGATCCGGTGGCGCTGAAGCCTGCGGTTCCGTGGGCCGGCATCGCCGTAGCCGTGACGGCGGACTCGCCGGGCTGCGTGACGGCCGTGGGCACGGCCGACTGCGCGGCAGGCGTGGGTGCGGCGGGTTGCTTGCTGGCGTTCGATGCGGCGCTCGGTCCTTGGGAGCCCCCGGCGCAACCGGCCAGCAAGACAGCGATGGCGAGGCTCGCCAGAACGCGGCTTCCCACACTGCGTCTGGTCATCTCTGTTCCTCCCTCGGGATGCTTCGACATGGGCCGGTCTTGCCAGTAGCTAGGCGAGGTCCCGGCGGGCAGATGTGGGCCACGTGTCCAAGCCTCCTGCGCTTGGCCACATTCTCGCACTCCAGCAACGCTCCCGACGCGGGGTCTAAGCTGGCCGACCTAGGTCGAACCGCTGGCCGCCGATGCCACTGGCGAAGTGTCGGCGATACGCCGCTGTCTCTCGCGGCGGCATGTGCTGCGGCACCACCCCGGCCAATTGGTGGGGCTGAAGACTGGGCGAACGTCGGCGAATTGATTGACATACTCCCGACCGGGATGTAGATAGGCGATGTCCCGCAATCATCTGACCGCGATGCCCGTCAGTCCCCTCGTGTCTCGGTCTGGAGGAGGACTTATGAAGCGCTTGGCGGCACTAGTTCTACCGGTCCTGCTGCTCGCATTTCTGGCATGCCCGCCCAGGGTCGCCGCGATAGCCGGCACTCTCGATCAGCACCAGGAGGACACGTCGGAGAATGGCTGGGTGTGGGACAGCCTCTACATCCACGCTCAGACATTCCAGGCCGGTACGACCGGCACGCTCGACACGGTCTCGGTCTACCTGGACATCGAAGGATCTGGCGGGACCGTTCCCGGACCCGATCCCGATCTCACGCTCAGCATCTGGGCGACGGACGGCAGCGGCATCCCGACGGGATCGCAAGCGCTCGCGACCCAGACGCTCCGGGCGACCTCAACGGGTGCCTGGAACGACGTGACGTTCTCGACTCCCACGGGTGTCGTCGCGGGTACGGTCTACGCGATCGAGGCACAGGCCGCCACCTCGCTCTACATCAACTGGGCAGGCGATTGCACCGAGAACTACCTCCCGGGGCGGGCTCTCATCTATGACCCGCACTACTCACCGACGTCATGGATGACCCTCGTGGCATGGAGCGCTGCGCACCAGGGCCTCGCGTGCAGTCAGGACCACGCCTTCCGGACCTTCGTCGTCGCGGCGGCCGCCACCCCTGTGCCGACGCCCGTGCCGACGGCCACGCCCGCGCCGACGGCCACGCCCGCGCCGCCGGCC
>PMKN01000028.1 GCA_003158675.1 Chloroflexota bacterium | reverse complement strand
TGCCGCGACCGCCTCGTTGTTGCCCAGGTGTGCGGCGACCAGGACGGTCCCCTTGGACTCCTTGTAGATCTCCAGGAACCGATCGAGGCTGCGAACCTCGAGGAGGGCGTCGACCTGCGCTGTCGTGAGCCATGGCAGGCGCATCAGCTCCATGATGTAGCGGGCGTAGTTGCGATATGCGGCTCGGGCCAGTCGGTGTGCGGCCTTGTCGTCTGGGGACACACCCAGGACGTGGCCGAAGTTGGCGCGAAGCCAGCGGCGACGGGTTGGGCTGGCAGCGTAGCCAATCATCGCCAGCCACCCGCCCACGCGGAACACCGGGCCGGCCGGCAGGTGGCCCAGCACCCACGAAGAGGTGCGCCAGAAGCTCAGCAGGATCTGGCCCGCCAGACGCGTGAGGAAAGTCTCCTTCTCGCGCTTGTGCGGCGCCTCGAAGGCCCTGGTTGGCGCTGCCTGGCCATTCCCGGTCGCACCGTTGAGTTTCGCGGGTCCATTTCGCCTTGAGGATTCCGGCTCGCTTGCGACGCCGGCGTCATCCCCCACCGCCCCGGAGCCTGCAGCCAGCCGCTCGCGCGTCACGTGGCCTCGACCGCTGGATTGCCGCCGCGTTGCCGGGCCGGGCGCGTGATCTTCTCGCTCACCGTGCTGCCTGCTCCTCTTTTCGTAGCTGCGAACGAACGTGCCACGTGCGCTGCAGCGCGGTGATGCAGGCGGTGGCCACGATGATGCCCAGGGCGACGGCGAGCCAGACCTGCCCGCGAGCTCCGGGCAGGGTCCCGCCGTCCAGGCCCGTGGCGATCAGGCCGACGGTCAGCAGGACCAGCCGCTCTGCGCGCGGGGCGATGCCCACTTCGCCGTGGAGGTTCAGGCTCTCGGCCTTGGCCCGGGTGTAGCTGACCTGGAAGCTGCAGACGGCCGCCGCAGCAGCCAGGACCGCGCCCGTCACGAAGCCCTCGGTCGCGGCACCGGCGACGATTCCGATGTAGACGACTCCCTCGCCCCAGCGGTCCAGGGTGGAGTCAAGGAAAGCCCCGAACCTGGTGACGCGGTTCTGGGCGCGGGCGAGCCCGCCGTCGAGCATGTCGAACGAGCCGCCGAAGATGACCAGGGCGGCGGCGGGAATCCACAGCTGGGCCCCGGCCGCCGCCGCGGCGACGCCGGAGATCAGGAAGCCGATCACCGTCAAGGCGTTGGGCGTGAGGCCGATCTTGCCCGCCGCCAGGGCGATCGGCGTCACAGCGCCGCGGATGCGGCCCCGCGTCGCCTGGGAGATGAACGACTGATCGCCCATCAGTGAGCCTCGACGGAGCGAGCTATGTCCGGAGCGATGCCGAGCAGAGTCCGCTCGCGCGCGGCTACCTCATCGAAGACATGCGGCCGCAGCTGGCAGAAGACCTCGCGGCCCATGCGCCGGGTCTCGACCACGCCCGCAGCCTTGAGGCGCGAGACGTGCCAGCTGACCAGGGGCTGGCTGAGGCCGACGGTTTCGATCAGGTCCCCCACGGTTGCAGGTCCCTCTGCCAGTCGCCTCACGATCCGCAATCTGTTCACGTCGGCGAGAGCCTTGTGGAAGACGCGGAGTTCCCGCAGGTCGTCGGGCTGATCGACGATGGCGGCGACGGTGCCCCGGAAGTGTGCGGGCGAGGGCAAGATGCGAGGCCTCGTATGGGAGGTGCGGGTGGCCAGCTCAGCGGCTCGTGCGTCAATGGAAGCGGACGGCGCCGCGCTCGATCTAGCCCTTATATAAAGGTCGATTGATGCTATGACGGCCGGCAAGGGCTGTCAAGCAACCCGACCGGTCCGGGTGGCCCAATCGCACCGCCACTGCACCTGCCGCCCCCGCGCTTCCTGCGGCCTCCCCTACACTCACCGTCATGGAGCGGCGCTACTCGTATTTGCTTTTGACGGTGCTCGGCGTCGGTGTGTTCCTGGCCGGGCTCGAGCTGATGGTCACGGCCGTGGCGTTGCCCCAGATCCTGGCCACGGTGGCCAACTGGGCGGACCTGCGCAAGGCTTCGTGGATCATCAACGGCTACCTGCTCATCTACGTTGTCACTATGCCGCTGGCGGGCCGCCTCACCGACACTTGGGGCGCTCGCCGCCTCTTCCTGGCGGCCCTCGGCGTATTCACCGTCGGCTCGTTCCTGGCGGGGATCGCGCAGGACCTGGACCAGCTGATCGCCGCGCGGCTCGTCCAGGCGGTTGGCGGCGGCGCGCTCATCCCCGTCGCAACCGCCGCCGCCTCGCATCTGTTCGAGGGACAGGCCCGGCCGCGGGCTCTGGGCATAATCGGCGCCCTGACGTTCCTGGGCATGGCCGCAGGGCCGTTCGTCGGCGCCGCTGTACTCGAAACTGTCCACCCCGAAACCGCTCTCGCGCAGTTCGGCGTCAGCGGCGGCCCGCTGGTGACGATCGTTGCGCCGGCCTGGCGCTGGGTCTTCTACGTCAACGTCCCGATCGGCATCTGCGGCCTCGTCATCGCCTGGGCGGCCAGCTCGGGCTGGGACACGCCACGCGTGCCGGCCCGATTGGACTTGCTCGGCGCCCTGCTCTTCACGCTGGGCTTGGCCGGCATCCTTTTCGGGACCACCCTCGTCGGCAGCGGCGACGACGTCTTCGGAGTGCCGATCGTGCTGGCCGTCGGCGGTCTCCTTGCCGCGGGCACCATCTCTCTCCTTGCCGCCGTCGTCCACGGCCTGAGCCGCCCGGATCCGTTTCTCGACCCGCGTCTCTTCGCCGATCGTGTCTTCAGCTCGGCGGCGCTCGTCTCCCTGATCACCGGATATGGCATGGCGACCGCTATCGTGGGCGGGGCTGTCTTCGTGGATCGCGTCCTCTACGGCGGTCCCGCGGAGCAGCGCGTGGTGCTGGGGGCGCTGGCCGGGGCCATGGCTCTGGGGGCGTTGCTGTCCGGATTCCTGACCCGCGTCTTCTCGCTGCGCCTGATGACTCTCGCCGGCCTCGCACTGAGCACGGGCGGTCTGCTGTGGATGTCGACGTGGACTGCCGGCGCTCCGACGGACGCATTTGCCTTCTCCGCGGCGGTCTTCGGCCTTGGCTTCGGGCTGACCGTGACGCCGCGCTCGACGGCGGCCGTTGAGGCGGCCGGCAGGCGGGCCTTCGGCGCCGCCTCGGCGACGGTCACAGTGGCCCGGATGATCGGCATGGCCGTGGGCATGGCCGCGCTGACAGCCTATGGTTCGACGACGATCACCCGTCTGTCCAACGAGATCTACGGATCGGGCGATGGATACAAGCAGTACATTCCGGCGTACCTGCGCGACCGACCCATGCGCGACGGCCTTGTGGCCCAGGCTCTGGAGAACTGGGCGGCCAGCAAGGCGGCATCGATCATGGTCGGCATCTTCCTGGTGGCGGCGGCGGTGACCGCCATAGCCGTCGTTCCGGCTCTAGCGCTGCGAAACAAGGGCCGCGGCCAGGACACGGAAGGGGAAGGCCCGACGAAGGAGGAGACGCATGACGAACCGATCGCCTTCTGAGGCGGACGACCCGATCGTGCGGGCGGTCCACACCGCGGAGCCGGCCGCCGGCCCAGCGGCCGCGGAAGCAATTCCAGCCGACGGCACGGTCATTCGCGTCGTCTCGCTCGAAGGCGATCTCCTCTGCGACGTCGAGGGTGAGGCGGCGATGGCGGAACTCGAGCGCGCTGTGAGCTCGACCGAGGCTCGAGTCTGGGTCGATCTGTGCGGGGCCACGCCGGCACGGCTGGCGCAAGTCGGCCGCATCCTCGGCTTTCATCCGCTGCTCGTCGAGGACCTGGCCGAGCGCGACCAGCGGGCCAAGCTCGAACAGATGGGCGAGATGCTCCATCTGGTCGTCTTCTCGCTCGGATTCGACGACGGCAGCGTCTACGACCGCGAGCTCGATTTCGTCCTGAGCGGGCGGGTCTTGCTGAGCAGCCACAGCCGGTGGTGGGATCCGCGCGCGACGCACCATATGCGCTTGGGTCTCGAGGCTGCGATGCGACGCGGCGCGGACTTCTTGCTCTGGGCCCTCTGCGACGACACGATCGACGCGTATTTCCCGATTCTGGACAAGCTGGGAGACGAGATCGACGCGCTGGAGGACGAGGTCGTCGCCAATGCGGATCGGGCCCTGCTCGAGCGACTCTTCGAACTCAAGCGCGAGCTGATCCAGGTCCGCCGTACGACGGCCCCCGAGCGCGAGATGTTCAATGTCCTTTCGAGCCGAGGGGAGACACCGATATCGGCCGAGAACCGGCTCTACTTCCGCGACGCCTACGACCACCTGATCCGGTTGACCGACGAGCTGGACACCTATCGCGAGCTTGCCTCGGCCTCCCTCGAGACATACCTGTCCACGGTCAACAACAACCTGTCGCTGATCATGAAGCGCCTGACCGGCGTGACCGTCGTGGTGGCCGGCATCGGCGCCGTAGCCGGGATCTTCGGCATGAGCGAAGCCCAGGCCGCCTTCCGCCTGGACGAGGGTTCTGGATTCTGGATCGTCACCGCAGGGTGCATCCTCCTCGCCGGCGTTGCGGCCGCGATCCTGCACAAGATCGACTGGATCTAGGCGGCCCCGGCGCGATCCAGACGTCGGGGAGGGAGAGGATTTGGGGCCGAGCTAACAACCCAGCCGCTCCCAGCACGTGATCGCGATTCCGCCGGTCCCTTCGCTCCTGCCATAGGTTGCACCCGAGGCGGAGCGTCAACCAGACGCTAAGATGCTCCAGCACGTTCAGGCCGCGGACCCATCCCGGTCTGACTCGCCAACCGATCCGTCACGAAAGACCTTTGAACAAAGCGCCCGACCGTCTCGTCTGGATGCCTAGGCCCCCGGGATGTCCAGCCGACTCGAGACAGGAGGCGCGAACGGTGGAGGCGGTATTGAGGCTCGCCGATGCCCGCTCGGTCACCTTCGTCGAGCTGGCGGATCCGCTGCTCAACGATTCATACCGTCTCGCCGGCTACCTCCTTGGCAGCGCTCCCGACGCGGAGGACGCGGTCCAGGAGGCGCTGTCGCGCGCGTGGCAGGCCTGGCCGAGATTGCGTGACAAGGATCGCTTCGAGCCCTGGTTCGATCGGATCCTGGTGAACATCTGCCGCGACCGGCTGCGTAAGAAGCGCCGCCACGTGGTCGAGGAACTCGACGAAGAGCTGCCGGTCTACTCTGACGACCCCTTCGGGGCTGCGCTCGCCCGCGCGGAGGTCGATCGACTGGTGAAGGTGCTGAACCCCGACCAGCGCGTGGTGGTCGGCCTCCGCTTCTGGCGCGACCTGCCGCTCCAGGAAATCGCCGCTCTGCTCGGCGTCCCGCTCGGGACGGTGCAGTCCCGGCTTCACTACGCCCTCAAAAGCCTTCGCGAAGCCGCCGAGAAGAGCCGCAGCGAGCGCTCGCTCGTCGACGGCGCCTCGCGTGGTCCGGCGACAGAGCCTTCGTTGATCGAGCGGATGGACCGACGACCCGGCCCCGGGCGACCGAGACAAGGAGAGAGGCGATGAACCACGAGGACCTCGAGCGCCGCCTCCGCAGCGTCACCGAAGGGCGGGAGCCCGACGCTCCGCAGTCGCTGCGCAACTTCCTGCACGAGCTGCCCGAGACGCGGCCGGCTCATCGGGAGCTCGGTCTGCGCCGGCTGTGGCGGTCGCTCGGGTGGCCCGCGCGGGTGCCGCGGCTCGCCTTCGGCGGCGCGGTGATTGCGTTCGCGGTGGTCGCAGGGCTCGTCGCCAGCAGCCTACTTCTGAGCATCCGCGGCAACGACAACATGTCTGCCAATCCGACCTTCGCGGCGGGCGGCTTCATCTGGACGGGGAACCCGAGCACAGGCTCGATCGTGCCGCGGGTAGCGGTCGCCGGCGGCCCCGATGGCTATCTCGGCGTCGGCCCGTCCGCAGACGGGACGGGTGTCCTGCTGACCTCCCGGGATGCTCTCCGCTGGTCCGAGAAGCAGACGAGCGCGATCGACCCGAAGACCGTCGACCTCAAGGGGATCACCCGCGGCCCGAAAGGGTTCGTGGCGGTGGGCGCCACCATCCTTCCCGGCGGACCTTCGGCTACCGGCAAGACATCTGACCCTCGCTTCTTCTATTCGGCCGACGGGAGCAGCTGGCGGGAGAGCCCGGTCGACGAGACGGTGAAGGGCGCGCCGGCCCTCACCGTTGTCGTGGGGCCGAATGGGTTCCTGGCCGCCGGCTGGAACGCTTCGGGCGCGGCGCCGGCAGGGTTGGAGGGCACGTACCTCTGGGGTTCCACTGACGGCATTACGTGGAGTGGCGGATGGACTCAGGCTGCGGTCAACGGAGCGGGATTCGTGATGGGGTCACCCGACACCTACCTTATGTCCGGCGACCCAGTTCCGGGCGGCTACCAGCCGCAGGGAGTGCTTCCGATCTTCACCTCGACCGATGGCTTCCAGGCGTGGACGCAGGCTTTCGGGGACGCAGGTTTGGCGCAGATGGGGCCGGCGATCAGCGGAGTGGCAACGGGCAGCGACAGCAGGCTGCTCCTGCTCGTCTGGCAGACGAAGACCGACCAGAGCTCGGCTGATGGCAGAACCGAACTGATCGGCAGCGACGCTGGGGTGTTCTCTGCCGTAGCCGCCGCGCACGGTTCGCCAGTGGATCTCCGCTCGCTCGTGCTCGTCGGCGGCAAGACGCTGTTTGCGGCGGCGGCGAGCGGCTCGGTATACGTGTCGTCGGACTGGGGCGTGGACTGGCAGCGCATCGATTTCGGCGCAACGGGGCCGTATCCAGCCGGCGAGAACCTGATCGACCTCGGCAACGGGAAGTACTTGCTACTGGGCCAGGGCGGGATCTGGCTCGCCACGCCGTCCTAGGCGCCGCGAACGGCCCCCTCCGGCCGAGTGGCGCGTTCCTCCTGGCGGCGAGTGCTGCCGCCGAGTCAGCTCTTGCGGCAGCCGCCCTGGCCGGGAGCCGTGCACAGCGGCGCGTCCGGGCAGACCTTACCCGTGAGCTTGGGATGAGCGTCGGCCTGGGAGGCGGCCAACACGCCGATCGGCTTTGCGACCACCTGCAGCTTGGTCGACGAGTCCGCATGCCCCTCTGACGTCTGCAACCACAGCTCGTCTGTGGTGGCAGCCAGGGCTGCGTCCGCGAACGACGTGTTCGGCGGGACGTGGCGGATGACCTGGTCGATCTCGTAGATGTGGCGCTGGTTGTCGTCGGTGTAGACCTCGGCCCACATCCCGATCATGGCGGCGCCGTTGTTCACCTTCGAATTCACGAGCAGCTGCCAGAACATATTGACTCGAGCGTGCGCGTACAGGTAGACAGCCTGCGGCGCCCCCGGGTACGCGAACGCTTTGCCCAGCGTCAGGTACTCCGCCGTATCGCACAGCGGGAACTGCTCGTTGGCCGGGGCGTTCTGGATCGGCATATCGATGTTCAGGGCCGGTATCGCGATCCGCGTCGCGATCGCCCAGTCGGCTGAGGACGTCGGCGACGGCGCTGCGGAGCCAGATGGGGAGACGGTCGGCGAGCGCCGGGGCGTGGCCGTGGCGACCGGAGGGACGCTAGTGAAGACCACGGGTGAGGGGGTGACCGTGGCCGTGGGCGATGCGTCGCCAACAACTGGGGGCGTGAAGTAGTTGAAAAGCCCGGCCACGACCAGGAACACGCCCGCGCCGGCGAGCAGGGCGGGGAGCACGCCCACAACGTCCCGGACGATCCGCGCCGGGGCCCGCAGTAGCCGGACGGGGCGAGAAGCCGCAGCGCGCCGCAGCGTGCTTGACACCCTCTGACCGAATTCACGTAGTCGAAGCATTGGCCGGCATCCTACCAGGCGCGCAACCCAGACGCCTCGGGCGCAACCCTTAAGTTACGCTTGAAGCCCGCCACACCGCCTCGCGCCCCGGGTGCGCTTGCGACCTCGGCGGCCCGGGGCCCTCGCCGGGAGGGGCCGATTCCTGGTAACCTCATGCCATGGCTCGACGATTCGGTTTCATTTTTGCGGCGCTGCTGGGCGTGGTCACCACGCTGGTGCTCCTTGCGGGCGCGGTCATCGCGACGCCCGTCCCGGTCGTGGCGACTCCGGTCCGACCGACCCCGGTGATCCTTCCGACCGCGACGCCAACGCCGTTGCCACTCCTGACACCGACCCCGACGCCCGGCCCTGCAGGCGACAACCCGGCCGTGACGATCCCGCCCTTCGGAGACGGCTGAACACCGCGTAGCGGTCGGTCGGCGCCTCAGTCTCCCTCGTCCCTGGCTAGACCTTCAGCACGTCTGCGGCGTTGCTGGCCAGCGTTTGGAACACGGGGATGAGCCCGATGAACACGGTCACGATGCCGGTCGCAGCCAGTCCCACCCGGAACAGCAGGCTGGGCCGCGTGGCCTCGATCCCTTCCGCCGGCTCGCGCATGTACATGTAGACGACGACGCGAAGGTAATAGAACGCCGCGGCTGCCGCGTTGAGCATGGCCAGAACCGCCAGGACCGTCAGCCAACCGCCGCCCTGAACCGCGGCCAGGATCACGTAGAACTTGGCCCAGAAGCCGGCGAGCGGCGGGATGCCCGTCAGCGACAAAAGGAAGATCGCCATCAGCAGACCGAGCCACGGATCGCGCCGACCCAGACCGGCGAACGTGGAAATCTGGCTCGTCACACCGGGCCAGTGCTGCAGGGCCGCGATCACAGCGAAGGCACCCATGTTCATGAAGGTGTAGGCCACGCCGTAGAAGAGGATGGCCGTGATGCCACTGTGCTGGCCGCCGGCATATGCGGCGAGGCCCACCAGGATGTAGCCGGTGTGGGCGATCGATGAGTAGGCCAGCATGCGCTTGACGTTGTCCTGCGTGATCGCGACCAGGTTGCCGAGGGTCATCGTCAAGGCCGCCAGGATGATCACGACCGGCAGCCAGTCTGCCTTGAGCGGGCCGAGCGCTTCCACAAACAGACGCAGGACGATCGCGAAGGCCCCGATCTTCGGACCCACCGAGAGATACGCCGTGACGGGCGTCGGCGAGCCCTGATACGCGTCCGGGGTCCAGTAGTGGAACGGCACAGCGGCCATCTTGAAGGCGACGCCGGTGGTCATGAACGCCAGGCCCATGGCCAGCCCGGGCTGGATCGAGCCTGTCGCCACCAGCCTTGTCAACGCCACGGCGATGACATCGACCCTGGTACTGCCGGTGGTGCCCCACACGTAGGCCAGGCCGAAGAGCAGGATCGCGCTCGAGAACGATCCCAGGAGGAAGTATTTGATCGCACCTTCGGTCGAGTTGGGATCGCGTCGCGAGAAGCCGACGAGCAGATAGCCTGGCAGGACCATGAGCTCGAGGGCCACGAAGAGGAGCAGCAGATCCGCCGAGCCGGCGATGAGCATCGCCCCGGTCACGGCGAAGATGAGGATCGCGGCGAACTCGGCGATCGGCAGGCCGCGCGGCTCCAGGTAGTCGTTGGCGAAGAGGATCGTCATGGCCCCGATCGCCAGGAAGAGCATATCCAGGAAGGTGGTCAGGCTGTCGAGGGTGTAGGCGCCCCCAAAGGCTCTCTCCGTATGCCCGGCCAGCGAGAGGATCACCAGGGCCACGATAGCCAGCCCAGCCAGCGCAACGGCAATGGCCGGCGCGCGGCGTCCGGGCAACGCCAGATCCACTACAAGCACGGCCGCGGCCACGAGGACTGCCCACACGACCGGAGCGATGGTTCCGAGGTCTGCCCAGTTCATCGATGCGTCTCCACTCAGCCGACCGCGACGCCGGCGGCCAGAAGGAATGCCTGGATCGGACCACGCAGGAAGTCGAGGATCACGCTCGGGAAGATTCCGAAGACGACGATCAGCACGGCAAGCGGGGCGACGGTGACGAGCTCGACCTGGTTCATGTCGGTCAGGTGGTCGCCCAGGCCGGTCAGGAAGTCAGACACGGCCCCAAAGGCGACCCGCTGGAACATCCAGAGCAGGTAGGTGGCAGCCAGCACCATGACGATGATCGAGGCGACCGCGATGCCCGGCGCAAACGCGAAGGAGCCGACGAAGACCAGGAACTCGCCCACGAATCCGGAAAGCCCGGGCAGTCCGATCGAGGCCAGGATGAAGAAGCCGAAGACCGTCGACCAGAGCGGCATGATCGCCGCCAGGCCGCCCATCTTCTCGATCGATCGGTCGTGAGTACGCTCGTAGACGATTCCGACCAGGAGGAAGAGACCGCCGGTGATGAGACCGTGGTTGATCATCTGCAGGATCGCGCCCTGGAGGCCGGCGGCGGTGAAGACGAAGATGCCCAACGTCACGAAGCCCATGTGACTCACGGAGCTGTATGCGATCAGGCGCTTGAGGTCCGGCTGGACGATAGAGACGACGGCTCCGTAGACGATCGCAATGACGCTCAGGACGATGATCGGCCAGGCGAAGCTATGGGCGGCGAACGGGTAGAGCGGGACGGCAAACCGGATCAGACCGTATGCCCCGAGCTTGAGCAGAACGCCGGCAAGGATGACTGAGCCGGCAGTCGGGGCCTCGGTGTGGGCGTCGGGAAGCCAGGTGTGGAACGGGAACATCGGGACCTTGATGGCGAACGCCAGGAATAGCGCCAGGAAGGCCAGCATCTGGAAGTTGTGGCCGAACGACCCCGCGGCCGCGAACGCCTGGAGCTTCTCGTAGTCGAATGCGCCGGTCCACCCGCCCGTGGCGGACTGGTACGTGAACGCCGTGGCCAGGATCGCAACCAGCATCAGAAGCGACCCGACCAGCGTGTACAGCACGAACTTCATCNNGAAGACGCCGATCATCCCGACCTCGAGGACCAGGAAGGAGATCATGTACTCCTTCACTCGGACCTTGATCGGCCCGAAGCTGGCCAGGATGCTGATCCAGCTCAGGGTCGTGGTCAGAACCACCATCAAGACGCTCAGGCCGTCGACGCCGAGCTTGTACTGGATGCCGAACGCGGGGATCCAGTCGAGCGTTTCCTTGAACTGGAATCCGGCCGAGCCCAAGGCGAACCAGAGGAGCAGCAGGAGCGACAGGACCCACGTGACGAGGGCCGTGCCCAGGGCCGTGCGCCGAACGAGGTTGGGATTGCCGGCGGGCAGCACGGCGATCAGCAGTGCCCCCAGGAGCGGCAGGAAGGCGATCAGGCTCAGGATCGGCATCGTTCTTGACTCCTACCTGGCCGCGAGCACGAGATAGCCCGCAGCCATGACGATCAGGCCGAGGGCGATGCCGAGCGCGTAGTTCTGGACCCGGCCCGTCTGAACGCGGCGGATCCAGAGGCCGGCATCGGAGGTGACGGTGCCGATGCCGTTGACGGTGCCGTCGACGATGGTCCGATCGAACCAGAACGCCGCCGCGGCGAGCTTCCCGCCCCAATCAACGAAGAGCCGGTGGTTGATATCGTCGAACCACCACTTGTTGGCTGAGCCCTTGTAGAGGAGCGCCAGGCCCGGCCGCGCGCTGATGGCGCGGACCTGCTCGGGCCGGGGCTCGGTTCGCAGACCCAATGCCGGGATCTCGACGCCGAAGAATCGCCAGGCCACCACTATCGCGACTGCGACCAGTGCCGTGGTGCCGATCGCCAGCGCGCCATCGACTCCGAAGAAGCTGTACGCGGCCTCGGCGTGGCCGCCGGCGGCGATCGTGTGCTCGAAGACGGGCGCCAGCCACTGGTGGAGCAGGCCGGACTCGGGCGGGAAGCCGATCGCCAGGCCCAGCAGCGCGGACGGGATGGCGAGGACGATGAGCGGCCGCGTCATCGACGTCGGCGACTCGTGGATGTGGTGCTCCTTCTCCGGGTCCACGTGGCTGGGACCCCAGAAGGTCATGCCAATGAGCCGGAACATGTAGAAGGCGGTCATGCCGGCAACGACGAACCCGATCGCCCAGACCCACAGGAAGCCGCTCTTGAATGCGCCGCCCAGGATCTCGTCCTTGCTGAAGAAGCCGGCGAGCGGCGGAACCCCGGAGATGGCCACGGCGCCGATCAGCATTGTCGCGTACGTGATTGGGATCTTGCGGGCCAAGCCGCCCATCTTGCGCATGTCCTGCTCGCCGTCGACGGCGTGGATGACGGAGCCCGAGTCGAGGAAGAGCAGGCCCTTGAAGAAGCCGTGNNGAAGATGCCGATCGCGGCCACGACGACCATGACCTCGGACGCGGCGCCGAAGATCGGATTGCAGCGGGCCACGAGGTACACCCCGGCGTTGACCATCGTCGCGGCGTGGATGAGGGCTGAGACCGGAGTGGGGCCCTCCATCGCGTCCGGCAGCCAGACATGGAGCGGGAACTGTGCGCTCTTGCCGACCGCGCCACAGAACAGCAGCAGGGCGATAGCGATCTGCCATTCGTGCGGCACGCTGGCGAACCTGGCGAAGACTGCCTGCATGTTCAACGTGCCGAGCTGCGTCCAGATGGCCATGATCCCGAGCGCGAAGCCCATGTCCCCGACGCGGTTCACCAGGAAGGCCTTCTTGGCCGCCACGGCCGCGGAGCGGCGCGGGTACCAGAAGCCGATCAGCAGGTAGCTGCACAGGCCCACCAGCTCCCAGCCGGCGAAGACGAGCAGGAAGTTGTCGGCCAGGATCAGTAGCAGCATCGAGAACATGAAGAGGTTGAGATAGGCGAAGAAGCGCCACCGGCCGGGGTCGTGGGCCATATATCCGATCGAGTAGATGTGGACGAGCATGCCGATGGTCGTGACCACGATCAGCAAGCAGGCGGTCAGCGGGTCCACGAAGAGGCCCATGTCGGCGGTGAAGGTCGAGCCGGTGGCCGGGATCCACGTCCAGAGAGTGAGGCCCGCGCCGGATGCCCCAAAAGGCGAGGCGTGGATCAGGGCCAGCAAAGCCACGAGCGAAGCCACGGCCCACGCCGCGACGACGGCCCAGATTGCAATGCGGTGAGCGTCGTCGGGATAGCGCCGCCCGGCCAGAGCCGTCGCGACGAATCCACCCAGCGGCAGGAGGAGGATGAGCGGCAGGAGGGCTGTCATCGGGTCAGTCTTTCATCGCGTCGTATTCGTCGACGAGTGGCGTCTTCTTGTTGCGATAGATCGCCATCACGATCGCCAGGCCGACGGTCGCCTCTGCCGCGGCGACGGCGATCACCATCAGGGCGATGACCGAAGCCTGGACGTTGAGCGTCGGAATGAAGGCCCCGAACGCGACGATCGTCAGGTTGACGGCATTCAGCATCAACTCGATCGACATCAGCATGCTGATCGCGTTGCGGCGCGCCAGGAAGCCGAACGTGCCGATGGCGAAGAGGAGGCCAGAAAGCACCAGGTAGGAATCGAGCGAACTGCTCACGGCCGATCTTCCTCGGCCGAAGCCGGCTCACGTCGGGCCAGCAGGACGCCGCCGATGACAGCCGCGGTGAGGAGGACGCTCACGGCCTCGAATGGCAGGACGTTCTGGTTGAACAGCGTCTGCGCCAGCTTGGTTGTGTCGGTCCAGGCCACGGCGCCGGCCGAGGGCCAGGTCGTGGCGGTCACGGCCACCGAGATGAAGACCGCGATCGCGATTGCCGCGAGCGCCGCCGCCCAGGCCTGGGTCTGGAAGACCAGACGGGTGGGAGCGTTCTTGGTCTGGGTGAGCATGATCGCGAACAGGACCAGGATGCTGATGGCGCCGATGTAGACCAGGACCTGGGTGGCCGCGACCAGCGGGTTGCCCAGCAGGACGTAAATGCCGGCCAGCGAGGCGAAGCACAGGATCATCGCCAGGCCGCAGCGGATGATGTCGCGCATCGTCACCACGAGCAGACCGGAACCGACGACCAGCGCCGCCAGCGCCACGAACAGGATGTCGTCCCAGCGAATAGCCGTGAACGGGATCGTCATCCCTATCGGCATGTCTCACTGCCCTCCTCTAGGCGGATCACTGGTGCTGGGCTCCCTTTCCGTTCCCGGGAGTGGCGGCGGCCGACGTGGTTGACGCCGCAAGGCGGCCGTCGGCGACAGCGTGCGCCATCCAGTCGCGTTCGCGCTGGATGTAGGTCACCTCGGTCTCCTGGCCCATGGCAGCCAGGCCGATGAGATCGATCAGCGGCGCAGACCGATCGGTGTGCGCGAGTTCGTTATCCTGCCCGTCGCGCAGCGCGTCGTAGGGGCACGCATCCACGCAGATGCCGCACAGGATGCAGCGGCTCTCGTCCACGTCGAACTTCTCGAGCACGCGCGGCTTGAGCATCAACGCCCCGGTCGGGCAGGTCTCGGCGCAGCGGCCGCAGGAAACGCACGGCGTGTCGTTGAGGCTC
>PMKN01000027.1:230-39559 GCA_003158675.1 Chloroflexota bacterium | reverse complement strand
ATCGCGAACCGTCACTCAGGGTCGGAACATGGTCGGCGCGCGGGCCCTCCTGCGTGCCGCGGGCGTGGCGAAGGAGGATGTCGGCAAGCCGATCGTCGCCATCGCCAACAGCTTCACTGAGTTCGTGCCAGGCCACACGGCCCTCAACGAAGTAGGGCGCGTGGTGGCGGAGGCGGTGCGCGCGGCGGGGGGCGTGCCGCGTGAGTTCAACACCATCGCCATCGACGACGGCATCGCCATGGGCCACGGCGGCATGCTCTACTCGCTGCCGTCACGCGATCTGATCGCCGACTCTGTCGAGTACATGGCCAACGCCCACTGCGCGGACGCGCTGGTCTGCATCACCGCCTGCGACAAGATCACGCCCGGCATGCTTATGGCTGCCTTCCGCCTGAACGTGCCCACGGTCTTCGTCTTCGCTGGGCCGATGGAGGGCGGCTCTGCCGTCATGTCGGACGGCACGAAGCGCGACCGGCTGCAGCTGATCTCGGCCATGACGGCGGCAGCGGACGAGTCGATCTCGGACGAGGACCTGGCGATCATCGAAGCGGCGGCCTGCCCCACGTGCGGCTCGTGCGCCGGCCTCTTCACCGCGAACTCGATGGCCTGCCTGACGGAAGCGCTGGGTCTGACCCTGCCGGGGATGTCGACCATGGTCGCGACTCACACGGACCGGCGGGCGCTCTTCGAGCGGAGCGGCCGGACGATCATGGGCCTGGTGCGCCGCTGGTACGACGACGGCGACGCCTCCGCGCTGCCAAGGTCGATCGCGACGCGGGCCGCCTTCGAGAACGCGATGACGATGGACATCGCCATGGGCGGTTCCACGAACACGGTCCTGCACTTGCTGGCGGTGGCGCACGAGGCGGGCGTGGACTACACCCTGGCCGACATCGACGCGCGCTCGGGCCAGGTGCCGTGCTTGTGCAAAGTGGCTCCCAGCGCCATGTGGCTCATGGAAGACGTGCACCGAGCCGGCGGCATCCCGCGGGTCATGGGCGAACTGGACCGCGCCGGGTTGATGAACCGGGACGTGCGCTCGATCCACGCCGGTTCCCTGGGGGAGTGGCTGGATTCGTGGGACGTTCGCGGCGAATCGCCCGCCCCTGAGGCTATGGCGTTCTTCCGCGCCGCGCCCGGCCGAAAGCGCTCGCCCGAGGCGTTCTCGCAGTCTGAGCGGTGGGACTCGCTGGACCTCGACGTCGCTGCCGGCTGCGTTCGCGATACGGCTCATCCCTACTCGGCTGAGGGCGGCCTGGCGATCCTGCGCGGCAACCTGGCCGAGGACGGCGGCGTTGTCAAGACCGCCGGCGTCGACCCGTCGATCTACCGCTTCTCCGGGCCGGCCGTCGTGGTCGAATCCCAGGAAGAGGCAGTCGACGCGATCCTGGCCGGCCGCGTCAAGCCCGGCGACGTGGTCGTGGTGCGGTACGAGGGTCCGCGTGGCGGACCGGGGATGCAGGAGATGCTCTACCCCACGTCCTACATCAACGGCCGCGGCCTGGGCAAAGTCTGCGCCTTGATCACCGACGGGCGGTTCAGTGGCGGGACCTCCGGCCTCTCCATCGGGCATGTGTCGCCCGAAGCGGCGGCCGGTGGCACGATTGCGCTGGTCGAGGACGGCGATACGATCGCCATCGACATCCCCGCCCGATCGGTGCGGCTGGAAGTGCCCGATGCCGAACTGGCGGCACGGCGGACGGCGCTCGAGTCCAACGGCGGCTACAAGCCGAAGACGCGGCAGCGGCCGGTATCGGCGGCGCTTCGCGTCTACGCCTCGATGGCTCTTTCCGCCGACAAGGGTGCCGTCCGCGACGTCTCGCGACTCGGCTGAGGGCGGTTGGACTCTGAGTTCGGGCGTCGTCGAGGGTTTGACGTAGCGCAGCAGGCGACCGATGCGTGCTGGCGCCGGGGGCTACTTCGTGGCAGTGGCGCTGCCGAGTTGCCTCTCGAGCCGCGCGCCGGTCGTCACCGCGCCGAGTGACGCAGAGGAAACCAGGGCCGCGTACTTGGCCATGACGCCGGTCCTGTAGCGCGGCGCCGGCGGGGTCCAGCGGGCGCGCCGCTCGGCCAGAACGGCGGCCGGAACGTTGAGGTCCAGGGCGTGGTGATCGACGTCGATGACGATCTCGTCGCCGTCCTCGACCAGGGCGATCGGGCCGCCCAGCGCCGCCTCCGGCGCTACGTGGCCGATCATCAGCCCGTGGGTGCCGCCGGAGAATCGTCCGTCCGTGAGCAGGGCCACGTGTTCGCCCATGCCCTCGCCGACGAGAGCCGCCGTGACCGACAGCATCTCCTGCATGCCGGGGCCGCCGACTGGACCCTCATAGCGGATCACGATCACGTCGCCGGCTTTGATGAGCTGCCTGCGAACGGCGTCGTAGCAGGCGTTTTCGTTGTCGAAGACTCGGGCCGGGCCCTTGTGGAAGCGGCGCTCGTGGCCGGCCAGCTTGATAACGCAGCCGTCCGGTGCGAGGCTGCCGTGGAGGATGGTCAGGCCGCCAGTCGCTTTGAGTGGCGCATCGATCGGCACGACGACCTGCTGGGCCGCCCCTTCGACTGTGGCTGCCGCCGCCGAAGCGATCGTGCCGCCGTCGACGTTGGGCGTCGAGCCGTCGATCAGGTCCTTCTTGAGAAGCTCGCGGGTCACGAGCGATAGCCCGCCCGCTTCATACAGGTCGGCGGCGGTGAAGCGCCCACCCGGCACCAGGTCGCCCACGATCGGCGTACGATCGGCGATCTGGCCGAACTCGTCGATTTCGAGCGGGATGCCGTACTCGTGCGCGATCGCCAGCAGGTGGAGGACTGCATTGGTCGAGCCACCTGTCGCCGCCACGCAAGCAATCGCGTTCTCGATCGATGCCCGGGTGACGAACTCCTTGGGCCGTGCGTCGCGCCGGATCAGGTCCATCACGATCTCGCCGCAGCGGTGGGCGGCTGCGTCCTTGTCCGGATGCTCCGCCGGGATACCGTTGAGACCGGCCGGCGAGAGGCCCAGGATCTCCATGACCATCGACATCGTGTTGGCNNGCGCCCGGGCAGCTGACCGACTCGATCTCGTACAGCTCTTGGGCGCTCATCTTGCCGGCTCGGTATGAGCCTATGGCTTCGAAGATGGTCACGATCGTGGCGTCGCGCTTGCCCTTGTAGACGCCCGGATAGATCGNNAGATCGTGCCGTTGTAGAGGATCAAGCCCGGGCGATCGAGACGGCCCAGGGCGATGGCCGCGCCCGGGATGGTCTTGTCGCAGCCAACCAGGCAGACCAGGCCGTCGAGCATGTGGCCGCGGACGCACAGTTCGATCGAATCGGCGATCACCTCACGGCTGATGAGGCTGGCCTTCATGCCCTCGGTGCCCATGGTCGTTCCGTCCGAGATGGAGATCGTGCTGAACTCCATGGGCGTGCCGCCTGCCGCCCGGATGCCAGCCTTGACATGCTCGGCCAGCCGGCGCTGGTTGTAGTTGCACGGCATCGTCTCGATCCATGTCGTGGCCACGCCGATGATCGGCCGAGCGAGATCCTCGTCGTCGAAGCCGATCGCCTTGAGCATGCCGCGCGCTGCGGCGCGATCGGGGCCGTCGGTCAGGGCAGCGCTGTGGCGCTTGTCGGGGTTGCTGGGAAGGTCATAGGGCAGGGGGCGGGGGGCGTCGTTCGACATGGCGGCTGATCTCCGCGGGCTTGGAGGCTGCGTATTGGTGGCCGACAAGTTTAGCCCGCGGTAACTGGTCTACGCCGCCCATGGTCCGGCCACCGACGGCATCGCTCCGGCCCCTGTGCGCCGACTAGAGTTTCGAGATCAACCATCCCAGGGCAGTGCCGGGGTTCCCGGGGGCGCCCTCCTGGATGGCCACGACCAGCGCGGCCCGCCGTCCGTCCGGTCCCGTCGATACGGCGACGATCCACCACGGCCGGTCCGGCGGCAATGTCGAAAGGTCGAGGCGGTTGACGTCTGCCTTGGCAGGTGAGGTCGCCGCTGGGTCCACGACGATGAAGGGACCCTGTATCGACACCGGCCACAACTCCACGGTGACTGCTCCGGTACCGGCAGGCGCATTGACCCCGTAGTCGAAGCTGCCGTCGACCTGTTGAACCACGCTCAGCTCCACGGAGCCCAGACCGGAGGTGAGCGGCGTTCCCGGCGTCCCGTTGGGATCGAAGGCGAACAACCGGCCGGCCGGCAGCAGCGTGACGGCGGCTATGGCGAGGATGGCAGACCCGATGCCACGCAAGCTGTAGGTGCTCTTCTGCGCCTGCTGCGCTCGAAAGGTGCCGGCAACGAAAGCGAGCGGCGCCACAAGTAGTGTGGCCACGACCAGCCCATCCTGATAACCGGGCAGGAGCAGCCCGATGGCCAGAACCGCGACCGCACCTCGCAACGCCCAGCCCTTTCGCAACGTCGCCTCGCGGTGGCGGCTGACCCGCGCCAGTCGCCCCAGACTCTCGCGGCCGGCGGCGAATGCCCCCACGCACAGGGCCATCGCCACCTGGTTGGTGGCCAATTGGGCGGACTCGAGCACCGCGAGATGGAGTCCCGCAGAACTGCCCAGGGCGATGACGATGTTCGCCACGCCCGGCGCGACGGCCAGGGCCGCTGCCGACAGGATGAGCCAGAGGATAATCTCGATGACGACGTCGATCGCCGCTCGGCGAACGGCTCGACGGTGCCGGTCCTGCGTGTGCTGGGCCCGCTCGACGCGTCGGGCCAAGTCGAGCGCGGGTCCCAGCCGATGGATCGCCTCGGTCGGCGCCGAATCCGGATCCCAGCCGCTCAATTCCAGGTCCCTGGCGGAATCGTCCAGATGGTCCGCGACCTCCTGGCAGACTCTGCTCCGTTCGACTCGCGGCAGATCGAGGCTGGAGCCCAGGTCCTCCACATAGCGGGCGAATGCCGCGTTGCCCGAGTCGCCGAGTCGGGGTCCCGTGGCGGCCGTCGCCAGCGGCTCGACCGTCGCCGGATCCGCTTCTTCTTTCGGTGGCACGAACCAAGATCCTGAATCCGGGTCAGGGCTGAACGTTCTGGCGGCCCGACCCGGCTCGACCTGACCGTCGGCTCTGCCTCGGAAGACAATCGGGGGCCAGCCATTCTCGTCGGCCCGTTGGATCGCCGTCGATGTCAGCCGGTACGTGCGCCTGGTCCGCTCCCGTTCGCGCCAGTCGCTCTGCACGAGATTCTCGGCTTCGAGTCGATACAGCTTGGGGTACAGCCCCGCCTCGGTGAGGAGCCCCGCCGTGGCCTCTCCCGACCCGAGCCAATGCCAGATCTCGAAGCCGGACAGGTCCTGACCGCGTAGCGCGCCGACGATCGTCCGGTCGACCCTCGAATCGACGGTGACGAGGCCGTCCGCCCAGCTCAACTCGTCCATTGGCACCAAAATTCGATCTCGCCTGCCCCGAGGGAAATGCGTGGGTTCTCGCGAGTGTAATACCCCGGAGTCCGCTCACGGCTCGCTCCGGGGCGGTCCCAGCCACGGCCGGCCGGTCGCATTCGGGCGAGGACAAGCTCTGCCCATGCGGGCCGGATGGGCGGCTTTCCCGGCCTCGATCGCGGGCCCGGATCATGTACCGTACCTGTGCACGGAAACTCGGCCAGGTCGGCCGCTGGAACTTGGCTCCGGAGGCGGCCCAGTTGGCGCGGCCCCGCACCTCTGGCAACCAGTGAATGGCGGAAGCGTGCGCGAGAACCTAACGTACTGCGTAGTCCTGCCGGCGTACAACGAAGGTCGCCATTTGGCATCCGTCGTGAGCCGTGTCCCAGACTGGGTGGACAGCATCGTCATCGTCGACGACGCCAGCACGGACGACACGCTCAGGATCGCCCAGTCGCTGACCGACGCTCGCATCCACGTCGAACACCACGAGAAGAATCGAGGCGTGGGCGGCGCGATGGTCACCGGCTTCAGAGCCGCCCTCGACGGTGGATTCGACGTGGCGATCAAGATGGACGCCGATGACCAGATGGACGCGAGCGAGCTTCCGACGCTCGTGCGACCAATCGAGCTGGGCATGGCGGAGTACGTCAAAGGCAACCGCTTCCGGCGCACCGGTCGTCCTTCGTCTATGCCGCGCCTTCGATGGTTCGGGAACGTGGTGATGTCGTTTCTCACCAAGGTCGCGAGCGGCTACTGGCACGTGTTCGATCCGCAGTGCGGCTTCATCGCCGTCACCACGCCCACCTTGCGCAGACTCAAGTTGGACGGCATCGCGAGGGACTATTTCTTCGAGAACGACATGCTCATCCGGCTCAATGTCATCGATGCGCGCGTGGTGGACGTCGACACGTCGTCGCTTTACGGCGACGAAACCTCTCAGTTGAGAATCAGGGGCGTCGGCTGGACCTTCCCGCCACGGCTCTTGCGGGGATTCCTCTGGCGTTTCACGCGGCGCCATCTGATGAACGACTTCGGCCTGATCGGCTTACTGGCGATCGTCGGCACCATGTTCACGCTATTCGGCGTGGTGTTCGGGCTCTACCACTGGATCCTGTCGTCTTCCAGCGGGATCCCCGCCACGAGCGGCACCGTGATGATCGCCGTCGTGCCGCTGATCCTCGGCATTCAGATGCTCCTGCAGGCGCTCTCGCTCGAAGTGCAGAGCTCCGCGGGCGCCGGTGAAACCCGCGAGTATGCACGCATGGGACGCGCCGTCCGCAAGCCGCCAACCGGCGCGTCCTGAGCAGGGGCGCGGCGCCGCAGATGCATGCTCTTCAACGCTGGGCCCTCTGTAATTGGCCGCGGCACCGCGAGAAGGTGACGTACCTGGTTGTCGGCGGCTGGAACTCGTTCTTTTCGTATGGGTCCTTCGCGATCCTCTACTTCCTCCTAGAGAGACGCGCCGAACCGTCAGCTATCCTGGCGATCGCGTATCTGATCGCATCGGTGAACGGGTATTTGACGTTCCGCCACTTCGTGTTCGCACCAGTCCGTCATCCGCTTGTGGAGTACCTTAGATATCAGGCGGTCTACCTACCGATCCTCGCGGTGAACATGATTGTTCTACCCCTTGCGTTGAGGTATACGAGCCTGAGCGCCTACGCGATCCAAGCACTATTCGCTGTCTTCGCAGTCGTTGCCTCGTATCTAGGCAATAAGTACTTCGCTTTCCGCAAGCCCAAGTGAGTCACCCGGGCTTTGATGGAGACTCTGGGCTGCCCTGGGCGGTTCACGCATGAGCGCTTCCGTCGGTTACCTGTCTATGTGGATCGGGGGCGTTCTTGACTACCCGGACTGACGTCGTCGTCGTCGGCGCGGGCATCGTCGGTCTGGCTACTGCGCGATAGCTCCTCCGCTCGAGGCCTGGCCTCAAGATCACGGTCGTGGACAAAGACGGTTCATTCCGGAGCTCACTGGGTCTGATCTGCTGCCGGGTCCATCGGGAGTTCGGGCCCAGGCCATAGACATCGATGGCGGGATGGTCGACGAGTTCACCGTTGGTGGATAGGCCCACGTTCTTCATGTCCAGAACGCGCCTTCGCCGGCAGCTACGGCCTCACTTGCGATCGGCTCCTGGCTAGCGGCCGCGGCGCAAGAACGATTCGGCCTCTAGGCCAGCGAGCTTCGATATGCCGCCGCCGCGGGACCACAAGTCTCGGCGATGGGCAGCTGACCGTCACGCTTGACCAGGCTGGCAGCCAATCCACAAAGCGCCCTCGGGGAGAGCAAGAGGAAAGCAACGTACCTCGCTGGGGCGCCAGCATCCCGAGTCTTGCGTCTTCGGATAGGCATTGATCTCGTCTTCCTGCATTACCTCGCGATCAAATGGAAACTACGCGCTGACAAGGTTCTTAATTGTCGAATCGTGACTGGCTCGTCGCCGCTCACATTCGAACGTGCGGCCGACATGGTTGCTGCGTCCCTGGTGGTCGATTGGTCGAACAGGGCGGGTAATCGCCCATCGTCCGAAGCGACGGCACCCACGATTGGTCTTGGAAAACTCTGTATTCTGGAGACCACAGGAGCCTAAGGAGACTCGCCCTCGTGAAGGTGTTGGTTGTCGGCGGCGCCGGCTATGTCGGCGGACCCCTTGTGGACATGCTCCTGGAGAAGGGGCACGCCGTCAGGGTCTACGACGCACTCCTCTACGAAGAGTCGTACCGCAAGCCGGTCGACTTCGTCTACGGAGACGTCCGCGACAGGGAACGGCTCCTCCCGCATCTGGGATGGGCCGACGCCGTCGTCTGGCTTGCGGCCCTCGTGGGTGACGGCGCCTGCGCCCTCAACCCGGAGGTCACCGTCGAGATCAACCAGGAGGGCGTGCGGTGGCTCGCCGACGCGTTCGGCGGCCGCATCGTGTTCATGTCGACCTGTTCTGTATATGGAGCGCAGGACGCGACCCTCGATGAAACCTCCCCGACGGGGCCGCTGTCTGCCTATGCGGTGACGAAGCTGGCCGCAGAGAGGTACCTCGAGGGCAAGAACGCCATCATCTTTCGGCTCGGAACCCTCTTCGGCGTCGGCGACCAGTTCTCCCGGATCCGTCTCGATCTCGTCGTCAACACACTGACAGTCCGCGCCCACCGGGAAGGCCACATCACCGTTTTCGGCGGCGACCAGTTCCGCCCGTTGCTTCACGTGTCGGACGCAGCTGAGGCGGTCCTCGAGAACCTCGAATCGACCAGCACCGGGGTCTTCAACCTGCACCGCCAGAACGTGCGCATCGTCGATCTTGCCTACCAGGTCCGGAACCATTTCCCCGACATGGTGATTGAGCGGACCGGTGTCCAGTTCCAGGACACGCGGAACTACCGGGTCAGCAGCGAGAAGGCAGCCCGAGAGCTCGGGTTCAAGGCCGAACGCAGCATCGACCAGGGGATCGAAGAGGTCAAGGATCTCCTCGACTCCTTCCGGATCCGCGACGTTGACAACCCCAGGTATACGAACCAGGCGTTCCTGATGGCGTTCAACACGCACCTGGCCTTCCCCGGTCGGAAGAACCCGTGAGCGGGATGGACCGAGGCGGGAACCCGCTCTTGCTTGAAGGCGGTCTCGCCGTCGACGACCGCGGATCGGTCGCCTTCGTCAACGCTTTCGACTTCGAGGGCGTGAAGCGCTTCTACGTGGTCGCCAACCACCGGCAGGGCTTTGTCCGCGCATGGCACGCACATCGGCGCGAGGCCAAGTACGTCACGGTCGTTACGGGCGCGGCGGTTGTGGCGGCGGTCCGGATCGACGACTGGGAGAACCCCTCGCGTGAGGCCCCAGTTCAGCGTTTCGTGCTGACGGCCGAGAAGCCGTCAGTCCTGTTCATCCCCCCCGGCTACGCCAACGGGTTCATGTCATTGACCCAGGATGCCCGGCTGGTGTTCTTTTCGACCTCATCGGTCGAGGAGAGCCGAGGAGACGACATCAGGTTCGACGCGCGCCACTGGGACGTCTGGACCGTGGAGGAGCGATGAGGCCGACGCGGGAAGAAGGGACTGACGAATGACGAGCGTCGTCGTTGTTGGGGCGAGCGGCATGCTCGGGTCGATGGTCACCGACGTGCTGGCCGCCCGGCGCGACCTGCAGGTGGCGGGGACCGTGCGGACTCGACGGCTCGCGCGTGCCTGTGGCGAGCAACTGCCGGAGGTCGAGTGGCGCGAGTACGACGCGACCAGCGACGGTCGCTCCCTCGCGGCGGCTCTGGATGGGGCCGAGTGGGTCATCAACGCCATCGGCCTGACCAAGCCCTACGTTCACGACGACAACCCCGCCGAGGTCGAGCAGGCCGTTCGGGTCAATGCCGCGTTTCCCTTCGAGCTCACAAGATCTGCTGGAGCTGCTGGAGCCCAGGTCATCCAGATCGCCACCGACTGTGTCTTCTCCGGGGCCACCGGTCGCTACCTGGAGAGTTCACCCCACGACGCGCTGGACGTCTATGGCAAGACGAAGAGCCTCGGCGAGGCATCGCTGCCCGGCATTCACCTGCTGCGCTGTTCGATCATCGGGCCGGAGCCGTCGTCGCCCACGTTCCTCCTCGAGTGGTTGCGTCAGCAACCCGCGGGCGCGAGCGTCAACGGCTACGTGGACCACCTGTGGAACGGCGTCACGACGTACGCGTTCGCTCGACTCTGCCTCGGGATCGTGAGCGGCGGCATCACGGCGCCTCGCCTGCAGCACGTGATTCCGGATGGCGACGTGACGAAGGCCGATCTGCTGGTGATGATCGCGAAGGCCTACGGGCGAGAGGACATCACCGTGGTCCCAACGCAGGCTCCGGGCGCCATCGACCGCACCCTCCGTACTGAGCAGCCCGAGTCGAACGCGATGCTCTGGGCGGCCGCGGGCTACGCTGCCCCGCCGTCCGTGGCTGAGATGGTCGACCAGATGGCCACGCACACGCCACGCCTGTCAGGGCTCGCTCCGTGAAGGTCATGACGATCCTCGGCACCCGGCCCGAGATCATCCGCCTCTGCCTCGTCATCAAACGGCTCGACGAGCTGTGTGACCAGGTCCTCGTCAATACCGGGCAGAACTACGACGCGAACCTGAGCGAGGTCTTCTTCTCCGATCTCGGCGTCCGCGCTCCGGACCACGAGCTGGGGGCGCGCGGCACCTTCGGGCAGCAGATCGGGACCATTCTGTCCGGGATCGAGCGTCTCATGCTCGCCGAGAGGCCGGACCGCTTCCTGGTGCTCGGGGACACTAACAGTAGCCTGGCGGCCATCATGGCGAACCGCCTCGGCATTCCCGTCTACCACATGGAAGCGGGCAATCGATGCTACGACGACCGGGTGCCGGAGGAGGTCAATCGCAGGATCATCGACCACTCGAGCACGGTCCTTCTGCCCTACACCGAGCGCAGCCGCCAGAACCTGCTCAGGGAGGGCATCCCTGGCGACCGGATCTACGTCACGGGCAACCCGATCTACGAAGTTCTGACGCACTTCGATGGGGAGATCGCAGCCAGCACGGCGCACGCGCGGCTGGGCGTCGCGCCACGAGAGTACTTCCTCGCGACGCTGCATCGCGCAGAGACGGTCGACGACGATGAGAGGCTCGCATCCGTGGTCGAGGCTCTCGTGGCCGTCCATGCGACACACGGGCTGCCGATCCTGTGGAGTGTGCATCCGCGCACGCGCCGGCGCCTGACCGAGCTCGGCCTTGACCAAGAGCATTTCAAGGGCGTCCGGTGCCTCGAACCGCTCGGCCTCTTCGACTTCGTCGCGCTTGAAAAGGCTGCCCGTTGCGTGCTGACGGATAGCGGGACCGTCCAGGAAGAATGCTCGATCTTCAGAGTCCCGAGCGTCACGATCCGCGATGTAACGGAACGTCCGGAGACGATCGAAGCGGGCTCCAACATGCTGGCCGGCGTGCGAGTAGATGACATCCTGCGTGCCGTCGCAGTCGTTCTGTCATCCGAGCCGACCTGGGAGCCGCCCGCCGGGTACCTCGACCTCGATGTGGCGGCAAAGGTGGTCAAGATCGTCCTGTCGGGCCCTGGCGCCTGAATGCCCGCCAATCGAGACGCGAGTTCAGTCGCCGAAGAGTTGCCTCGCTTCTCCATCGTCACGCCCGCCACCAAGCGGCATCGACCCTGGCCGAGACGCTCGACGCGATCATGGCCCAGTCGTTCAGCGATTGGGAATGCGTGGTGGTCGGACGACGGCTCTACTGACGATGCGCTGCTGACTGCCACAGCCTACGAGCAGCGCGATCCTCGCTTCCGAGTCATCCGCCAGGGCAATCAGGGCACGGCGGGCGCATACAACGCAGGCGTCTCTTCGGCCGTCGGCGACTTCGTGGTCATCTGTTTCGCGGATGACATCCTGCTGCCCGAGCATCTGTTCAGGATGTCCGCCTTCATCGATTCCGAGGGTGGGTACGGCAATACTCTTCTAACGGGTACCACCGGTGGCCGGGGGATCAACGGCAGTTGTTCTACGGGCTCCAAGATCGTCAGGAGATCCATTCGCTCGAGCTGAGTGATGTGATCCGCCGATGCCTCTAATGGATGATGCGAGCACGGACGACACTCTTGCGGTTGCCGGGCCTACAAGACTCGAGAGTCCGAGTCTGGCACCACGAGAAGAACCTGGGCGTGGGCGGCGCAATGGTCACCGGGTTTCGGGCGGCGCTCGAGGATGACTTCGACGTCGTCGTCAAGATGGATGCCGACGATCAAATGGATGCGAGCGAGTTGCCGATTCTCGTGCGCCTATCGAGCTAGGTATGGCGGAATACGTCAAAGGGAATCGCTTCCACCGCACCGGACGCCTGTCGGCGATGCCGTCCGCGCGCTGGTTCGGCAACGCGTGTCGTTGCCCGCACATCAAGCCCTCGTTCGAGGAACGAAGTCACGACGCCGTGGCCGATCATCCCGGTCCCACCCAGCACGAGTGCGGGCCTAGTCATGGGTCTGCTGCCTTCGTACAACGGTCAGGGCTTCCTCGAACGCAGCCACGGCCGTCTCCTTCGAGAATCGCGCCCTCACGCGGTCAAGTTGCGCGCGAGAGATAGCCGCGAGTTCGCTCGGGTCCTTGCGAGCGAGGGCGCTCGCCGCGCTCGCCACGCCCTCCGGGCCGTCAACCCACGTGACTCCCGATCCTTCGCCAAGCACTCCGCGCAGCCCCCGAAGCGAGGTAGAAACCGTTGGGACGCCCGCCGCCATGTACTGCAGAACCTTATGAGGAAGGGCAACGTGCGTGAGCAACTCCGGCCGGAACGGATTGATCGCCACGTCCGCCAGTTTGAGGTACTGAGGAAGTTTCGAATACGGCACCACACCGGTGAAGATCACCCGGTCCGAGACACCGAGTTGCGCGACGAGGTCACGCAGCGTCTTGTCCAACGCGCCACCCCCGACCAGTACGAGGCGCAGGTCGGCGTATCTCTTGAATTCTTCGACCATACCGGCGACGACGACGTCCAGCCCCGAGAACGGGAAGAAGGTACCCATGTAGAGCACGACCTTCGCGCTGCTCGGCAGCCCGAGTTCGCCGTGTAGGTCCGCTTCGACCTTTTCTTCGAAGTGCAGGAAATCGACCGGAGGAACGTTGACAACTGTCGGTCCGACACGGCCGGACAGTCGGACGCAGTATTCAGCCATCGCCGGATTATTAGCGGAAAGCAGAGTTGCATTCCGGTAGATGTATTTCTCTGCGACCCGGACGAGGGGCGCGACAAAACTGCGGCGGATCTTGTGGGACACGTCGAGGGCCCTGAAGACCACCGGCACGCCCGCGCTCTTTGCGAACGCCACGGTCTGCCAACCCGTCGTAGGTACCGAGTAAAGAACGATCACGTCGTAGCCGCGGGAGCGAATCTCTCGCCGAAGGGCCCGGGATGCCAACAGCGGCGCGAAGTACCGCTCGACCCTACTGCCTCCAAACGTTGGAGGGGTGATGAGCTCAATTTCGGCGTCCGGATGCACCCTCCCCGAGATCCGTGTCCTCTTCGATCGCAGAGACACGCGCGGACGATCCGGCGCCTCGGGGTAGTGGAAGAAGGCGACCTCGTGTCCCCTAAGGGCGAGAAGTTCAGGGAACTCGTGCATTTCAAAGATCACTTTGTTGAGGTAGTTGACCTCATGAACGAACAGGATCCGCACTGGCTCGGCCTAGACCTCTTCGAAGAAGGTGCCTGGATCGCCCTGATCGAACACCTCATTCGACCAGAACGCTGATCGGAAATCCTCGGGTCCCGCATTCGAGATGTGATGAGCCCACAAGGTCGGTACGTCGACGGCGACCGGTCTCGTGGAGTCCATGCAGATATCGACGACGTCTGTATGGAAGAGTCTGCGCAACGAGATGACCGCCGTGCCTGCACCGGGGTCAATCGCGCGACCTTTCTGCGATGGAAGCGACTCGCCCTGGCCTCTCCCGGTGCGGTGGTGGAGAAGCAGTACTGACGGGCGTGCCCGTGACAATCGCACTTCATGCATCGGCCTGGCCGCCGGACCGCAGTGCCGCTGGGGAGGTAGCGAGCATCTCCAGCGCAGGGCTTGGACGAGGGTCGCGCTTCATCGTCCAGGCCCGAAGCAGCAGAAAGCCGCTGACGAGTAGGAGGAGCGCGCCGATCGTCATCGATAGCCACAGCCGAGCGGGGCTCAGCCCCTGCTGTGCCAGTGAAACGGGCAGGCTATCGGCACTAAGCCCGAAGTCGTAGCGGATCGCGTTGACCCAGACCATCAGTCCCAAGGACAAGACAGAAATGCCCGAAACGATCGAAATCGTGCGCGGAACCAGCTGACCGGATCGCAGCAGCAACAACAACAGGAACCCAAAGGCGAACGGCATGGTGTAGCGACCCTGCCACCAGAATTGCCACCCGCCCGAGATCGTCGCCTCGATGATGCTCGGGGCGATCACGATCCCGAATATGCCGCAGAGCATCGCCGGCCTCCCAATTGACGGCATCCTCCTCAAGAGCACGGCCCAAGCCACGACGTTACATAGGAGTAGCGCATCGGGCATCGGTGTATCGAGCCAGCCGAGTACTCCGAACATCTGAAAGAGGCGCACCGGAAAGTAGACGAGCGATGCGGCGAACGACGTGTCGACGTTTAGGACTCCTCCCGCGCCCGCCGGGGTCAGGACGGATGATCCGCTCGGGTGAGTGACGTACCACAGCAAGCCCATGAGGATGCCCGGAGCAACCGAACAGGCGGCACGCCGCAGCAGTCGTCGATTGATGGTGGGCGCCAACGCAATGGCGGACAGGGTCAAACCGGAAGCCCAGACGAATCCGATGGGCCGGGCGAGCGAGAGGGCGACGCTCGCAAGCGCGAGTATCGCGATGTTGGTTCTCTGCGATGCGTCGGAACCAGGCGACCGACGGTCCCAGACAACCTGGGACAAGGCAGTCGCCATCACGATGCCGCAGGTGATCTCCCAGCCGCTCGGGTTGACCACGACATCGAGAAATACCGCCATCGGCGTCGAGACCAGCAGCAGGAATTGCCCCCACAAGGGGTTTCGCCGACGCATGTAGAGACCGAGTAGGAACAACGCCCCGAGGTTCAGGAAGAAGGAAGCGAGTCGACCGCCGATATCTGCGTATTGGATCCCGACGATGGCCGCAAGTCTCTGTCCGGCGCCGACGACCCAGTAATAGGGCGGCGCGTAGTTGAGGACCTTGGAGGTGGATAACGTCGCCTGGAGCGTCGAGCGAGGCGGTGCGCAGCCGGCGTTTACGCTGGCCTCTTCGGCGAAGCATGGATGAGCGACGGAGAACGACACGGGTACGTCGAACAACTCTGTCGAACCAGGGAGAAGCCCATGCCCCGATAGGTACCAGGCGGTCACTTCCTGGACCGGCTCGTCCGGCCCGGCCGAAGGCGGACTCGAGATGAACATTCCGAGGCCGGCGACGGCGACGAGCAGCCATGCAACCGGGCTGGATAGTCCGCGGTGATCGCCGCTGGCATGGCCAGGTGTGTGCACACTGAACAGATGCCTCGAGGGTCCGGGGGCCGGCTCGGTCGTGGGCTCGTCGAGCTGAGCAGCGGCCAGGTCTTCAGACATCTACCCCTCTGCGCCCTTTCGCTAGCCAGGCTTCATGGGACCCCCGAAGGGTGAACGGGGGATCGCGGTGAGTCAAGGTCGCCATCGGTCATGACCCAAGGCCAATCCGGAGCGCGAGCAGAGTGCCGTGGCGATGGCGGGCGCCCTCCTACTGGGAAGGGCTCTCTGCCCGGTGGCCCCACCTCAGCCGTCGCCGCAGCCACGCCGGGCTGACCCCGAAGGCGGGACCGAGACTGGCTGCCCGGTTCGAGCCCGCCCAGGCCAGGATTGGGACCAGCAGCAACGGAACGTCTTGATAGGAATAGACCAGCCCCGACCGGAGTCCACCCCGGCCGTTCCGGATGACCGAAAGCCAGTCGATCGTCTGCGGGAGCAGGAACAGGCTTGCAACGGCGAAGGCGCCGGCGATCACCCACCATTCGCGCCTCCGCCATCCGATCATGGCGAAGGGGAATACGGAAGGCTTGAGCAGGACGAACGCGCCTGCCGGATGCCAGTACACGGCGATAGCCAGAGCCGCCGCAAGCCACAGGTCTGGGTTGCCCGAGACTACAAGGCCAACGCTGACCGGATAGGCAAGGCAGCAGGCAATCGCCAAAAGCCAGCGGCGTCGAGGACGAAGCCGGTATGCGATTGTCCCGACGATGGCGATGGGGATCAGCCACCACAGCGGGAGCGGAAGCCACAGGGTGGGGAGGAACAGGGCGATCGTGATCGGTGGATAGAGGATTACGCCTTCGACGATCTGGAACGGTCCCTGAACCTCGAACGCCGGGTACATCGGCGTTCCTCCAAGCCAGGCTTTGACCTCGTGCTGGTAGAGCACCAGGTCGTGTCCAACGTAACCTGGCGCGGCGGACAGGAATCCGTTCAGGTAGCTGAGGACGACGACCATCACGGCGCCAAGGGCGATGCCGTCGGCGACCGGCGAACGTCCTGCGAGGCGGCTTCCGACCGCATCGATCGTCGATGCTCGGCCGGGCGCGTTTCTTGAGTCCGCCTCGTTACCCACAAGCCAAGAATACCGAGCGAGCAGCCCGCGCGTCTGTCTGGTCTGAGCAGCCTCTAGCGGGTCTCCACGCGGGCCGGGTGGCTGGCTTCCCAGGCCTCGATCGCGCCCAGCTTGCCGAGGACGTAACCGATCTCGTCGGTCCCGGCCAGGATCATCGTCCTGGCGAACGGATCCAGCTCGAAGGCGAACGAGTCGCCGCCCGGCAGCGACACCGTTTGGGCGTCGAGGTCGACGGTCCACTCGGCGTCGGGGTTGGCGGCCAGAAGCGAGGTCAGCGCCGCGTGCCGCTCCGTTGAGACCACGATCGGGAGCAGGGCGTTCTTGAGCGCGTTGCCACGGAAGATGTCGGCGAAGCTGGTCGAGACGATGGCCCGGATGCCCCACGCGCGCAGCGCCCAGGGCGCGTGCTCGCGCGAAGATCCGGCGCCGAAGTTGTCGCCGACGAGGAGTATCTGACGGCCGGCGTTGTGCGGCTCATCGATGAACGAAGGTGGCTCCCTTCGCGTCCCGTCGGGCGTGAAGCGCCAGTCGAAGAAGAGCGCGTCGGCCAGGTTCGCCTTGTCGGTGATCTTGAGGAAGCGGGCCGGGCAGATCTGGTCCGTGTCGATGTTGGCGCGCGGTATCGAAATCACCCGGCTCGTGGTCGAAACGAATGGCTCAGGCATATCAGTGGGCCTCCACTGCCGAGGGCTGAGAGGCGGTGCCGCTGCCGGCGGCCATCGTTCGCGGGTCGGTGACGACGCCGGTGACGGCGCTCGCGGCGGCGGTGAGCGGCGAGGCGAGGAACGTCCGCCCGCCCTTGCCCTGGCGCCCCTGGAAGTTGCGGTTCGAGGTGCTGATGCCGTACTCGCCGGGCTCGAGTTGGTCGCCGTTCATGGCGATGCACATCGAGCAACCCGATTCGCGCCATTCGGCGCCGGCCGCGCGGAAGACCTCGTCGAGGCCTTCGCTCTCCGCCTGCCTCTTGACTTGTTGCGAACCCGGAACGACCAGGACGCGAAGCCCGTCGGCGACGTGCCGGCCGCGCAGGACCGAAGCCGCGGCGCGCATGTCCTCGATCCGGCCGTTGGTGCACGAGCCGATGAAGACAACGTCGAGCTTGCGGCCGGCGATCGAACTCCCGGCCTCCAGCCCCATGTAGGCGAGCGCTCGTTCGAGGTCGTCTCGAGCGCCCGGTTCGACGTCCGTGAGCGCCGGAATTCGGCCGGTCACCGGCACGCCCATGCCCGGGTTCGTGCCGTAGGTGACCATGGGTTCGAGCTTGTCGCCGTCGATGACGATCGTCCGGTCGTAGGTCGCGCCCTCGTCGCTCGGCAGCGCCCGCCAGCCGGCTACCGCTTCGTCCCAGGCCGCGCTATGCGGCGCGAACTTGCGGCCCTTGAGGTACGCGAACGTGGTTTCGTCCGGGGCGATGAGTCCGGCCCGTGCGCCACCCTCGATCGACATATTGCAGACCGTCATCCGCTCTTCCATCGACAGGGCGCGGATTGCATCGCCGGTGTATTCGATGACGTGGCCAGTCCCGCCGCCGATACCGATGCGGGCGATCAAGGCGAGGATGATGTCCTTGGCGCCGACGCCCGGCTGAAGACGGCCGGTCACTTCGACGCGGAAGGTCTTCGGCCGCCGCTGCAGCAGCGTCTGAGTGGCCAGGACCATCTCGATCTCGCTCGTCCCGATGCCGAACGCCAGCGCCCCGAAAGCGCCGTGCGTGGCGGTGTGGGAGTCGCCGCAGACGATGGTCATGCCCGGCTGCGTGAGCCCGAGCTCCGGCCCGATGACGTGGACGATGCCGCGGGTCGGGCTGCCCTTGCCGTGGAACGGGATTCCGAACTCGCGGCAGTTCGCCTCGATCTGGGCCAGCTGCTTGCGGGCCAGTTCGTCCGCGATCGGGATCGAAGGATCGGTCGTTGGGATCGAATGGTCCGCGGTCGCGACGGTCTGGCCCGGCTTGCGGACCTTCAGCCCGCGCTCGCGCAGGCCGGTGAACGCCTGCGGGCTCGTGACCTCATGAACGAGATGAAGGTCGATCGCGAGAATGGCCGGCGCCCCAGGTTCGGACGCAACGATGTGCGCGTCCCAGATCTTCTCGAAGAGCGTGCGCGGTTTCTCAGCCATGGTTCCACTCGCGTTCGATTGCCCGCCTCACAGTGGACGGGGGTTACCGAGGTTACCACTCCATCGGCCGTCAGGTCGGACCAGGGCGGCCGCGGCCTCTGGCAGAGAACGGAAAGGCCGCCCGATGAGCGCAAACGGGGCCCGCTGGGGCGGTGCCGGGCCGGTCGAGCGATGCCATCCCGTTCCGTCTAGGCTTCGTTTCGACCAGTACGAGCGCCTGGAGGTGGGACGTGACGAAGGCGATGAGTGGATCACCGTGCTCCGAATCGAGCAGCCCGGGGGCAGATCCGGAGTGGGGACAGGGCGCCGGCTATCCGGATTGGATCCAGGGGGCGCTGCCCTGGAGTCACCGGGCGTTCAACGTGATGAACAAGTACTTGAGCGTGCCCAGTCTCAAGATGGGCCTGGGCCGGTTCATGTCGTCGCCGTTCACGGGCTACCTGATGATCCTTCGGGCACGTGGGCGCAAATCGGGGCAGTGGCGCGATGCGCCGCTCGGCTACGTGGTCATCGGCGACGCGGTCTACTGCATGGCCGGCTACGGAACTCGAACCCATTGGTTCCAGAACGTCTTGGCCGACCCGCACGTCGAGGTTCTACTGCCGGGCCGCTCGTTCTCGGGAGTGGCCCACGAGGTCACGGATCCCGAGGAGAGGCTCAAGGCACTACCGCCGCTGTTCCGGAGCATGTCCGCCGTGGCGATAGGCTTTGGCCTGGGGAACCCGTTCACGCAGGAACCTGCGGAGATGCAGCGACGCTGCGCGGCCTTTCCGCTGGTTCGCATCAGGGCGACCGGCATAGCCGCCGGGCCCGAGGACCCGGGCGGCCTGTTCTGGATCGTACCGGCGGCCGTCTCCGCCTGCGTGCTGGTGTGCTGGCTTCGTGGCCGAAACCGCGGGCGCGTGCCGAAGGTGCGAGGCTGAGCCGACCGGCCGCGCCTGGTCGACGCCGCACGGTAGCACGGCGTTGGTCGCGAACGCTCCATGTGGAGTGGGCCAACCACCGACTGGCGAGTGGCCTACCCTTAGTCCCTCGGCCGACGGGCTGGTGACAGTGGGAGGGCGATCATGGCGACTGCGCGAGGGGACGTAACGGACGACGATCGACCGGCGGAGCCCGGGCTACGCACCGCCGGTCGTGTGGCCCTCACCCTTGGGATGCTCGCTCGCGGCCGGACCGTCGTTGGTCGTTTCTTCGACCAGCGGGGCAACGCCAACAAACGCGTCACTCTCGGGCTGGGCCTGGTCGTTGGGACCCTCTGCCTCGTGGGTCTGCCCGAACTATTCCGTTCCTTCCAGATCGGTAACGACGTCGAGATCCCGCTGCGAGCTGCGTCCCATTGGTCGAGCGGAGGCCAGGCCTACCCTGCGTCGGCGATGCTGGTGCAGCGGGGGCCGGATCTGCCATACCTGTACCCGCCATTCCTGCTGCCGTTGCTTGCCCCGCTCGCCGCCCTGCCGCGTGACATCGTGACCGGACTATGGCTGGGCGTATGTGTGGCCTGTGCCGCATGGACATGCCGCAGGCTGACGATTCCGTGGCTGGCCATACCCTTCGTCCTGGCTTGGCCGCCATTCGCGGAAGGTCTGATCGTCGGCAACGTGCAGATCTTCAGCTTCGCGGCGTTCGTGGCTCTCTTCTACGAACCCGCAGACGGAGCGCTCCGACAGAGGGCGCTCCTTCCAGGTCGAGACCTCCCGAACGGGGTGCTCGCGGCTGCCGTCGGCGTATTCAAGATCACCCAGGCCCTGCCCGTCCTGTACCTGGCCAGCCGTCGCTTTCGCGCCGCAGTGATCGGAGTGGTTGCCGTTGCGGTCGCGGCGGTAGTGATGCTTCCGTTCACCGGAGTCGCGATCTATGGGGATTGGCTGGCTCAGTTGCAAAGGGCCGCCAACCCCAGCTGGACAATCGGTGGCGTTGACTTGGGGCGCCTCTTTGGCATACCCGACTATGCCTTGACGGTCCTGGCTCTGGTCCTGGCTCTGTCGATACGGGGGCGAGACTCGGCGGCCTGGCTTGGCGTCGCACTGGCAATCGCGAGCCCCACCGTACACGGCTACGCGTTCCTCTTCCTCTTGCCCGGTTTGCTTCTGATGAGGCGCGACTTGGCGATCTGCGTTGCCGTGCTGTTCCTCGGCGTTTATCACGGATACTCATGGTCCCTCGGCTGCATGTTCGTCGCGTACTTCCTGGCAGCCGGGACCCGCTGGCCGTCGATCCGGTCGGTGCATGTCGCGGCGGAGGTCCCACGGACTCAGGGCCTCGATCCGTCTGTCGAGCCTTTGAGCGGGCGATGAATCGCACCGCCGGATCGCACTTCACGCCGGCCCTCAGTCGGATTGCCGTCCGAGCCCTGGTCGACGCGGGCCTGGTCGTCGGCGCAGGGCTGGCGATCGCCTCGGCCTTTTCGCTCATCCGAGACAATGGCGGCCTTGCATACGACACCCGGGCTTACTGGCTTGCGGCCCGTCACGTCCTGGACGGGACGACCCTTTACTCCCAGGCGACAGTCTCGGATCTGGGCGCTTTCAAGTACCCACCGGTCTTTGCCCAGCTATTCGTGCCCGCCACTCCGCTGCCCGAGCTTCTCGTCGCGTGGCTCTGGCGGATCTCGGGGATTCTGTGCCTGCGGTACATAGTCGGATCCTGGAGGGCGGCAGTCGTAGCCTGCGCGTTCGTGCCGGTTCTGATCGAGCTGAGCCTGGGAAACGTCACGCTCCAGATCGCGGCCGTGCTGGTGTTTGCCTTGCGCGATAGACGGGGCGGGTACCTGTTGCCGTGGGCGGCCGCGCTCAAGTTCGGCCCCGTGCTGCTCGTGCCGTACTTGTGGTTCCGCATGCCGGAGTCGCGGCGTCCGCTCGTGGTCGGGACGGCGGCATTCTTGGCGATTAGCGCGGTTTCGTACCTGGCGGCGCCCGGGCTGTGGTCCGGCTACGCGTCGACATTCGGCTGGGAAAATGGCTCTCTTATGTCGGGCGGCGGCGTCATCGCGTTGGTCCCCTCCTGGGGCGGTCTCGACTTCGTCCTCCGTTTCGCGATTGCCGGGGTTGTGGCGCTGTTGGCCGCCTACAAAGGCAAGGGCTGGCTGGCCTACGCCGCCGCCTCGATCACCTGCCCGGTGATGGCGATCGGCCGGTTCGCGCCGCTCGTCGGCCTGTGGCGGTTCCGGCCGGCCGGCTGGCCGGGCGCAAGCCGGGCTGTCGAGGCGGCCGCGCCGTCGGGTGTCACGCCCGCCGCATCCTCGTGACCGTGCAGGCACTCCGAATGGACATGCGGCGGCTTCGGGCTCGCCTGCCCATCTATCGGAAGCCCGCCTTCCTCGGGCTCTCGATCACCGGCTATTTCGTCTTCGCCTGGCTGATGCTCATCGTGCCCGGTTCCCCGAACTTCACGAGTGTCGTCGGCTTCGACTCGTTCGCCTATTGGAACGTCGACACTCTGCATCCCTATGGGGCCGCCCTCGGGACCCTCGGTTCATTCACCTACTCGCCTGCCTTTGCCCTCGCAGTCAGCCCGTCGCACCTGCTGTCGTTCCAGCTCTTCTTCGTCCTCTGGGATAGCTTTCTGGTCGTCATGCTGGTCTGGCTGACCCGACGCATGACGCTGGTGTGGCTGGTCTTCTTGCCCGTGTCGGTCGAGCTCTTTCACGGCAACATCCACATTCTGCTGGCGACGGTGTGCGTCCTGGGGTTCGAATATCCCGCGCTGTGGTCGATCGGCCTGCTGACCAAGGTGACGCCCGGCGTCTCGCTCCTCTGGTTCGTCGTCCGGCGCGAGTGGCGGTCGCTGGCTTGGGCCCTCGGCGCGACCGCTGCAATCTCGGCCGTTTCGTTCGCGATCGCCCCGGGCGCCTGGTTCGACTGGGTCAAGTTCCTGGCCGACTCGAGTTCGGCCGGCCCACAGGTCAATGGGACATACGAGTCGCTCCTGCCGCCCCTATGGCTTCGGTTGGGTGCAGCCGCGGCCATGGTTGTGTGGGGTGCCCGCACAGACCGCCGTTGGGTTGTGCCCGTGGCGGTGGCCGTGTCGATGCCGGTCATCTGGCCCATCACTCCGGCACTCCTGGTCGCCATTCCGAGACTGCGGAGGAAAGCCTCTCCCCCCGCAGGAGTCGCGGCCGAGGCCCTGCCAAATGCCCCGGCCCCGGTGGTGGTGGCCTCCTAGACACCACTCGCGACGGCCCTCGGTACAATCGCCTCAGCTGCGTCCCCGCTCGCGTTCGTCCGCTCGACCGCAGCCCAGCGCAGGGGAGCCCTGATGTTCGATCGTCTCGGAAGGCTGGTGCTCAGACTTCGGTTCGTCTTCCTGGCCGGTTGGATTGGCGCGGCTGGATTCTTCGCGATCTTCGGGCCGCCGCTCGCCCAGGTCGGTTCCGCGGACGAGACCAGCTTCCTGCCCAAGAATGCCGAGTCGCTGGCTGCCCGCAACGTAGTCGCGGCCGCTTTTCCAAACGACGCGGCGCCGTCGACGGCGCTGATTGTCTTCGCCCGCCCGGGTGGCCTGACCGACGCGGACCGCGCCGCCGTCGAATCCCTGCGCGCCTGGTTCGATGGCGCGAGCCGGCCTGAAGGGACTTTGCACTACGTCACGGCAGAGGGTTCTCCGAGCCTGGCCTCGATGCTTCGCAGTCCCGACGGCGTCGTCGAACTGGCTCGCGTCGATCTCAACTCCCCGTCGTTCCTGCCGCAAGCCAACGCGGCGGTGGACGCTATCAGAGCGCACCTGGCCGGTGCCGGGGTCTTGCCCAGTGGCCTGTCGGCGCAGGTCACCGGCCAGGCTGGGATCGGGCGCGACTACCTAGGCGCCATTCGGGACGGTACAGACAGGACAACGCTGGTGACGATCCTGCTCGTGCTGGTAGTGCTCGTGCTCATCTACCGAGCCCCGCTGGCGGCAATGATTCCATTGGCCACGATCGGCTGCGCCTTCCTGGTCTCGCGCGGCGTCCTGGGCTTCCTGGCGCAGGGCGGCTGGAAGCTGTCCTCGGTCCTCGACTCCTTCATCGTGGTGCTCGTCTTTGGCGTCGGCACGGACTACACGATCTTCCTGATATCGAGATTCAGGGAAGAGCTCGGCCGTAATAGCCGCGACGACGCCGTCCGCACGACGGTGAGTCGAATTGGCTCGGTCATCGCCGCCTCCGCGGCCACGGTCATCGTCGGTTTGAGTTCGATGATCGTGGCCAGCTTCGGAATGATCCAGACGACCGGCCCGGCCCTGGCCATCGCCATCTTCGTCACGCTGCTCGCCGGTTTGACTCTCACCCCGTCGCTGCTGGCGATCTTCGGGAGGCGGCTCTTCTGGCCACTCCACGAACAGACCCGCGAGACGGGGCCGGAAGGGCATGGTTTCTGGGCCGCCCTGGCCAGCCGGATCACGGCTCGCCCGGGGCTTGTGAGCGCGGTTGTCCTGATCGGGCTCGCGATGCCGCTGCTGGCCCTGCCCCAGCTGAAACAGAACTTCAACGTGCTGCAGGAGCTGCCCGCCGGCGCCGAATCGCGGCTCGGTTTCCAAACCCTGAGCCAGCATCTGGCCGAGGGCCAGTTGATGCCACTCAACGTCCTGGTCCAGGTCCCGGGCGGGGATCTCGCAGGTCCAGGCGCCCTGGTTCGAATCGGGCAGCTCGAGGGGCAGATCGCCGCTCTTCCCGGCGTTCAGTCGGTCAGCAGCATCGTCGATCCGACCGGCACGGGCAAGGTGGCCGACGTGGTCAAGCCCGCGATCCAACTCGCCTCAATGGCCCAGAGTTATGCCAAGCCGCCGAGCACGGCTATCGACGTCCAGCTCAGCGACGCCTCTCTCGCAGGGATCGAATCCTCGGTCTCCTATGTCGGCGGCCTGGACAAGGCGTATCCGCAAGCAGCCGGCGCGGCCCTCACTGGCGCGAAGGCTGACCTCGCCACTCTCGAAAAGGGGGTCGTCGACGGGCGCGATCAAGCCAACGCCGCCAATCAGGTCGGTCGTCTGGCCGACCGGCTCGCGGCCGCCGCAACGAGCGCTTCCTCCGCCTCGTCGTCGGACGCAGCGGCGCAACTCGCGCTTATGAAGTCCTACCTGGACGAGCTCGGAGGCGCGGTTCCGGACCTGACTTCGACCGACGCGTTCCAGGCCGCCCAGGCCGCGATCCCGAAAGTCGCCGCCACCAACGATGTGGGCGCCACCGTCTCCCTCATCGCCTCGCTCCGCCAGATACAGACCTGGTTCGAGGACCGGCCGGCGGCCTTCTACTTCTCGCCAACGACCGTCGAGCCCACGGCCGAACAACTGGCCGCTCGTCAGGCCGTCGCCGATGCGCGCGCCCGGCTACCCGGGGAACTGAACCAGCTGGCGGCCACGTTCCGGCCGGACGATCTGTATGCGCCGCCGACACTTGCCGCGGCCTACGTGTCCGGCGCCGCGGACGTGACCCGGCTGTACGTCACCACCGTCAGCAACCCCTACGACGTCGGAGCCTTCGATACGGTCCGTTCGCTACGGGCGATGGCAGCCGGCCAGGCGGCCGACTTCGGGCCTCAGGCCGCAATCTACGTAGGCGGTACGACGGCCGAGTACACCGACGTCCAATCTACGATCTCGACCGACTTCTATCGCGTGGCGGCAATCACGATCGCCGGTATCCTGATCGTGCTTGCTCTGCTGCTCCTGGCGCTCGCGGCGCCGATCTACCTCGTCCTCACGGTGCTCCTCTCCTATCTCGCAAGCCTGAGCCTCTCGGCGTTCCTGATCCAGACCGTCTTCGGTCAGCCCGGGCTCAACTACTTCATCCCGCTCATGGTCTTCGTTCTGCTGGTCGCCCTCGGCTCGGACTACAACATCTTCTTGATGTCGCGGGTTCGCGAGGAGAGCTCTACGCGACCGCTCCGAGAGGGGATTCGCGTGGCCTCGGCGCGGACCGGCACGGTCATCACTTCAGCGGGCCTGATTCTCGCGGGGACCTTCGGGGCGCTGATAACCTCGCCGCTGCAGCTCCTATTCCAGGTCGGCGTTGCTGTGGGCCTGGGCGTGCTGATCGACACGTTCATCGTTCGGAGCCTGCTCGTCCCGGCCATCACGGCCTTCATTGGGGAGTGGGCCTGGTGGCCGTTCCACCGCCGCGGCTCCTAGACGGAGCCAACCTACCCCCGCGGCCTCGTGCGGGAGGCGGACTCAGACGGCCGGGAAACGCAATCCAGATGGGTCGATTCAGGATCCGCGCAGGGGCGGGCCGCAGGCTGTCCTTCATTCGCCGCACCCGCTGGCGATACCTCAAGTACCACGGCTCGGCCCTCCAGTGGGGCATGGCGCATGGATTGACCTCTGCTGGTACACTCGCCGAGCACCGCTCGAACTTGGCCGGTGTAGTCGCTGTTACGGAGAATCAGGTTGGGTCTGCTCAATAGCCGGAACCGCCGCCACGTCGCCGTCGCCATCAAGGCGGACGGTCGTCGCGTGCAGGTGCCGGTCGAGAACCTCGGCCTGGTCGACGTATCCCTCCTCGGTCTGCTCCGCTCTGTAGAGCTGGGTATTGAGCGCGTATTCGTACTCATTACCGGCTCCCGGCGGGAGGCTGGACGCAGGGACAAGCGCTAACGACGCAAGCCCGAAACGACCAGAACCCTCGCCGGAGCGGCGAGGGTTTTTTGATGGCCAGAAGCACCAGGGATCGGTAGGCTGGAGGCCCGCGATCCGGGCAGAACAGGAAGGGACGAAGCGATGGGCACGCAGGGAGACGACGCAGGCGCCGGCGGCCGAGCGCATGAGGGCCGTTCGCCGACTTCGGCGGCAGCTACGGCGGCAGCCACGGCGACAGCCACGGCCGCAGTCGAGGCGGCCGCAGGGCGCGATCGCATCAACCACATGCCCGGGGCCGGCACACCTCGGGCTGACGCGATCAGCGCGGGCCGGCGCGAAATGTTGACCGACTCTCGTCGGCTCCAGATCAAGAGCCTGGCCGAACGGGGCGCCAAACGTCCGCGCATCGGCGCGGACGCTGTCTGCGAGGCCCTGCTCCGCCAGGGTGTGGATCTCTTCTTCGGCTATCCCGGTGGCGTCGTCCTGCCCCTCTACGACGTCCTTGGGGATTACCCGGAACTACGCCACATCCTCGTCCGCCACGAGCAGGGCGGAGCCCACGCCGCCGAGGGCTATGCCCGTGCCACAGGCAAGGTCGGCGTCTGCCTGGGAACCTCGGGCCCGGGCGCGACGAACCTGGTCACTGGTATCGGCGACGCCATGCTTGACTCGGTGCCGATCGTCGCCATCACCGGCAACGTCGTCGGATCGTTGCTGGGCAAGGACGCCTTCCAGGAAATCGACATCACGGGCATTACGCTGCCATGTACCAAGCACAACTACCTGGTCCGCGACGCCAACGACGTGCCGCGCGTCTTCGCCGAAGCCTTCCACATCGCCCGGACAGGCCGGCCGGGCCCCGTCCACATCGATCTCACGAAAGACGCCCTGATGGGCGTTTGCACGGCCGAGCACCCCGAAACCGTGGACCTGCCCGGCTTCAAACCTACCTTCGAGGGCCACCCTCGGCAGATCAAGCTGGCCGCTCAGGAGATCGCGAAGGCCGAAAGACCGGTCATCCTGGCCGGCCACGGCGTCTTGATCGCCGAGGCGACCGAGGAGCTGCGCGAGCTGGCCGAGAAGGCCCAGATCCCCGTTGCTCACACCCTTCTTGGCGTCAGTGCCATGGACGAAACGAACCCGCTCAGCCTGGGCTTCGTCGGTATGCACGGCTGGAAGCACGTCAACAAGGCAATCCAGTCCGCGGACCTGCTGATCGCCCTCGGCATGCGCTTCGACGACCGGGTCACGGGCCACGTGCCCACCTTCGCGCCATACGCCAGGATCGTCCATGTCGACATCGACCCGGCCGAAATCGGCAAGAACGTGGCCGTGGAGATCCCCATCGTTGGCGATATCAAGCGCGTCCTGCAGGCCCTCATCCCGCAGGTCGCGGCCGTGGCTTCGGAGCGCCGCGCGGCGTACCTGGCGGAGATCGCCGCCTGGCGGGCCGAGTCGGAGACCATGCCGTGGCACGGTTCCGGGGCCTGGCGCAACGGCCAGCTCTCGGCCGACTTCGTGGTCAGCCGCATTGGCGAGGCCACCGGCCACGACGCGACTCTCGTCGCCGACGTGGGCCAGAACCAGATGTGGACGGCCCGATATGGCGGCTTCCGCCGGCCGAACAGCCACATCAGCTCCGGCGGCCTCGGGACCATGGGCTTCGGCCTGCCGGCGGGCATGGGCGCCGCCGTTGGCCGGCCGGACAAGGAGACGTGGGCGATCGTTGGCGATGGCGGTCTGCAGATGACCGTGCAGGAGCTGATGACCCTCGTGCAGGAGCACATCCCGCTGCGGATCGCGCTCCTGAACAACCACAAGTTGGGCATGGTCCGGCAGTGGCAGGAACTCGTGTACGCGGGCAACTACCATTCATCGCATCTGCTCGGCCCCGACTGGTGCAAGCTGGCCGAGGCCTACGGACTCGCCGCCTTCCGCGCCGACGAGCCGGATCAGGTGGATGCGGCCATCGCTTCGGCCCGGGCGGTGGATGGCCCGGCCCTGATCGAGTTCTGCATCGCCGAGCAGCAGAACGTCTTCCCGATGATGCCGGCGGGCAAGGGCCTGTCGGATCTGCTCGAGGAACAGTTCGAGGAGCCCAAGCGATGACTCCCACAGGACCAGATCCCATGCACGGTGCCGCGGCGCCCGCCCATACGACGGCGCCACCGCGGGCGATGCCCGGCCACGGCGAGGCGCACCGCCACGTTCTCGTGGCTGTAGTCCTGAACAAACCCGGCGTCCTCAACCGCGTGGCCAGTCTCATGAGGGCGCGCAACTTCAACATCGAGACCCTCGCGGTCAGTCACACTGACCAGCCGGAGGTCAGCCGTATGACCATCACGTTGCGTGGCGACGACGTGCTGGTCGAACAGGCGGCCAAACAGCTCTACCGGCTGATCGACGTGCTCAAGGTCCAGGACGTCACCAGCGACCCGACCGTCGAGCACGAGATCGTGCTCATCAAGGTCCGCGCCGACGAACGCAATCGCGGCGAGGTGCTGACCATCGCAGACATGTACAAAGCCAAGGTTGTGGATCTAGCGGCCGAGTCGCTGATAGTCGAGGCGACCGGTACCGAGGCCGACGTGGACGCGCTCATCGCGCTCCTGCGTGGCTTCGGTATCAAGGAGCTCGTCCGCTCGGGAACCGTCGTCATGTCCCGGGGTGCCGGGTCGATCGAGGAGGCTACGAAGCGATGACCGCGCGCATGTACTACGACAACGATACCGATCCCAAGGCCCTTGCCGGCCAGAAGATCGCCATCATTGGCTACGGCAGCCAGGGCCACGCCCACGCCCAGAACCTGCACGACTCGGGCTACGACGTCACCGTCGTCGAGGCCAACCCCAAGGCCCGCGCTCTGGCCGCCGAAGCCGGCCTCAAGACGGCCGACATCGTCGATGCCGTGAAGGCCGCCGACGTGATCATGNNATCCAGAAGAAGGTGTACGAGACCTCGATCGAGCCGAACATGCATGCCGGCCAGCTGCTCATGTTCGCCCACGGCTTCAACATCCGGTTCGATCGAATCCGCCCGGGCGAGGGGATCGACGTCGGCATGGTCGCGCCCAAGGGTCCCGGCCATCTCGTCCGCTCCGTCTTCGAGCAGGGCGGCGGCGTGCCGGCTCTGTTCGCGGTCGAGAAGGATGCCACCGGCACCGCTCGCGCCCGCACCCTCGCCTATGCCCGCGGCATCGGCGCCACGCGTGCCGGCGTTCTCGAGACGACGTTCAAGGAAGAGACCGAGACCGATCTCTTCGGCGAGCAGGTCGTCCTTTGCGGCGGCGTGACCAGCTTGATCAAGAACGGCTTCGAAACACTGGTCGAGGCCGGCTACCAGCCGGAGCTGGCCTACTTCGAGGTCATGCACGAGCTCAAGCTGATCGTTGATTTGATGTATCGAGGCGGCATGAACTTCATGCGCTTCTCGGTCAGCGACACGGCCGAATACGGCGACTACGTGTCCGGACCGCGGATCATCGATGCCCGCGTCCGCGACGAGATGCGCGCCGTCCTCCACGAAATCCAGGACGGCAGCTTCGCCGCTCGCTGGATCGCCGAGAACGAGGCTGGCCAGCCGAACTTCAAGAAGATGCGCGAAGCCGGCCGCGACCATCAGGTCGAGCAGGTGGGCGCTCGGCTGCGCAAGGCCATGCCCTTCCTCAATCCGGTTGAAGTCGTCGACGGTCAGCCGCAGGCGGCCGCACGATCGAAGGACTGACCGTCCCTGGGGGTAAGTGATGAGCGAGAACGTACCTGCCAACGTACCCGGCCCGGGCATAGTCCCGGGCTCCGTACGGATCTTCGACACCACGCTTCGTGACGGCGAGCAGGCTCCTGGAGCCGGGCTCACCGTCGCGGAGAAGATCGAGGTCGCCCGCCAGCTCGTCCGCCTCAATGTGGACGTGATCGAGGCCGGCTTCCCGGCCAGCTCGCCCGGTGAGTTCGAAGCGGTCGCGCAGATTGCCAGAGAAACGCGGGGCGTGGCCGTGGCCGGCCTGGCCCGCTGCAAGGACGGCGATCCGCAGCGCGCCGTCGAGGCTCTGCGGGCGGCCGAACGGCCGCACCTCCACGTCTTCATCGCCAGCAGCGACATCCACCTCAAGCACAAGCTGCGCATCTCGCGCGACGAGGCGCTGCTGGCAGCGGCGAAGTGGGTGGCGTATGGGCGCAAGGCTCTCGGGCCTGACGCCGAGATCGAGTTCAGCGCCGAAGATGCGACTCGGACCGATCTCGACTTCCTCATGAAGATCTACGAGGCGGCGGTCGATGCGGGTGCGAGCACGCTCAACATCCCCGACACCGTCGGTTATGCGATCCCGGCCGAGTTCGGGCAGCTCGTCCACCAGGTCGTTGACCGCTTCGGCTCGGCGGCGACCATCTCCGTCCACTGCCACAACGACCTTGGCCTGGCCACGTCCAACACGCTGGCGGCGCTGCAGAACGGCGCCCGCCAGCTGGAGGTGTGCGTGAACGGCCTGGGCGAGCGGGCCGGCAACGCCTCGCTCGAAGAAGTGGTCATGGGCATCAAGACCCGGCCGACTCAGTTCCCCAACCTGGCGACCCGTGTGGCTACCGAGCAGATCACGCCCGCCAGCCGGCTGGTCAGCTACCTGACCGGCTTCACCGTCCAGCCCAACAAGGCGATAGTCGGCGGCAACGCCTTCGCCCATGAGTCGGGTATCCACCAGGACGGCGTGATCAAGAACCCGCTGACCTACGAGATCATGACCCCGCAGTCGGTCGGGCTGTCCGGCAGCCAGCTGACCATCGGCAAGCTGTCCGGGCGCCGGGGCCTGCGCGAGAAGCTGCATTCGCTCGGCCACGATGTCGACGGCGAGGCGCTCGACGCGGTGTATGCCCAGGTCATAGCCCTGGCCGACGCCAAGAAGGAGGTCACCGACGGCGACCTCCTGGCCATCGTCGAGCAGCGCGCAACCGATGTGCCCGACACGATCCGGTTGCAGGGCTGGAGCGTCACCAGCTCCCACGGCGGCCGTGCCATGGGCATGATCTCGCTGTCGGTGCTCGACCAGCCGCGCTCGGTCGAGGCCACCGGCAACGGCCCGGTCGACGCGCTCTACGGCGCCATCGATCAGGCGCTCGAGTCGGTCCTCGGCTGGAAACCAATTCTCGACGAGTACGAGATCAAGGCCGTCTCGGCCGGTGAAGACGCCCAGGGCCAGGTCGTGGTCCGGGTCCACCGCTCCACCGAGCGGGCGCCCGCCGGCGACGCTTTCGTGGCCACCGGCCACGGTCTCTCGACCAACATCATCGAGGCCTCCGTGGCCGCATACCTGTCCGGGGCCGAGAAGCTCCAGACAGAAGCGGTCGCGCGTGAGGCGATGATCGAGGAGGCGCGAGCCTCCGGCCAAACCCCAGAGAGAGTGGAGAAGCTCCCGTGACACAGCCCGACCTGCCGCTTGATTCAGTCGCCGCTGCGGGTCACCCAGCGGCGACGTATCACCTCGTAGTCGTCCCAGGAGATGGGATCGGCCCCGAGGTGATTTCGGGCGGCCGGCGCGTCCTCGAGGCAGCCGGTCGACTCTTCGGCTTCGGCTTCGAGTGGCAGAACGTGCTGATCGGCGGCGCCGCCATCGACGCCTACGGCGTTGCTCTGCGTGACGAAGATCTGGCCGCTTGTGCCGCCGCCGACGCCGTCTATTTCGGCTCGATCGGCGACCCCAAATACGACGATCCCAAGTTGAAGGTTCGGCCCGAGCAAGCCCTCCTGGCTCTGCGCAAGGGCCTGGGGCTCTACGCCAACCTCCGACCGGTCACCGTGCAGCCGGTCCTGCAGGCCAGTTCGCCCGTGCGGGAGTCGCTGGTCGCGGGCGTCGACATGATGATCGTGCNNCAGCGTCGACAAGGCCAACGTGCTGTCTTCCAGCCGACTATGGCGGACCATCGTCGACGAGATGAAGCCCGAATATCCGGACGTCACGGTCGAGCACCGGCTGGTGGACGCCTGCGCCATGATGCTCATCCAGCGTCCGACAGCCTTCGATGTCCTGGTCACCGAGAACCTTTTCGGCGACATACTCTCGGACGAGGCAAGCGTGCTCGCGGGATCTCTGGGGATGCTGCCGTCCGCGTCCATCGGCGAGAAGCGGACCGTCCACGGCCGGCACGGTCTCTACGAGCCGATCCACGGCTCGGCTCCGGACATCGCCGGCAAGGATATTGCCAACCCGATCGCGACGATCCTGTCCGCGGCGATGATGCTGCGCTGGTCGTTGGGCCAGCCGACCGCCGCCGAGGCGATCGAACGGGCCGTTGGAGCCGCGCTGAACGCGGGTTACCGGACCGTCGATCTCATCGCGGCGACGGGCGACCTGGCCGCGACCAGGAAGGTCGGGACGCAGGAGATGGCCGACGCCGTGGTCGCCGCCCTGCAGTCCACCGAGCCCCAGGGTCTTGGCGCCCCGGAGGGCGTACTCCGATGAACGACCGCGTTGTCCTCTACGACACGACCCTGCGCGACGGCACGCAGCGCGAGGGCCTCATCGTCTCCCTGGCGGACAAGATCAAGATCGCGCGCCGCCTGGACGAGTTCGGCCTCGCCTACATCGAAGGCGGCTGGCCGGGCTCGAACCCAAAGGACGTCGACTTCTTCGCGGCCGCCCGTTCGATCAAGTGGAAGAACGCGAAGCTCGCCGCTTTCGGCTCCACCAGGCACCGCTCCAATCGGGCCGAAACGGACCCAAACCTCGTGGCCATCGTCGCCGCGGGAACGCCCGTCGTCACTGTCTTCGGCAAGAGCTGGCTGCTCCATGTTCGTGAGGTCCTCCAGGCCACGCCGGAGGAGAACCTGGCGATGGTCGCCGATTCCGTGGCGTATCCGCGCGCCGCCGGACGCGAGCTGGTCTACGACGCCGAGCACTACTTCGACGGCTATAAGGACGATCCAGCGTATGCCCTGGCTACCCTCCGCGCGGCTCGCGACGCGGGTGCTGGCACGCTGGTCCTGTGCGAGACCAACGGCGGGGCACTGACCGACGAGGTCGGGGCAATAGTGCGGGCGACGATCTCCGCGCTGGCGGATGACGGCGGTCCGCAGGTGGTCTGGGGCATCCACACCCACAACGACTCGGAGCTGGCGGTGGCCAACTCCCTCGCCGCGGTGGCGGCCGGCGTCCGCCACGTCCAGGGCACGATCAATGGCTACGGCGAGCGCTGCGGCAACGCCAACCTGGTCAGCATCCTGGCGGATCTCGAACTCAAGACCAAGTACGAGCCGGTTCCGTCGGGACGACTGGGCGAACTCACGGAGATAGCCCGCTACGTCGCCGAGATCGTCAATATCGCCCCGGACGACCACCAGCCCTATGTCGGCCGCTCGGCGTTCGCCCACAAGGGCGGCGTCCACGGCTCAGCTACGGCCCGCGCCAGCAGCGCCTATCAGCACGTGGACCCCGGCGTCGTGGGCAACGTCATGCGCCTCGTGGTCAGTGAACTCGGCGGCAAGGCCAATACGCAGCTTCGAGCGGAGCAGCTCGGCCAGCAGCTCGACGGCGTCGATCCAAAGAAGTTGAGCCAGATCATCAAGCAGCTCGAGGCCGATGGGCTTGCATTCGAGGGCGCCGAAGCCTCGTTCGAACTTCTCGTAAAGCGCCACAAGCCCGGCTACCTGAACCCCTTCACGCTGTGCGATTACACCGTCCTTGTGGAGCAGCGCGGCGGCTCCGAGCTTCTCGCCGAGGCCACCGTCAAGGTGGAGGTCGCCGGCGAGGTCCTCCACACGGCCGCCGACGGCAACGGCCCGGTCAACGCACTGGACACCGCCCTGCGCAAGGCTCTGGGCGCTTTCTATCCGCAGCTCGACGCGGTCCACCTGGTCGACTACAAGGTCCGCATCCTCGACAGCGGCGAGGCCACGGGGGCTCAGACGCGCGTCATCATCGACTCGTCGAACGGCGTGCTGGAGTGGTCCACCATGGGCAGCGGCACGAACATCATCGCGGCCTCGTGTCAGGCCCTGTGCGACTCGCTCGAATATGCCATCTGGAAGACGGGTGCGGAAGTTCGGCGGCGCGACGAGCGCCACTTCACGACGACTGCTCAGCGGTCGGCGCGTCCCGAATAGCCCGGGGAGGGGCTCGATGTCTTCGACAGCTTCCGGCGCACACGGTGAAGCGGCCGGCGCCGCTTCGCCCCGCGTGGCGTTCCAGGGCGAGCAGGGCGCTTTCAGCGAGGAAGGCGTCCTGTCGGCGTTCGTCTCTCCGCAGGCAGTGGCTCTACCGACGTGGCGGTCCGTCTTCGAAGCGGTCCACGACGGAACGGCCGACGCCGGGGTCGTCCCGATCGAGCGGTCCAAAGGCGGCAGCGTGCGCGAAATCTACGACCTGCTGTTTGCCTTCGACGAGATCCGGATCGCGGCCGAAGTGACGGTTCCGGTCCGGCTGGCATTGCTCGCCATGCCGGGCCAAACGCTCGACCAGATCGAGCGGGTCTACAGCATCGCCCAGGCGCTCGACCAGGCGGACGAGTTCCTGCGTTCGCGGCCCTGGCAGGTCATGACCAGCTACAACACTGCTGGTGCCGCCAAATCGATCGCCGACAAGGCCGAGATGGGCGGGGCGGCGGTAGCCTCGGCACGCGTGGCGCCTCTGTACGGTCTGGAGGTTGTCGCCAACGACATCCAGACCGGCGCCTCGAATCGGACCCGCTTTGCTGTCGTTGCGCGCGACCCATTGCCAGATGAGTGGCTCGTTCCCGCCACACTGGCCGGGCCGCTGAAGACGACCCTCGTCTGGGCGGTCCGAAACGTGCCAGGCAGCCTCTATCGGTGTCTGGGCTGCTTCGCCGAACGAAGGATCAACCTGTCGCGCCTGGAGTCGCGACCCAGCCGGGGCGTCCGCTGGGAGTACGTGTTCTGGGCGGATATGGACTCGGAACCTGACGCTCCCGACTGCGCCGCGGCCCTGGCGGCATTGCTGCGCGAGGCGGTGATGGTCCGGGTGGCGGGCGTGTACCACCGCGCCGCGCAGGACTAGAGCTTGTCGGACCAGGCGGCCTTGCGGGCCTGGGCACGGCGCAGCCGTTGCAGCCTGAAGATATAGCGCACGATCTTGTCCTGCGAGGACTCGGAGATCGAGACGAACCGGACCGCAATGATCGGCGACGGTTCGGCGGCCGATTCCGGCCTCGTCTTGCCGCTCGGATGAGCCGCGGTCTCCTCGACCCGGATCACTTCGGCGTCTGAGGAGATGGCGCTGGGCCCCAACTCGACGCTGACTTCCATCTGGTCGCCCACTGCCGCCGCTTCCCTTGCCTCGGTTTGCACCTTGAACTTGACGCCGCCGGCGCTAATGTTGGCGCTCACGCCCCGTCCCTTCTGTCCCGCGCCAGCCACCTCGCTCTGGTTGATGACCGTGTATTCGATCGGGCATTCGGCGTCGAGACGAAGATAGGCGCGCCGCTGCGTAAGCCGGTATCCGTCGGGTAACTCGATGGCGAAGAGGCGGGCTCGGCTCACTCCTAGGTGGCTCCGGAAGCTGGACTCGCCGACCATCGCCGCCCGCTCGAGTCCGAATGTGAGGAAGAGCGGCTGATCGGGGCGTAGCCGCTCCAGCGCTGGATCCGGCTGGGCGAGCCCAAGCCAGAGCGCAGTCGGCATGATGTTGACCACGACCGCTCGGATGCCGATCACCTTCCCGCCGACTTCGGCTTCGACGAGAACCTGATCGTGAACGGCCGGACTTCTGTCGATGTCGGTCTTCATCTGCGTGCCCGTCTCGTTCGAGCTTGTGGTCGGCCCGACCGGCCCGGAACGAACCGGGCGGGCCGATCGCGGCGGGCGGGCGGTTCGTGGCCGACGAGGTGCCGGACACTCACGACCCGGCCAGAAGCAGGACGCGGCTGGCCATCCATCGGATTCCCATATGAGGAATCGGCTCCGCGCCTCGCGGCTTGAGATTCGACGCGATCCAGTGCTCGGGCGGGGCATCGCCGCCACTCGCGCGAGAAGGTAACCTGAAGCGCAGCGGTGTGGCGCTATACATGAAGAGGTACGCGTGAACGCAGGCTCAATCTCCGCAGAGGTCGAGATCGTTCGAAAGCGGGCCGCCGATTTGGCGGCACGCCTCTCGGGTTCGGCCGGTCGGTCGGCCACCGTGGCCCAGGAGCGCGGGATCCTGCGCATGCTCGGAGTGGACGGGCTGGATCGGGCCGGCCGTCCGCTCGGTGCTTCGCTCGTGGAGCGGTACTGCGGATCGGACCGCGCCCGCCTCGCCCGAGGCGTTCTCCTGCCGTTTGCCGTGGCCATGATCGAATACGACCTCGCCGCCCGCGACCTGGCCCTGGACGTTGTGTCCGGCGCGATCGATCTGGGCCTCGAAGCCGAGCTGTTGGAGCGACCGGAGCGACTGGCCGCCGCCGAAGCGCATGCGTCGCGGCTGCTGGCTTCGGCACTCGCCCGATTCGACGCCAACAAGACCGCCGCCCGCGAGATGCGCGCCGTGCTCGGCCAGGCCGAGGAGCCGTGGCTGGGAGTGGCGCTGCGCGCTGACGAAATCCGGCCGGCGGCGGCCGAGGCCAAGGCTCTGCTGGCCGAGGGAGCGGATGTGGTGCTGGTCCGCGTGCCGGCGAGTTGGGAGTTCGCCGAGGCACGCCGGCAGGCGGGTTTGGAAATACCCGGTTTCTTCGATTCTCGACGGGGACGTGGCCGACGTGGACGGGGATTGGCGGCAAGCGCACCCGATCGGCGGCACGGGCGTGGGCGCCCGCCCCTCCCTCAGCGGACGGAGAACGATCTCGTACCGGCCGGCAGCCAGCGAGGTCTGGCTGAGTTGCGTCACTCGGCGGACGAAGCGGCAGCGGAGAGAGGCTGTTACGCCAGCCTTATGACGGTGGCCTCCGCCTTCGCTGCGCCGGAACAGGCCGTGGTCGCGGCTTTCGAGCGGATCGATCTGGTCGTAGCGGACCCGATCCGCGAGATCGTCGAGGAGAACGTCGATCCCGATCGCGCGCTGGCCGACCATGCTTTCGCGCACCGGCTCCACTTCCGGGCCGGGACACGATTGGTGTTGGGCCCAGGGCCGCTTGCCCTCGGCGAGGACGTGGCGAGCGGTATCCCATCCGATGCGGCGACGCGGGCCGGCCGCGCGCTTGCGCTCCAGGCGCTGGGCGTGGAACTGGCGCTGGCTGACGGCCTTCTCCCCGACAGGCTGTTGCTCGGCGCGGTCCCGGACTGGGTGGCGCAAGAGCGCGATCACCGCTCGATCCTGGTTCAGGCATGGCTGCGTCGGGTCGTGTTCCCGGACCATCGGCTCGTCCTCCAGGAGCCGCAGCTCGAAGTGTCGACGCAAGGCAGAAATTCCGCGCTTGTCGCGGCGCTGTCGGCTGCCCCGGCGGCGCTTGTGATCCGCGACCGCAGCGAGGGCTTCGTCGCGGACGCGGCAGCCGACCTGATCGAAGCTGCCGCCGCCGGGTCGACCTTGAGAGCGGCTCTTGGCGACGGGCAGTTGTATGGCGATGCGGCCGCGCTCGCTGAGCTGATCCTGCGAGCGGCGGACGCGGCATTGGAGCACCTTGCGGGCGAGGGGTGGGGGAGTCTCCTGGGGCCGGCCGGTCATGACACCGAAACCGAACGACTCGGCTACGCGGCCATCGTCGAGCGTGCCACCGGTCCAACGTCGAGCGCCCGGCTCCTTGCGGCCCTGATCTAGCTCGGTTTCGTCGCGGCCCCGGTGCTAGCATGCCGGGGCCGGCGGGGACCCGCCGGGAGGAGACAAAGCTGAGCAGTTCCAACGCGCGGACGATCGCATTTGCCGGTCGGCAGGTGCCGGTCGTCGTCGTTCTCGGCGTCGCCGCCCTGCTGGCCGCGTGGCTCGGCATCGTGTATTTCGCCGAGCCGTGGGGCGCGACACTGCTGCCGTCAGGGATGGACGCCCGGTGCTACTGGGCCCCCGGCCTCTCGGACCCATATCTCCATTCGAGCTGGACCGACCAGATCGCATATACGTATTCGCCGGCCTTCCTTCAGATGCTGCAGCCGATTCGACTACTGCCATGGCCTGTCTTCATGGGCCTGTGGGCCGCGATTCTGATGGCCGCGCTGGCCTACCTGACTGGTCCGCGGCTGATCTTGCTGGGCCTCGCCCTCTTCGGTCTAATGGAGATCTGGGGCGGCAACATCGAGCTACTGATCGCCCTGGCGATCGTCCTGGGGTTCCGCTGGCCGGCCACATGGGCTTTCGTCCTGCTGACCAAGATCACGCCGGGCGTGGGTCTGCTCTGGTTCGCCGTTCGCCGTGAATGGCGCTCCCTTGCGATCGCCGTCGGGGCCACGCTCGCAGTCATGGCTGTATCGGCGGCCCTCCAGCCAAACGCCTGGCTCCAATGGCGCGACGTCCTGGTCGCAAATGCTGGCAAGAACGGGACGTGGGCCGCGGTCCCGATCCCGTTCCCGGTCCGCTTCCCCGTGGCCGTGGTGCTGGTCGTCTGGGGCGCTCGCACGAATCGGCGCTGGACCGTGCCGGTTTCGGCGATGCTGGCCCTGCCCGCACTCTGGTACGGCGGCCTGAGCATCGTCATCGCCACTCTGCCGCTGCTGGGGGCGCGCACCTGGGGCGACGTCCGCCGTATTCTGAGTGGCGGCCGCTCCGAGCTGGCGATCGAGCTCCGAAGCGTCCAGCGATCGCTTGGCCGATCCGCGCAGGCGGACTGAGATCGCGGCGCCAGTCCGTCCGTTGTCCGTGGCGCAAACCCGTGGTGCGGCCGAGCCCCGATCCGGCGTCTGCACCGGGCGCTCTTAGCTGCGGACCCGTAGGATTGCCCCAACGGCGTCCTGCTTCGAACCAGGGGAGGCGTTTAGTGGCTGACTTGTCTCCGTTGCCGATCCGCAACGGCGCGTGGCCGAATCTCCATGTGTCGCGACACCCGGCCATTCTTCACAAGCTGCGGATATTGCGGGACGAGAACACGGAACCGAAGAAGTTCCGCGAAGTCGTCCGCGAGTTGTCGTGGCTGCTGGGCTACGAGGCCCTCGCCGATGTGGAGGTCCGACCCCGCACCGTAAGCACGCCAATCGAGACGACCGACGGCCACGAGCTTGACGTCCGCATCGGTCTCGTGCCGATCCTTCGGGCGGGCCTGGGTATGGTCGATGCCATGCTCGAACTCATGCCCACAGCCGAGGTCTGGCACCTGGGTCTCTTCCGCGACGAGCGTACCTTGCGGCCGGTCGAGTACTACAACA
>PMKN01000027.1:0-152 GCA_003158675.1 Chloroflexota bacterium | reverse complement strand
GGGGACCGGGCGTCGCGTCCGGCGAGCAACTCGCAAACGAAGAGAAGCGGGCGGCCGTGCGGCTTCGCCTGTGCGAAAGCCGGGCCGCCCGCTTCGACTCTGCGAGGATTCGTCAGGACGCCTTCTGACCCATCCCGAACTTGTTGAGGATC
>PMKN01000014.1 GCA_003158675.1 Chloroflexota bacterium | reverse complement strand
GAAGAGTCATGGCTGCTCAGGGCCCTGGGGTGAAGCTGACGTTGTCAAAGGTCGCGGTCCCGAGCTTGGTCGTGCTGTGGGAGCACTCGAAGAGCCCGACGGTCGCCGCGGTTGGGATCGTGGTCAGGGTCTTGTTCGCCAGAACCGAGGTCCAGGTGACGCCGTCGGGACTCAGGAAGGCGCTGAACGAGCTGCCCGAACGGACGAGCTTCATCCAGACGTTGGGGAAGGCATAGGTGGAAGTCGAGATCGAGCCGCTGAAGTTGTATTGGACCTTGACCAGACCCGAGGGCGCGGCCGCGATCAGGATGTAGGGCGAGCCCGCCGTGGTCGACGCCTTCCAGATGACGCCGGCCTTGGCGTTGGAGCTGGTGTTGGTCAGAGAGCTGACCCTCGCGATGATGGTGCCGTTGCCGCTGGTGGGCTGGTAGAGGTAGTTGAACTGGTCCGAGGTGCCGAAGATGTCGGCGCCCGAGCCCGAGACGGTGAAGACTCCACCGCTATAGGCGGCGCTGCCCGCGATCGGGGGCGAGCCCACGTCGGTGTCGAGCCAGGGGCTCGGCAGGCTCGAGGGCGCGGTCACGGTCAGGCTCACGCTCGTGGCGTGGGTGGCCGAGGGTGCCGTGCCCGTAACGGTGATGGGATAGGTTCCGGGCGTCACGCCGGCGCCGACGGTGAGCGTCAGGACCGAGGCGGATCCGGTGCTCACCGAGGCCGGGGCGAAGCCCGCGACCACACCCGCCGGAGCGCCGCTCGAGGTCAGCGCGATCGTCTCGGCGCTGCCCGACACGAGGGTCGTGGCGATCGAAATGGTACCGGCGCTGCCGTCCGCCACCGTAACGCCTGTCGGGTTCGCTGCGATCGAGAAGTCGTTGGGCGGCGGCGGTGCCGACCCGGTCAGGACGACCGAGTCGAAGGTGGCGGTGCCGAGTTTGGTGGTGCTGTGGGAGGTGACCGCGAGGCCGGCCAGAAGCGCGCTAGGGAGCGTGAACGTGACGCTCGATCCGGATATGAGCGACCAGGTCACGCCGTCCGCGGATAGGTAGGCCGTGAACGTGTTGCCGGACCTCGTCACTTCCAGATAGGCGGGCACCGTTCCCGGGATCAGGACTTGCGACGTGGTCGCGCCCAGCGTCTTGCGCCACTGCACCGCCAGGCCATTGCCCGGCGTGGCGAAGACGGCGTAGTAGGGCGATCCGGCGGCCGTCGTGGAGCGGAGCATGACTCCGGCCCGCGCCCAGGCGCTCGTGTTCGTCTGCGTCACCACGCGGGCGCCGAGCGTGGTATCGCCCGTGACCGGCTGGTAGGCATAGTTGAGCTGGTCGGAGGTTCCGAAGATGTCCGCGCCGCCGGCGCTGATCGTGAAGACGCCGCTCGTCGAACTGGCGGAGCCTGCCTTGGCCGGTGCGCCGATATCTCCGTCGAGCCAGGGCGGGGTCAAATGAGCCAACGCCACCGTGTCGAACGTGGCCGTGCTCAGCACGCCCCAGTTGTGGGATGTGACAGCCAGCCCGGCCAGAACCGTGCCGGTCAGTCCGAGGTTCACCGTCGATCCAGGCACGAGCGTCCAGGTGGCGCCGTCGGGCGACGAATAGGCGGAGTAGATGCCGCCCGAGCGGGCGACCTCCAGGTAGGTGGGCGGCGATCCGGCCACGAGCACCTGAGAGGTGGCCGCGGCCTGCGCCGAGCGCCACTGGACCGCGATCCCGTTGCCAGGCGTCACGAACGCGGCGTAATACGGCGAACCCGGATCGGTGGTCGCGCGGAGCATCGCCCCGGCCTTAGCCCATGCCGACGTGTTCGTCTGAGCAACGACGCGCGCACTGATGCCGCCGTCTGTGGCGAGCGACTGCCAAGCGTAGTGGAAGCTGTCCGCAACGGCCCAGATGTCGCCGCCGCCGCCCTGGATAGTCCAGGTCCCGGCGGTGAGCGCCTGGCCGCCGGCGATGCCGACGTTGCCGATGTCGGAGCACGTCCAGCCCGTTGGGCAGGCACCCGGAGGCGGAGGAGCGGACGTGGACAGGGCAGGCGTATCGAAGGTCGCGGTGCCCATCTGGCCGCCGTTGTGCGACGTGACCGCGAGGCCAGCCAGCAAGGTGCCGGTCATCGTCAGGGCGACGCTTGCGCCTGGCACCGCGGTCCAGGTAACGCCATCGGCCGAGGTGTAGGCGGTGAACGTGCCGCTCGATCGACCGACCTCGAGCCAGGCCGGCACCGTGCCGGCGACGAGGATCTGCGACGAGCTGCCGCCCTGCGTCGTACGCCACTGGATGGCGATGCCGTTGCCGGGCGTCATGAACTCGGCGAAATACGGCGACCCAGGGTCGTTGGTCAAGCGCATCATCACGCCCGCCTTGGCCCAGGTCGACGTGTTCGTCTGAGAGTCGACTCGGACGCTCATCGTCCCGTCGGCTGCCAGAGACTGGCTCAAGAGCCGGAAGCCGTCATAGGTGCCCCAGATGTCGCTGCCGCCGGCCGTTATCGACCAGCTGGGAGCTACCACGTACTGGGATCCGGTTGAGGGCGTCGGGTTGCCGATGTCCTGGCAGGTCCAGCCCGTGGGGCAAAGACTGGGCGGTGGCGCCGCCGAGTTGGTGAGTGAGACCGTGTCGAATGTGTCTGTTCCGAGCGCGGCGGTATTCGAGTTGACAACCAGCCCGGCCGTCATCGAGCCACCCGACCCGAAGGTCACACTAGAGCCCACCAGAACCGACCAGGTGACCCCGTCGGTCGAGGTGAAGGTGGTGAACGTGTTCCCGGACCGGGTGATTTGCAGGTAGGCAGGGGCGGCGCCGGTCGCAGTCATGACCAGGGTGGACCGCAGCCCCGTGGTCGTCCGGTAGACGATCTGGATGCCCTTCGTCGGCGTCAGGTAGGCGCCGTAGAAGACCGCGCCGGCGGTTGTGGCGTCGGCTCGGAACGCGAGGCCCGCCTGAGCGCTGGCCGACGTGTTGGCCTGAGTGGCGATGTGCGCGGAGAGCGTGGCATCGCCCGCTATGGCTTGCCAGATGTAGTGCAGCTGGTCGGTGTAGATGTTGTTGCCGGTAGCCGAGCCCGAGCCGCTGATCGTCCAGGTTCCAGAGGTCAGTGTTTGATTGCCCACGGCCGACGGGTCACCGAGGTCGGTGCACGACCAGCCCGAGGGGCAGGGCGAAGGCGATGCCGCGGGCACCGGCGCAACTCCGGTAGCCCCGACGGTGAGGGTGTCGATCGTCGAGGTGGTAAGCGTTCCATTGGTGCCCGATGTTGCGAAAGGCCCGACCATGACCGCGTCCGGCATCACCACGGTGGCGGTGCCGCCCGGAACGAGGGTGTAGGTGACGCCGTCGGTCGAGGTTGCTGCGGCGAAGCTGTCGGCGGTGCGCACTATCTCGAGATAGAGCGGCAGGGTCGTCGCGGCGAGATTGACGGTCTTGACGGCGCCCCCGAAGACGGTGCGGGACTGCACGGAGACCGACGTGGCGCCGGCGACGCTGACGGCGTAGAACGGCGAGCCCGGGTCGTTGGTCTGGCGAACCATCAGGCCCGACTCGGTGCCGGCGCCGGCGGCGGCCTGGGCGGCGACGCGGCCCTGAGCCGCGAGATCGCCCGTCGCCGTCTGGCTCATCAGCCGCAGCGCGTCCGAGGTGCCGCCGACTGCTGCTCCACCGGAGGAGATGGCCCACGAGCCGGAGGTGACTATCTCACTGCCGGCGGGCGCCGCGGAGCCGATGTCCTGGCAGACGAAGCCGCTCGGGCAATTGCCGTCGGCCGGGGGCGTGATCGGGGTGGTGGCAGCAAAAGCGTACTCGTTGCCGTCGCCGGAACCGATGTATACGACCCCGCCTGAGATCGACGGCGGCGCGTAGATGACGCCGCCGGTCGCGTAGCTGAAGAGGCGGGCGCCGGTTGTGGCGTCCAGGACCTCCAGGCGCGACCCCACGCCGGCGAAGACCATGCCATTGTCATAGGCCAGGGCCGGGATAACTGGACTGGCCAGGCCCCGAGCCCAGAGTACGGCTCCGGTCGTCGGATTGACCGCTCGTACGGCTCCCTGGTAGCCCACGCCATTGATGGTCGTGTTGCCCCCTCCGACATAGAGGGTGCCCTGGGCGAAGGCCATCGACGCGACGCTGGCGTCGCCGCACGTCGGGCAGATGCCACCCACCGCGACCTGCTCGGACCAGAGCGGACCGAGAGCGAGGTTCGTCCGGTCGAAGGCATACAGGAAGCCGTTCTTGTTGACGCCGGCGACCATCGCCCGGCCGTTGCCATCGCTGAAGAGGATCGGCGAGTTGCCCCAGTCCGAGTCCGCATTGGCGGCGCTCAAGGGAATCTGCCAGTAGCTCTTGATGGCGAGGGTCGTGGCATCGACTGCGACCATGGCCTCGGACGTGGTCTGGCTGGCCATATTCCGGGTCCCGGTGGTGACGTAGACGGTGTTCGTCGAGGGGTCGATTGAGGGTGTGGTCCAAATGCCGCCACCCACCTGCCCGGCGGGGACGAAGTTGACCGTAGCCACGACCGCGTGGGTCGTCAGGTCGACGCGCAGGAGCTGGCCCTGGACCAGCGGGCAGTCGCCCAGGCTGGCGATGCCGATGTAGGCCGAGTTGCCTACGATCAGCGGGCTCGACCAGTTATAGTGCCCGCCAGTGGCGCTGTTGTCGCCGGTGGGAACGCTCCACAGCACGGAACCGCTGGCGGCGTCGAGCGCATACCAGTTCGAGTCGCCGCCCCCGACGTACACCACGCCGCCCACGACCGCTGCAACTGACGAGACTCCCAGTGCCGGCGGCGAGCAGGCCGGTGCCGTGGTTATGCCAAGCGATGTCTTCCAGATGAGGGCTCCGGTGGTGGCGTTGAGGGCGTATTCAAAGCCGTCCCACGATCCCACGTAGGCGACGCCCCCCACGACGGTCGCCGACGCGGCGATCATGCCGCCGGTCTTGTAGGTCCACAGCGGCCGGAGGGTCGGGACAGCCGCCGGAGTCAGGATCGTCTCGGAGCTGGCGGCGGTGAGCTGGCTGTCGTGGAGGTACATCGGCCAGTCGGTTGCGGGAGCTGCCGCGGCAACCTGGGCAGGCGCCGCGATTGCGCCGGGAAACGTGAGGCCGGCGAGCAGCGCGGCCATGCCGGCGAGCCTGACGACGATGCTGGTCCGCTTCACGACTAGAGCCTCCCTTGTCTGAGGGCCTGCGGGTTCACTGCCCGACCAGGTACAAGCGCCAGTTGTTGCCACCGGCCGAGAACTGCTGGACGAGCTGGCTTACGCCGCCGCCCGTCTCGTAGATGCCGGGATAGGCGCGGTTGATGGCATCAAGGCTCTGGTAGCCGACGTCCTCGGGCACCAGGAGGTACTTGACCTTGAATGAAACCGGATCCAGAAGCGCCTCCTGGAAGTCGCGATCGGACGTCGTGATGAACTGAGTGGGATTGCGGGACTCGAGGATGATCGGGAAGCCCATCGCGCCGTCGACCAGGACCTGGCCGTTGCCCAGCCCCAAGCCGTCGATGTATGTGGCGGCCTGCCGGCCGATCTCGTACTGGGCGAACGGTGAGATCCTGGCGATCGGCTCATTCGGAAACAGGATCGGTCGGAGCTGGAATGCCTCTCCGCCGTAGTCCGGGTTCTGGTGCAGATCGAGCATCGTCATCGCCCCGACGGGGACGGCCAATGCCAGAAGGGCAACGGCCGCCAGGCCCATTGCAGGACCGGTGGCGGCGCCCAGGCGCGCGAACCGGAGCCGAGGCGTTGCCGACCGGTCCGGATTCGGCGCCAGAACCGCCAGGGCTAGAACCGAGGCCAGGGGGATCACGGCGATCGAATAGCGCAGCCATCCAAGCGTTCGGCCGGAGAGGAACCCGAATATCGCGAAAGCGACGACCGCCCCCAGGATCGCGACCGCGGGCATCGTCAACGCCAACCGCCCGCGAAACGTCACGGCCAGGCCGAAGAGACCGAGCAGGACGATCCCGGGCTCGAGGCCGAGTATCTGGCGCACGACCCACATGTAGGCGCCGGACGTTCCCTGGCCGGTGACCTGTGCCACTCCGGATTGCGCGACGGTGAGCTGGGATACGACTCCGTAGATAGAGGTGAACTGCTGGAACGGATCGCCGACGATCAACCAGCTGGCCACGGCCCACGCGATGAAGACGGTGATGAAGGGCGCCGCGAACACGGCGGCATCGGCCATGCCTTCCCCCACTCGCTCGCGCATGCCGCCGGACCGGCGTAGTGCCGACAGAAGGATGACCACCCCCACGGCGCCAGCGGCGGCCACGACCGCCTCGTAGCGGATCAGATATGCGGCCGCCATCGCCAGCCCAGCGACGGACAGCGGGAGTACCTGATGGCTCGTCGCCCACCTGGAGAGGTATCGCACCGCTGCCAGGAGCGCCAGCATGAACGGCGCCTCGCTCATGCCATTGGCGGCGTAGTACACGATCATCGGGTTGAAGGCGAACAGAAGCGTGACGAGCAGCCGTCCCGATCGCCTCACCTGCCAGTCCGTGGCGATGCCGTGGACCTGCCAGACGGCGCCGGCCATGCACAGTGCCGTGAATATGCTCCCGGCAAACCCCGTCGCGACCATGTCCGGCCAGACGGCTTTGAAGGGGAGCAAGGGAATTACGGCCAGCGACGGCAGTGGATTCCAGACGAAGCCGATCGCGGCCAGGTGAGGATCGCGGCTGTAGAGAACGTAATAGGCGTTGGCGACGCGGCTCCAGGCGTCACCGATGATGCTGTGCGCCACCAAAACGATGAGCACCGCAGCGGCCATGTACGCGACCCAGGCCAGACTCGTCACGAGAAACCGCTCGCCGGGGCGGCGCAGAGTCAGGGCCAGTGAGCTTGATGACGCGGCTCGGTCGCGCTCTCCTACGGGAATCGCAGCGCCGGCGCTCACGCCCGGTCTCGCTCAGATGCTGGCGCAGGTATGCATAGGAAGGACGGGTAGGTTCGGTTTGGCATGGAATCCACCGATCGAGGAACTTGCAGCGCCGCACGGAGACGGCTGAGTCGATCGGGCCAGCTGGGGCAGCAACCAGAACCCGTCCGTGTCCCAGGCAGGGTCCAGTAGGCCCAAAGGTGAGTCAATCGAGGGCTCGACCCATGAGACGACCGGGCCGACCGGCGGATCAAGACGTTCCCGCCGGGAGCTAACGGACCCGGGTTGGCCGGGGCGCAGGGTAGGCAATGGCACCTACCCATCTGGACCTGGCCACGCGTCGCGAGGTGGGGACATTCGGGCGACCGTGGGCGGGCCCCATTAGGCCATGGCCGGCGGCGGCCTTCGCCAGTCACAATCGACCGCAACACCCCCGCCGTCATCAATGGGCCCACACACGCCCAGACCGCCTCAGGCAGTTCGGAGACCGTCATGACTGCAACCTCTTTGTCGCCGCTCCGTCACTGGCCGCGCCTGGTCCTGCTGATCGGTGCCGTCGCCGCTCTGCAGATTTCGGTGGTCGCCAACGCGGCGACCAACTCGCCCTATGCCCTCATGGCTTCCCGTTCCTCCAATCGGAGCGCTGCGGTCGCATTGTCCGGGGCCACGTTGTCCGGCAACTCCTACATCTTCCTTTCGCCCACCGACGGCGTGAACAAGGCCAGCTTCTGGCTCGACAACACCGCCATGACCGGGCCCGCAACGCACGTGGAGGGCTCCGCGCCGGTCGATTTCGCCGGAACCGCGGACAATGGCACTGCCAAGCCGTGGGATACGAGCAAGGTCGCTAGGGGCGCCCACTCGATCACCGTCATGGTCGAGACGTCGTCCGGTTCGACCGCCGTTAGCGCCAGATTCTCAGTCGGCGACGGAGACGGAGACGCCACGCCGACGCCCGCTCCAACGGCCACGGCCAAGCCGACGCCCAGCGCCAAGCCGACGCCCGCTCCGACGGCCAAGCCGACGGCATCACCCTCGGCTAAGCCGACGGCAGCCCCGACGCCGGCTCCGACGGGAGCCCCGACCCCCGCACCGACGGCCGCTCCGACGGCCGCTCCGACGGCCGCTCCGACTGCAGCCCCGACTCCCGCACCGACGGCCAAGCCGACGGCCACGCCCGCGCCGACGGCCGCTCCGACGGCCACGCCCGCGCCGACGGCAGCCCCGACGCCCGCCCCCGCCGGCTTCTTGGGCCGATCCGGCAGCCAGTTCACGCTCGCGGGCCAGCCCTTCACCTTCACTGGCTTCAACATCTACCAGGCCAACAGCCGCTCGAACTGCTCGTACACGATGGGCTCCGGCAGCGCACTCGACACTGCGTTGACAGACATCGGGCCCGGATCCGAGGTCTTCCGGGCCTGGTTCTTCCAGCGTCTGGCGACCACCAACGGCCAGCGCGACTGGAGCGCCTTCGATCACACTCTGGCAGTGGCAAAGGCCCACGGCGTCCGTGTGGTCGTCACCCTTGCCAACCAGTGGGGGTCGTGCGAGAGCCCCACTAGCGTCTACAAGACCGATGCCTGGTACACGGGTGGGTACAAGACGGACATCCTGGCCGGCAACACCGTCGCATATCGGCAGTGGGTCCAGGAGGTCGTCTCTCGTTACAAGGACGATCCGACGATCGCGATGTGGCAGCTCATGAACGAGGCCGAGATCAAGACGAGCAGCTCATCCTCGTGCGCGCCCACGGCCGACCTCTACAACTGGGCGACCGACGTCTCGGGCCTGATCAAGTCGATCGACCCCAACCACCTCGTGTCGCTCGGGACCATGGGCGCCGGACAGTGCGGCAGCCAGGGCGCCGACTACCAGAAGATCAACTCGATCTCCACGATCGACGTCTGCGAATACCACGACTACGGCCACGAGACCCAGGCGCTCCCGGCCAATCTCGTCAGCGACATCGCGGCCTGCAAGGCTCTCGGCAAGCCGATCTTCGTCGGCGAGTCGGGCATCAAGGCCACCAGCGTGGGCGGCACCCTCGCCAGCCGCGCCGCCGCGTATGAGGCGAAACTGACGGCCATGCTCAACGCCGGCGTCGGGGGATTCCTAGTCTGGTCCTGGAACAACGCGGCCCCAACCTGCACCAACTGGCCGGTTGGTCCGGGAGACCCCACGATCAATGTGATCGACTCGCACTGAGGCTGGCCGCCCCGGGGCCGCCGCCAACTACTCACTCCAATCCCAAAGCGGTCAGGAAGCGGCGGACCCAGTCCGGCCGCTTCCTGCCATGCGAGTCCGCCGTCAGGCAGTGACGTCTGGACTCCAGCTACACCACTTGACGGGACGTGTTTGGCGAAGGGTCGCGAATCCCTATTCCAGTCGGCAACAATCGGGACGTGAGCGCTACCCACGTGTCCTGGGGGCGGGACTTCGACCCGGACCGCCTCGCCGTTCTCGAGTTGAAGATGTGGAAGGCGTACTACCGGCGCCAACCGGCCCGGCTGTTTGGCCTGCTTGTGCACGCGAACCGCGAGCAGGCCGGCGCCTCCTGGCCGCGCGCCGTCGCCGCGGCGGCTCTGCTGGCTCATGGCGCGGCCGCCCCTTCGGGCGAACCGGCTGGGGCGACGCCCGCGACGCCACGAAACGCGACGACGCCGCCTACCTGCACGACATCGTCCGAGGATACCGAATGCTGGGTCTCCCCGATGGCGTGGATGCGGAAGAAGTCGCGCGCCGGGAGCTACGCTGGTGGACGGTGCGCCGCGAGATCGGGCTCGCCGCCGGCGAAGCGGCTGGGTCGGTTATCGCCGAGCTGTACTCCGTGCTGTACGGCGTTCCCGTGGCCGCGGTCGCAGAGGCGGGCCGGTTGCGTGGCCTCGCCGCGGAGGTCCGGGATCGCGGCGCAACCGCCGATCCGGACGGCCCGACAGGACGCGGTGCGGCCTACTGGCCCGAGGTTGCCCGTCTGCTCGTCGCGTCGTACCGCTTGCTGAAGGCTGCCATCGCACCCGCGCCCGCGCGGTAGCGCGCGGGAGAACGGCGGTACGCTCTAGCCCACGTTCGCCATGCCCCCAGAGCGGGGCATGCCGCCCGGTCAGAGCTGGCGAATCACGCGGCAGGGATTGCCCACGGCCAGAACGCGCGGCGGAATGTTACGGGTTACAACGCTGCCCGCACCGATTACAGCCGCGTCTCCGATCGTGACGCCCGGCAGGACGATGACGCCCCCGCCAAGCCACACGTCGTCGCCGATCGCGATCGGCTCGGCCGACTCGAGCGGGCGCGCCGCGGTCCGCGTTGCCGCATCGAGCGGATGGGTGGCGGTGTAGAGCTGCAGGCCGGGCCCGATCCAGGTGCGTTCGCCGATCGTCACAGGCACGCTGTCGAGGACGATGGCGTTGTAGTTGATGAACGACCTCTTGCCGATGCTCAACAGGTAGCCGTAGTCGCATCGGAATGGCGGCAGGATGATGACGTCTTCGCCGACGTGCCCTAGAAGCTCTTTGAGAATCTCGTGCCGTTCCGCGTCCTGTGTTGCGCTCGTGGCGTTGAACCTCTCGCACAGCAAAGAGGCCCGCAGGCGGTCGGCGACCAGTTCAGGGTCGAAGGCGTAGTAGAGTTCGCCCCGAATCATCCGGTCCTTCTCCTGGCCCACTGCTTCCTCCTACGTCGGCCCAGTTCGCTAGGGTGGTTCCACGACGGTTCGATCGCGGCCGTTTGGTGTCAGCGTAGTCGTTCGCTCCGACCGGGGCGGACTGCGCCAGGGCCGCGATTGGCGGCAGCGATCTGGCGTTGCGCTGGTTGCAGGGATTCAGGTTGCTCTCAGCATTGCCAGTGACTCTGCAGCAGAGTGAGTAATCGTCCGCGACGAGACGGACCGGAGATCGATCTGGACATGACACCGCAGCAGGACAGGCCCGGCGCCGGCGGACGCCGGAGCATCCGGATGTTCGCGCGGTTCAAGGACCGAGCCCGACCGACGGGCTCATTCCTGGCTGGGATCCTGGCACTCCTCGTCGCGCTCCAGTTGTACGGGGCCATCAATCCCGGCCCGAAACCGCTGACTCAGCAGGACGTGGCCCGCAGCATCGCCCAGGCACAGGCGTCGGTCACTCCCGCGCCGGCCGTCGCCCAACGGATCTATCAGGCCGTCGAGCCTTCGCTCGTGCAGGTGCGGACTCAGGGTCCAAGCGCAGGCGCAACGGCGGGCGCCGGCGCAACGCCGAGCGGCCCGCCGCCTTCGGGCGTGCCAGCGTCCTCGAGCGTGGGAGACGGCAATCTCGCCAGCGGTGTGGTTGTAAACAGCGACGGCGATATCCTCACCTGCTGGCACACAGTGGCCAACGCAACTTCCATCGAGGTGACGTTCGCCGACGGGACGACGTCACCGGCCAAGGTCCAGAGTTCGCAACCTCAGAGCGACATCGCCGTGCTGCGGGCGACCAATCAGCCCGCCCAGCTCACACCGGCCGTGCTGGGCAACCCCAGGAGCGTGCAGGTCGGCAGCGAAGCCTTCGTTCTCGGCAACCCCTTTGGCTTGAGCGGCTCGATGAGTTCCGGCATCGTCTCCGGCTTGAATCGCTCCTTCCAGCTCCCCGACAACGGCCCCCTTGTCAAGGGCCTGATCCAGATCGACGCCGCGGTCAACCCGGGGAGCTCCGGCGGGCCGCTGGTGAACCGCAGCGGCCAGGTGATCGGGATCGTTTCTGCACTTATCAATCCCACCGACCAAGGCGTCTTCATCGGCATCGGGCTGGCCGTGCCGATCGACGTTGCCGGTGGAGCCGCCGGGCTGCCACCGGACTGAACCGGCAGGCCGATCCAAACCCAAACGCCCAGGAGAAGACGACACATGACCGCCCTATCCGACATCGCAAACGAAGCGCCCATGGAGCGCCTCCTGTACGAGGTCAAGAAGGTCATCGTGGGCCAGGATCACCTCCTGGAACGGCTCGCCGTGGCGCTTCTCGCGCGCGGCCACCTTCTCGTCGAAGGCGTGCCCGGACTGGCCAAGACGATGGCCATCAAGACCCTGGCGGAGGCGATCGGCGGCGAGTTCAAGCGCGTCCAGTTCACGCCCGACCTCGTTCCGGCGGACCTGGTCGGCACCAGGATCTACAACCAGAAGACCGGCGACTTCAACACGTCACTGGGACCGGTGTTCACGAATCTGCTGCTGGCCGATGAGATCAACCGAGCGCCGGCCAAGGTCCAGAGCGCTCTCCTCGAAGTGATGCAGGAGCGGCAGGTCACAATTGGCCGCGAGACTCACAAAGTGCCGGACCCCTTCCTCGTTCTGGCAACGCAGAATCCGATCGAGACCGAAGGTACCTACGCGCTGCCCGAAGCCCAGGTCGATCGCTTCATGCTCAAGGTCCTGGTCGGCTACCCAAGTCCGACAGAGGAGTTCGTGATCGTCGAGAGGATGACGGGCCGGCTCGAACCGGTCCAGGAAGTGCTCTCGACGCGCAGCCTGATCGAGCTGCAGCAGCAGGCCGATCGCGTCTTCGTGGATCCGGCACTCATGGACTATGCCGTCCGCCTCGCCACTTCGACGCGCGCACCCAAAGCTCACGGCATGCCGGAGCTGGAGCGCTACCTGACGTACGGAGCCAGTCCCCGTGCCTCGATCAACCTCATCCTCACCGCCCGGGCGCTTGCCTTTGTCCGCGGCCGGGATTACGCGCTACCGCAGGACGTGGTCGACATGGCGCGCGACGTGATGCGCCACCGGCTCGTCTTGTCGTTCGAGGCACTCTCCGACAACGTGACCGCCGACGACGTGCTGACGACGGTCCTCAACCGCATTCCGGTACCGGTGGTGCCACTCAGGGAGAAGACCAACGTCCGCGCCAGCGCCTGAGCGACCGATCTGGAGCGCTTCGCAGGCGCCGGAAGGGGAGGCAGCCGCGGCGCCGCGGACGCCTGTCCCGATGCCGCCGACCCGTGTCCCGACGCGACCGCTCTTCACGCCAGAGAACCTCGCCGCCAGTTCGATCGCCTCTTCTCCGGTCGGCCCCGGCACGACCGCGGCGACGCCCGAGCCCGGGTCGGCGCCCACGTCGGTGAGACCCGTCGCGGCGGCCGAGAAGATCCTCCAGCGTCTCGAGTGGCAGGTCATTCGCCGCCTCGACGGCGTCCTGCAGGGCAACTACCGCAGCCTCTTCCGCGGCAACGGCATCGACCTCGTGGACCTTCGGGAGTACCAGCCCGAGGACGATGTGCGGTCGATCGACTGGAACGTCACCGCTCGAATGGACACGCCCTATGTGCGTGAATACGTCGAGGATCGCGAGATCACGGCCTGGTTCCTGCTGGACCTCAGCCCCTCGGTCGACTTCGGCAGCGTGGACTCGGACCGCGCCAAACGAACCGTCCTGATCGACTTCGTGGCAACGCTGGCACGGCTGCTCACGAGACGCGGCAACCGGGTGGGCGCGATCTTCTACGGCAACGCAATCGATAGAACGATCCCGGCGCGAGGCGGTCGAGACCAGGTGCTGCGGCTGATAGACGACCTGGCCAAGCACCCCCGACTGGAGAGCGCTCCGTTCACGGACCTCACGCCGTTGCTGGAAGCCGGCCAGCGGACGGTCAAGCGCCGCTCGTTGATATTCATCGTCTCGGACTTCATCAGCGCTCCCGGATGGGATCGGCCGTTGAGCCTGCTGAGCGGCCGGCACGAAGTTGTGGCGGTCCGCTTGTTCGACCCGCGCGAGATCGACTTGCCCGACGTCGGTCCGATCATCATGGAAGACGCCGAGACCGGCGAGCAGCTGTATGTGGACACTCACGACGCCGCGTTCCGGAGCCGCTTCAAACAAGCCGCCCTGCGGCGCGAGGCCGAGATCTCGGGCGCGTTCAAGAGGGCCGGCGTGGAGGCGCTCTCGCTCTCGACGGACGAGGACCTCGTCCGATCCATCGTCCGTATGGCCACGCTTCGGCGCAGGCGCAGGATCTAGCCGATGTCATTCATCTGGCCGCCGATGCTCCTGTCGCTGGCGCTAATTCCGATCGGACTCCTGCTCTACCGACTCCTGGACGTTCGGCGCCGTCGACGTTTCGTAGCCCGAGGCGGCGCCGGATTGGCCCATGGCGTGACCCGCCGTGGGGCCGGACTGCGCGGCCTCGTCCCGGCAACGCTCGTCCTCGGCGGGCTGGCCGCCATGCTCGTCGCGCTGGCCCGGCCTCAGGCGGTCGTCAGCCTGCCCCGGCAAGAAGGCACCGTCATCCTGGCTTTCGACGTTTCCGCCAGCATGGGGGCCAGTGACCTGACCCCGACTCGGATTGATGCCGCCAAAGCGGCCGCCAAGGACTTCGTCTCTCGTGAACCGTCGACGGTGACCATTGGGGTGGTCGCGTTCAGCGACTCGGGCGTTTCGGTCCAGGCCCCAACGGCCGATCAGGCCACGGTGGTGGCGGCAATCGACCGCATGACACCCCAGCACGGAACGTCGCTGGCGCAGGGCATCGACGCCGCCCTCAAGGCCATAGCCATCGCGGAGGCGGGACCATACGCCAACGACTACTACACGAACCAGAACCCCGGCGCATCCGCGACGCCCATACCGACCCCGACTCCAGTGCCGTCGGGGACTCACGCGCCGGCCGTCATCGTTCTCCTGAGCGACGGCGAGAACAACGAGAACCCCGATCCGGCGGCTGCGGCCCAGGCCGCCGCGGACCGCGGCGTCAGGATCGACACCGTTGGCATCGGCAGCGCGGCCGGAACCACGGTCACGCTCAATGGCTTCCAGGTCTTTACCCAACTCAACCAGACCACCCTGCAATCCATCTCCGATACGACGGGCGGTACGTACTACGCCGCGAGCGACACGCAGCAGCTCCGCTCGGTTTACGACAGCATCGACAGCCAGGTTGTGGTCCAGCCACAGCTGACGGAGATCACCTCGCTCCTGGCGGCTTTGAGCCTGGTGCTCATGGTCGTCGGCGCCATGACCTCGTTTCTGTGGTTGGGCCGACTGCCATGACGGGACGGCACTGAATGGACTTCCTCTGGTCGGACCTACTCGCGATACTCGTCGTGCTGCCAGTCATCGTGGCGGTCTACATCTGGTCTGTGCGGCGTCGGAAGCCATCGGGCGTGCGCTACTCCAGTCTCGCCCTGATCCGCGATGCGGAGCCCGGTTCCTCACGCGTGAAACGCCACCTGCCGTTCGCATTGTTCATTGCCGCGCTCGGCGCCTCCATCGTCGCAATGGCCAGGCCTGTGGCGGTCGTCGCCGTTCCAACGAACCAGACCACGATCATCCTCACGATCGACGTCTCGGGGAGCATGTGCTCCTCCGACATTCCGCCCAGCCGGCTCCAGGCGGCAGAGACTGCGGCGGCCGCGTTCATCAACTCCCAGGCCGCGTCGACGCGCATGGCGATCGTGGCTTTCAGCAGCTTCGCTGAGATCGTCCAAGCTCCCACAGACGACCGGTCGGTGTTGCTCGCCGCTCTTCAGAGCTTGGCCACGGGCCGACGAACCGCCATCGGCGACGGCATCCTGGCCTCGATCGACGCCATCTCGGCCATCGACCCGTCTGTCGCCAAGAGCATCTCGGACACGTCGCCCGGGACTCCTCCGATCCCGGTCCCAAAGGGCGACTACGCCCCCGACATCGTCGTCCTGCTGACTGACGGCGCCAGCAACACCGGCACCGACCCGCTCGAGGCCGCCCAACAGGCAGCCGATCGCGGCGTCCGAGTCTTCACCATCGGCTTCGGGACGGCCGACGGCGGGTCCCTGGATCCGGCCTGTGCGCCCCAGTTCCAGGGTCGCGAACCGGGAGCCGGCGGATTCTCCGGCGGCGGGCCTGGAGGAGGCGGAGGCTTTGGCGGCGGGGGCGGCGGCGGGGGCGGCGGTTTCCCAAGAGGCATCGACGAAGCGACTCTCCAGCAGATCGCCGCGCTGACCGGTGGCAAGTACTACCCGGCCGAGAACGCGAGCCAACTCGAGAGTGTCTTCCAGGGCCTGCCCACGAACCTGATCACGAAGCACGAGGCGGTCGAAGTCAGCGTCGTGTTCGTCGGGGCGGGCTCGCTTCTGGCGGCTCTCGCGATATTCCTCGGCAGGGCCTGGCGCCCACTTCCGTAGCGGCGGCCGCGAAGCCACGCCTCGGCCGGCGCGATGGCGGCGCCCAATCCAGGACGACCTACGTCGACGTAACCGCTACCGGCCCCTCGTGGCGGCTCGAGATGGGGAAGAAGCCCGCCGGCCCCAGATAGTTGCCCTGGGCGTAACTGACCTTCAGTTCGGAGAGAGTCGCGAATTCCGCTTCGGTCTCGACGCCGACGGCGATGAGCTCCGAACTCGTGTGGCGGGCGAAATGTTCGAGGCCCGCAACCAGCGCCTGACGCACTCGATCATGGTCGATCCCCCTCACGAGATCGGTCGGGAGCTTGATGTACGCGGGTCGCAGATCGACGACTGCATGAAGGGTGTGCATCTCCCTCGAGGTCGAATCCACGGCCAGCTGGACATGGCCGGGCAGGCGAGCGATGACCTCGCGGGCTTTCTCGTCAACGGCGGAGGCATCGGCCAGTTGCAAGACGACCCGTCGGCCCGGCCCGGGCAGCAAGTCGAGGAGCCGGTCCCCGGATCCGAGGAACGTCGCGGAGACGTTCAGGCTCAGCCAGCCCTCGGGATCGTTGAGCGCGGCCTCCGCCACCGCCGCGCGAGTGGCCGCAGACTCCAGGTCGACCAGCATGCCGGCCAGCAGCGCGTCGGCGAACCGCTCAGACGCGGGCCGACCGTCGTCGAAGCGCGTGGTCGCCTCCCAGCCGACCGTTCCCCCATCGACGACGTTGATGATCGGCGCGAAGATGGGGCGGAAACGGCGATGCGCCAGGACTTCGGTGATCTCGCGTCGCATCCACCGGATGTCGGCGCGCTCCGTCAGACCTGGGCTCAGCAGACCTGCCGCGGTCGAAGCCAGAGCAATCAGGGATCGAACGTCCTGTCGCAGGCTTTCACCACCCACGGCCGCGATGAGCCCCAGCAAACGGCCGGCGTGGCGGATGGGGGCAAGCGCCAGGAGAGGCGCCTCACTGAGGCTCAGGCGAAGTCCGGCGTCTCCACCGCCGAGCAGCGCCGACTCCTCGACCCAACCCCCGCCGGAGCCTCGGGTAAGCATGGCCTTGGCCCTTCCCGGCACGGTCAGATGCCGGGCCAGAGACTCGAAGCCAGGGCTCGGGCTCACAGCCAGAACGGCCGGCTCAGTTTCGAGGGACAGATCCACAAGGACGACGGCCGCCATCTCGGGCAAGGCGAGGGCCGCATGGCAGATGGCCAGACCCACATCCTCGACAGAGGCGCTGTCGTCCAGCGACGCCAACGCCTCCGTCAGCAGATCGCGCGAGCTTCGTTCGCGCTGAAGAGCAGCCAGAGCGCTCTGGGTCTCGGTTATGTCGTGGAGCACCAGGACGAAGCTCACGGCGTCGCCTCCGGGCTCTCGGACCGGACTCAGGCTGGCAACGGTTTCGACGGGCCTCCCGCCCTTGCCCGACCCGCGCGTCATTCCCTTCCAGGGGATCTGCCTGGCAAGGCTCTCCGATAGGCCAGGATCGGGCAGCAGGTCGCGCAGGATTTCGGGCCGGAAGCCGACGCACTCACCCGGACCGTACCCGGTGAGCAACTGAAACGCCTTGTTCGTGAACAGGAATGAATGCGAGGAATCGACGATGGCCACAGCGTCCGTGGCACTGCCCACGGCAGCCTCGAGCCGCACGCGCTCAGCGCCGAGTCGCCGTTCCGTGGTTCGGTCCTCGATCAGCAGCAGCAATGCCGGCGGATCGTTCGGCGAAGCCGACAGGCGGATGTAGACGTCCCGGTCGGTCCGACCGCGGCGCCGGACGACTGTCTCGAGCGAGGAGCGTTCGATCTCGCCGCCGGTGATGAGGGCCCCCGCCTGAGCGAGGCGCGTGCATGCCGTCTCGTCGAAGACATCCGAGATCGGGTTCGTCGACAGGCCGTTTGGTTGCAGGCCCATGAGCGCCGCGGCCTTTGGATCCAACTGGACGAATCGGAGTGTCTTGATGTCCACCACCGCGACGCCATCGAATCCGTCCGACAGCATATGAGTCAGCCCGTCGAGTGCGCGAGAGGCACGCTGCCACGTCGAAACGTCGCGCATCGTTCCTTCCATGGCGACCGTTCTGCCACCCTCGCGCACGGGCCAGACAATGTGCTCCGTCGAGAGTTCCCGACCGTCTCGATGGCGCATCCGAATGACGGCCACCGTCCCAGGCTCCACTACCCCGTCGACGAGGTCGTCGAAGGCAGCCCGGTCCTCGGGAGACACGATTTCCCGAAGAAGACCGGGGTCGTCGTAGAACCTTTTCGGCTCATACCCAACGAGCCGCATGATGGCCGGCGAGATGTACTCGTACTCGCGGTTCGGGAGCAGGCGCACTCGGAAGACTGCTTCGACGGAACGCGCTTCCAGAAGCCGGATGCCTAGCTTCTCGTCGGGATCCTGGGCCATGGGTCCTTCCACGTCTGGAACGTCCAACTAGCAGGGGAGTCTTCGGCCGATCCACTACGCTTCTGGACCGCGTCGCGACCCCGGCTCGACAGCTGGCCATCTCGGAGCCGCGGAAACGCGAAGGCTCAATTGGACGCGCACAGCGGTCCTACCTCATCGGATCGAGGATGACCCACTTGCCGTACCACTCGCTCCTGCCGATGTTGCCGTCGAGAGGGTCTCGATAGGGCGAGTCGCCCTGCGAATAGGGCGCGAACCTCAACCAGTTCCAGCCCCACTGCCATCGAGAGTAGGTGACCCAGGTATCGCGATAGTGAGCCGCGTGCCAGGGGTCGGTCAGGTAGACGCCCACGATCGTGAAATCGGTCGAGCCAGTTGCCGGATCGGCCCCGACGACTTTGTAGCCCGTGATGAACTGCGCGTGGCTCCCACCCATGCCGGGGATCCCGACCGGCTTGCGGTAAACGGCAAGCGCCGAGACGGCCGCCTTGGCGGCATCGCCAAACGAAGAATAGGCGGAGTCCCTGTAGACGCCGGCGTCGATGGCTCCCCAGCCATAGAAGTTGAGCGCGTTGCGCCAACCGTGCAGGTCGGTGCCGGCGGACCCGCGCAGCATCGTCATATTGGCCCGCTCGTACGCCAGAATGGCCTCCTGCTTGGAATACGACGTCGTGGGCTGCCAGATCAGATCGGCGTCCGAGTGCGCGTAGGCGATGGTATTCAGCATCGATTCGACGGCCGCCGCCGTGCAGGCCGTGGGATCGGGATCCTGCCAGCGTTCCGCTCGCCGGTCGTAGAGATCGAGGGTCCAGGTGACGGCTTCCGGCGATTGCAGGACGGCATCGGCCACCAACGCCGGGTCTCTCGCTGGGAGTGGGTCAGGGGCTGCGCCTCCCGCGTCCGGAGCGGGCGTGTCCACCGGCACGGGTGACTCGGCGACGGGCTCCGGAGACGGCGTCGCGGTCTGGACGGCGGGCGAATCCTCGGCCTTCGGCTGAGATGCAGCGCGGGTCGGCACTATGACCCAGCTAGCAACAGACAGGACGACCGCCGCGATCGCGGTCGCGACAACGCTCGACGTCCGCCGCGTGGTCATGGGCATGCCTTTGGAACGAAGACCCTGTATCTCACACTTCGTCAGCATCGTCCAATCCTGATGGCCATCGCGACCATTCAGTCCAGGCGGGACTCGGGGTTGGGACCAGTCGGGCGGCGCCGTGTCCCGCCTGCCGCTACAAATAGCGAACCCCGGCGTCACCGCGGAGGTCTATTCTGAGGAAGCCACATGAAGGGAGAGGCGACGTTGCAGGCAACAACATCGGCCAGGCCGGCGGCGTTCAATGCCGCGCCGATCGTGGCCACTATCTTCGGCGTACTCGCGGTCGCGATCGTTCTCGCAGCGCTCAGCGGCGCCAGCCTGCCCATCGTCGGCAGTGGCCGTGGCGCCTTGATCGGGCTCTGGATTCTGGGGTCGATCATGTGCGGGCAGGGCATCGCGTCCATGAGGGATCGGTTCGGCGCCGGCCGCGCTCTTCTCATCGGCGGCCCGCTGGGCATCCTGGCGACGGCGTTCATCTTCTCAGCGCTCTTTGGCTGGACGCCGCTCCTGCAGCCGATCGCGAACGTCATGGCCGGTTCTGGTCAAACCGTCTCGCTCGACCGGGCCGCCATCGTTGGCGTGGGCGGGGTCATGACGGTCAAGTGGGCGATGGCCTGGCTCTCTTACCTGCCCGAAAGGGCGTAGCCTCGCGGTCGGCCGGCCTCACCGGTCCATCAGCCGCTCGAGAGGTCCAGCCAGCCCAGACGCATGGCGAAGGTCGTGAGTTCTAGCCGCGATTCGACGCCGTAGCGGCCGAAGAGGCGGCGCAAGTGGCTTTCGACCGTTCGTTCGCTGAGGCCGAGGGTCGCGCCGATCTCCGCATTCGTGCGCCCCGCGGCCACGAGCGCCATGACCTCCCGCTCGCGCGCTGAGGGCATGCGCGGCGCGGCGCGAGCCCCTCGAAGATCCCGCGTCGCGTAGGCGGAACCGCCGGTGGCGACCCATCGGATGGCGGCCACGATCTCAGCCAGCGGCGCGGTTTTGAGCAAATAGCCGGCGGCTCCCGCATCCATGGCGGCACGGACGTAAGACGGGTAGTCGTAGCCGGTGAAGAAGACGACAGGCGGCGCGGGCGGCTGCAGCTTGCGCGGCAAGTCGAGCGCCCGCTCGGGGCCTAGCTGGACGTCACAGAGGATCACATCGGGGCAGGTCGTGGCAATCATGGCCTCCACTTCCGCCAGCGCCGCCGCCACGCCCACGACCTCGATGTCCCCGGTCTTCACCAGGGCCTCCACGACGCCGGCCGAGGCGACGGGATGGTCGTCCACGACCATGACCCGGATCATGCGTGCCATCGCAGCGTTACGGCTGTGCCGCGTGGCGAGCGCGAATCCACGTCCAGGGTCGCCCCGACGCACTCCGCCTCTGCGTGCATGTCGGCGAGTCCCAATCGCCCGGACCGCATCGCCCGCGAGGAATCGTCGGGTCGGATGCCCACGCCGTCGTCGGCCACGATCAGCAGCAGCGATCGAGCGCCCGTGGAGATCTCGACGGTCGCGCCCGTTGCCCGGGCATGCCGGATGACGTTGTCGAGAGCCAGCTGCAGGATTCGGAATGCCGCCCGCTCGATCTCGACGGGAGGCCTAGCGTCCGCGTCGCCAGGGTGGATCTCGATCGCGATCGGCGCTCTGCTCTCCAGAGCTTCGGCCAGCCACTCGGCGGCAGCCACCAGGCCCTGGTCATCCAGAATCGGCAGCCGCCGCTGGCTTACCAGGCCGCGAACGTTGGCCGCGAGTTCACGCAGCCGTTCCGCCTCACCCGCCGCGCCGCGCTGTTCGAGCGCAGCGGCGGTGGACGCGATGGCGGGCAGCAGCTCCGCGTGCAGATCGCTAGCCAGGCGCTCACGCTCCGCCTGTGCGCCGCGGCGACGCATGCGGTCGGCGAAAGGCAGCGAATCCATCGTCACAGCCCTGACAACGGCCAATCGCGAGCCCGGCCCCGACCTGGCGCCGACTACTACCGCGCGCCAGCGGAAGACGACCGCCCAGGCCAGTAGGAGGTACCAGGCGGCGGCGGCCAGGACGCCGCCAAGAGCACCGCCGCCTCGGAGCCCCACGGCTAGAGCCAGGATCGGCGGAACGACTCCAAAAGCCAGCGCGATCTGCGCTCGCCCTCGACGCAGGTCGACCGCCTTCGAGACTTGCCACGCGAATGCGGCGGCTAGGCCGGCAGGCACGAGTGCCACCACGGGACCGAAGAGGCCCAATCGGGCGGCCAGGGCGGGCGCGCCAAAGGCGGATGCCCCGATTGCAGCAGTCGTGCCGCTCCGGCGCAGGCCGACCACCAGCAGTCCGGCAGCGAGTGCAAGAGCCACCACCGCCGAGGCTTCAACAAGGGGCTGAGATGCGGGAGTCGGGAGGTCGTTCACTACGGGCCGGATGTTGCCATGGTCGGAGAACATCGTCTCGCCGGTGTCCTGGGCCACGACCGTCCAGCCCGGCTGGACTCCCGCCCTCCAGGCGGCAGAGCCCACGGCCACGGACGTCACCTGGCCCTGCGAGTCGACCTGTACGCCGGTGTCGAAACCGGCCGGGATCAGGTCGAAGACCGTCGCGGCGATCGATGCCGCCACGAAGACGGCGCAGACGATGACGAGACCGAACGGCAGCAGCCGACTCACGACCGTCTTCAACGACCAGCCGCCGCCCGATTGAGTGGGAACACGCAACGCATGTCCACAGTTGTCCCGCTTGGGGCTGACCTCCGTCTGGTCAACACTCGTCAATGTTCGCCGGAATAGGAATCTGGCGGGGATCCGGCGTTACTGCGGCCGTTCGGAGCGTTGCCTGGGGGGGAGGCTTCGGACGGCCGCATTTACTGGTCAGGAAATCGAGGTCTCTGCCATGCACCGCATTCTGCTCCTTCGGTTCGTCGCGACGCTGGTCATAGCCGTCGCCATTGCCGGGGAGATACCCGCCCATGCCGTCGCTTCTTCGCCATATGTCCTCTCGTCGGATGGCACGGCCATCACGGCAACGTACGAGGGGGTGCCGATCGGCCCGTGGCAAGCATCGCAGCATTTCTGCCATACCCGCGACTACCCAATCGTGCGCTGCTTCGCCAGCCAGGCCGAGGTTGACGCCGACCTGGGATGGACCGAACCGACGGCTCCGGCCGCGTCGCTGGGCGCCGGGTCGGCGGACGGGAATGCCGGTGGCACCGCGCCGGATTGGGCCGGCGGCCCGTACACGATCGCGTACTGGGACATCAACTACGGCGGCAACGCTCTGACCGTCTATGGCGCGGTCCCGAACCTTGGCGCGATCGGCTGGAACGACGCCATCAGCTCGATGAAGTCGGTCAACTGCGGCCTGCCTCGGTACTACGAGAACATCAACTACGGCGGCTGGTACTGGCAGAACGGCTGCAACGTGTGGACCGCGAATCTCTACGACTTCAACGACACATTCAGCTCCGTGGTGAATATGGCGCCTTGAGAGCGCCCCCAGCGACAAGCGACACGACGTTCGAAGAGGTCCCGGCAAATGGCTGAGTTACAGGACGCGTCGTGGCTCCGGTCGGACAATTCGGTTTCGCCCCAGCCTGACGCAGATACGGTCCCGCCCACGTTCGACAGCCTCCCGGTGGGCGTGCGCGTGGTCGCGAGCTCCCGCCCCGGCGGTGGTGGCCAGTTCGAGATGGGCCGAGCGTACGACCTCAGCCTCGCGGGCATGAAGCTGCTGACGACCCTCCATGTGAGCGTCGGCGACCACGTCTTCGTGAGCATGGTCGTCTGGCCCAGGCAGGCCGTCTGTGCGCTGGCGCGGGTCGTTCGCATCGAAGACGCACCCGCAAATGGTCCCTTCCTCTCCGCCCCAGCGCTCTCCACCTCGGGCAGCCGGCATCCGAGCAGGCTCGCGGTCATCGCGTTCGCGACGATGTCCAATGCCGATCGAACTCGTCTGGAGGCCTATCTGGCCAGGTTGGGGGACTCCGAGCTTCAGGCCGCTTCCTTCCGCTAACCAACGACGCGACAGGGTGCCAATCCGGTCGGCCCTTCAGGCGCGGGCCTGTCGCCGCTCCCACCGGGAGCGGGCGCGCTGGCGTTCCAGCGTTCGATCGTGCGGCGCTGTCGTGGCGACGAGCGACCGTAGGAGCTCTTTCGTGGCTGCCGCCACAGCCTCGACCGCGCCATCGAACGCGGCCTGGTTGCGCGGCGCCGGCCTGGTCATGCCGCTGACCTTGCGGACGAACTGGAGCGCGGCGGCGCGGACCTCGTCCTCGGTTGTCGGGGGGTCGTAGTTGTGGAGAGGTTGGATGGATCGGCACATCTTCGGGTGACCTCGTCGCGGGGCAGGCGCCGCAAGTCTCGGGCAGTCGCGGGCAGGATAGCGCGCCTCCAGGCCGACCCTCGGGGGCGAACCGAACGGCGCACCAAACGTGTCCGGCAGGTGGCGCGACTCCGACCTTACGGTTGCCACGCCACAATGTCCGACATGGAAACCCGTGGGCTTGCAAGTCGTGACACGATCCCTCTGAGCTATGACGGGCTGAGCCGGCCATACATGCTCCAGGCCCCCGCCGCCCCGGACAGCGTGCACCTCCCGCTGCTCCTTGAACTACACGGCCGGGGGATCGACGCGGAACGGTTCGACCGGATAACCGGCCTCGGCTCGCTGGCCGAGGAGGCCGGCTTCGCGCTGGCGCTGCCAAGCGCGTTGGGGGAGATCTGGAACGACGGCCGCGACGCAGCTCCCGAGGGGCGAAGGCCGAACGATGTGGGCTATCTACGAGCGGTCATCGACGACGCCACTTCCCGCCTGCGGCTGGATCCGCAGCGGATCTACGTGGTTGGAATGTCGAATGGAGCGGCAATGGCCGGCAGGTTGGCCTGCCAGCTTGCCGATCGGATCGCGGGAATTGCCCAGGTGGCGGGTACCGCCGGAGTCGGCATCGTCGCCGGCTGCCGCCCTGCCCGCCCTGTGCCGATCCTCAGCATCCACGGCACGGCCGACAATATTGCGCCCTACGGGGGCGGCGTTCGGCGCAGCCTCCTGGGCCACATCATGATCCGCCACGCTGCCGGCCCGAGCGTCGGCGTCGACGATTGGGCCCGGTTCTGGGTCGCCGTCAATGGCGCCGCCGAGGACCCGGTCGTAACTGCACTCCCGCCCGACACACTCATCAGAACCTGGCGCGGCCCGACGCCGTCCTCCGACACGGCGTTCTATCGCGTCGAGGGCGCCGGCCACACCTGGCCTCGCAGCCGCTTCGCTCTGCCGGCCGTGCTGTTCGGGCGGACCAGCGACACCTTCGACGCCACGCGGGCAATCTGGGAGTTCCTGGCGGCGCACCGCCGGTAGCTCGAGGGCTCCTCTGGCGGCCTGCGTTACTGCCCGGCCGGCGTCCCGACTGCTCTGGAGGAGGCCTGGGCTTGCCCCGGCCGGCTCGATCCCCGAATCAGGCTGGTCACTATACCGACGCAGCAGACGAGCGCCGCCACTGCGAACGCGTCGTGAATGGCCCCGGCCAGCGCCACGCTGCGGACGGCGGGCGTGGGAGGGCCGCTGCCGTTGAGCGCGGCCAGATGTACCGGCAACCGCGTCGCGACGACGGCCCCGCTCAGCGCAATCCCAAGAGCCTGGCCGTTGACACGCATCTGCGCCAGCGTGCCCGACGCCGTGCCGACTCGCGGCCGTGGCACGGAGCCGAGCACGGCGCTGCTGTTGGGGCTCATGAACATGCCCTGGCCGATGCCCAGCAGGACCAGCCGCCAGATCAGGTCCGGCAGAGCAAAGTCCGCCGGCAGCTCCGTGAGGCTAAGCAAACCGAGGACCATGATCGCCATCCCGGTGCTCGCGAGCGCGCGCGGGCCAAAGCGGTCCGAAGCCACGCCGCTGAGGGGCGCGACCAGCGCCATCGTGATCGGCACCGGTGTGAGCAGCAAGCCTGCCTCGATGGGCGAGAAGCCACGCCCCTGCTCCAGCAAGAACGGCAACAGGAAGGTCGCCGTGAAGAGCCCTGCGAAAGCCACAACGACACTGGCGAGTCCGGCGGAGAACGGCCGGATTCGGAAGAGCGCCAGGTCGACCATCGGCTGGATCGACCTGCGCTCCGTGAGGAGAAAGGCCGCTCCCAGAACGACGAAAGCGGCGAACAGGCCCACGACCGCGGGGCTGGTCCAACCCCACTCCTGGCCGTCGCTGAGACCGAGGAGAAGAGCGAACAGGGCAGCGCCAGATAGCGCGGCTCCCCTGACGTCGAACGATTGGTCCTTGCCGGACGTCTCGGCCGGGAGCACGCGCGCAGCCCAAACGATCGCGAGCACTCCGATCGGGGCGTTGATCAGGAAGATCGCCCGCCAGGTTGCAGCCTGGGTCAGGATCCCACCGAGCGCCGGCCCAAGGCTGAGACCTATCGCCACGCTGATACCGTTGAGGCCCAGCGCCCGCCCACGCTCGGCGGCCGGGAAGGTCCGGGCCACGATCGCCGGGCCCATGGCCATGATCATTGCCGCGCCAACTGCCTGGACAGCCCGAAAGCCGACGAGCGCGGCTTCGTTCGGGGAAGCGCCGCAGCAGACGCTGGCAAGTGTGAAAAGGCCGAAGCCGACGAGATAGACGCGCTTGAAGGTCAGCACCTCGCCCAGCCGGCCAAAGGGCAGTAGCAAGCTGCCGACGACCAGGAGGTAGGCGACGACGACCCACTCGACCGTGGTCAAATCAATGGCGAAGTCGGTCTGGATCGCCGGTAGGGCGATATTGACAATGCTGCCGTCAAGCGTCGCCATGAGCGAGCCGAGTGACACGCTCGAGAGGATGAGCCACTTGCGTTCCATGACGGCAAACCCTACTCGATACCGCCGTACGGCGACCGGGACGAACCGACATCCGAACCGAGTTCACCGCACCGCCGCCCGGGGAGGCCGCTCGGCTAGGGTGCGTCGTCCAGGCCGTCGATCGTCACCTCGATCAGCGGGCTGCCGGCCACCATTGCCTCGAGGTCCGTCCGGTTCCAGGCGCTCGCGACGTGCGTCAGGATCGCCCGCCGTTCGGCTTGGTCGACAATGACTCGGGCCGTGGCTGGCAGGTCCGCCGCCACGCCGCGCTTGAGATGGAACGTGAAGCGAGGGTTCGCCTCGAGATTGCCGAGCCATCTCCGGGTGCGAGTGGGATTCGGGATGCCGCTGATGTAGATCCGCCCGTCGATGACGTGGAATACGATCTCGATGCGGCGCGGGTTGCCGCTTCGGCGACCGGTGGTGGTGATGTCGATGACGCCGCCATGCGCCAGGGCGCGGCGGATGGAATCGTCCATGAGAGCCTCGGGGGACGCGTGCACTTCGTTGACCATGCAACCGAGCTTACGCCGGGTCCTCGAAGGGCGGGCGCACGGGAACTTTCGGCCCACGCTGCGGCATGGCCGCGCTCCAGGTCACGGCCAAGATCGATACGGGCGCATCGCCCTCAGGGAACCGGCGGTTCGTTCAGCTCGAACGGATCGACAGACTCGCCCGTCAGGGGCGCGCCCACCGGACCGGCCAGGACGAACCACGCCGCCAATCCCCCGACGATCGCCGCGCCGCCGGCCGCGAGGAAGAAGAAGGTCGGGCCAAATGAGTCGTACAGAACGCCGCCGATCACGCTTCCCAGCACCGTTCCGAGGCCCAAGGTCGCGGACTGGAACAGGACCTGACCGGTTGCCTGGAGCGATTCAGGGAGCAGGCGTGGAACCATGAGCACGCGCGCCGCCATGAGGGAGCCGTTGCACATGCCCGTTACTGCGCGGGTCGCGTTGATCGCCAAGGCGTAGGGCAGGATGCCCCAGGACATCACGCTCAGTCCGTAGAGGAACAACGACGCGACGAACAGCCAGCGGAGCCCGATCCGCCGACCCAACCAGCCCGCGGCCACGAGCCCCGGGATCTCGGCGATCGCGGCGACTGCGAACGAGACCGCGACGTCGGATGGCTTGCCACCAAGCTCGACGATTCGGATGCCCACGAACGTGAGCGATCCCTGGACTCCTACGAATGCGACGGCGAGGACCCCGAGGACGGCCCAGAGCCGAGGCTGCGCGGCGAAGGCGCGACCGAGCGAGCCGTAGCGACCCCCCGGCTCGCCCGCGTAGGCACGGGCGCGAGCCCTCGCTTCCGGCGAGCGGCCGGGGATCCGGCGCACGAGCAGCAGCATGAGTCCCACGCAGACGAGGAAGACCGCGGGGGCGGAGCCGTACCCCGCCCAGCTATAGAGAAAGCCAACTGCAACGACCCACACCGTGAACGACAGGCTGGCGTGGGCGCGGAGCGCGCCGTACTGCCGCTCGGGGGCTGGCAGGTCGACCACCGCAAGTGCGTCGCCCAGGCCGATGAAGAGGCTGGCGAAGACCGTGAAGCAGGCGAGAAGCGCGGCGAACGCGAAGAGAGGCAGGTTCAGCAGGAGGGCAGCTGCGACGCCGGCAGCTATGAGCAGTCCAATCCGGAATGCTCGGGCGCTACCCACGACCGAATCGGCCAGGTGCCCCCAAGCCGGTACGACCAGAGTCGATGCCAGTGCTCCGAGGGAGGCCACCAGCCCGACGGTGGCCGGGTCGAGACCGCGGCCCTTGAGGATGACCGGCACGAACGGCGCGACCGACGCGGTCGAAAGCCCCACCGCCACGTAGATGGCACGCAGTGTCCAGGGAGTGGAGGCCGCGGCGCGATCGGGGGTCATTGCCCGCAAGTATGGACGGCGCCCCGACTCGAGGCCCGGACGGTGGCGCGCCGGCCCGGCAGACTACCGCCCCAAGCGCCCGCCCTGGCTGCTCCGCATCCGCCCCAGCATCTCCTCCCAGGCGCCGCCGGGGCGCGGCTCGTACGAGTCGAGGGTTACCGAAGCGGCTACCGCCTCACGGCCGGCGGCGATGTCGTCGAGATCGCCGGTGGCAATGGCCTGGACCATCAGATTGCCCAACGCCGTAGCCTCGACCGGGCCGGCCACTACGGGCACGCCGCAGGCATCGGCCGCCATCTGGCACAGCGGCCGGTTCTGGCTGCCGCCGCCGACGATACGGACGACCTCGAGCCGGTGGCCAACGAGTTCCTGGAGGTCGTCGAGCGTCGACCGGTAGCTGAGAGCCAGGCTTTCGAGGCAGCATCGAATCACCGCGCCGACCGTCTCCGGTGGCTCCTGCCCACTCCTGCGGCAGAGCTCGCGGATGGCCGCTGGCATGTCCGGGGGATTTAGCAGTTCCGGAGCGTCGGGATCGATGAGGTGGCGGAACGGCTCTTCGCGCTCGGCTCGCTCCAGAAGCGCTTCCCAGCTGTAGTCGCTGCCCTCGCGCCGCCAGTGGCGCCGGCATTCCTGAACCAGCCACAGGCCGGGGAGGTTCCGGAGCAGCCGAATCGTGCCGCCGACCCCACCCTCGTTGGTGAAGTTGCCGGCAAGAGAACGCTCGTCGATGACCGGCGCGACGGTTTCGACCCCCATCAGGCTCCAGGTGCCGCTGCTGATGTAGGCGCTGCGAGGGTCGAGGCCCGGAATGGCGGCGACCGCACTCGCGGTGTCATGCGACCCAACCGCGATCACGGGCACGCTCCCCGTCAGTCCCGTTTCCGCCGCGACCTCTGGCAGCACGTTTCCGAGGAATGTTCCCGGCTCGACGATGGGCGGCAGGATACCCGTCGGAATGCCGAGTTTCTCAAGAAGCTCCACGGCCCAGCGGCGCTCGCGGGCCTGCAGGCATTGGGTCGTCGTGGCGATGGTGTACTCGGCGGCCGGCCGGCCGGAGAGCCAGTAGCCGAACAGGTTTGGCATCGGCAAAAGCGTCGCTGCCGCTTCGAGCTGAGGATCGCCGTCGCGAACCATGCTCAGCAGCTGGAACAGCGTGTTGATCTGCATCAACTGGATGCCGGTCGCGTCGTAGATGGAGGAGCGAGGCACGCGCCCGCAAGCGAGCTCAATCGTCCCGTCGTTGCGGCTATCGCGATAGTGATAGGGGTTGCCGAGCAGCTTCCCGCCGCGGTCCAGCAGAGCGTAGTCCACGCCCCAGGTGTCCAGGCCGAGCCCGGCCACCTCGCCCGCGCCCTGCGTCTCGCCGGCAATGCAGCAGCTCAGACCGGATTTGATCTCGGCCCAGATCGAAAGCACATCCCAGTACTGGTGACCGAGCATGGCAACAGGCCCATTGGCGAAGCGGTGGGCCTCGCTCAGGTCGAACCGGGCGCCGTCCCAGCGACCTACGACCAGGCGCCCACTGGAGGCTCCGAGGTCGACCGCCACGAACTTGCGCGCGCGACCCACGGCTCCTCCTGGCGTCCGGCTGCCGAATCGACGCTGAACCGCTAGCGCTGAACGCTAGCGCCGGCCGTATGTCGGCCCGAAGCTGGCGCAGGCCCGGTAGTCGGCTCCCTCGGGATCGGCAGTCCCCAGCGAACTCCAGACGCTCGGCCGGAAGAGCCTGTCCGGAGCCACGTTGTGCATGCTGACGGGAATTCGGAGCAACGCGGCCAGACTGACCATGTCCTCGCCGATGTGCCCGTAGCTCATGGCGCAGTGATTGGCACCCCAATTGGCCATAACGCTATAGACATCCTTGAACGCCCCGCTCCCTGTCAATACGGGCGTGAACCACTGGGTCGGCCACGTTGGGTCGGTCCGCGCGTCCAATGTGGCGTGGACCTTGGGCGGCAGGTCCACCGTCCAGCCCTCGGCGAGCTGGAGAACGGGCCCGACGCCGTGGACCAAGTTGATACGGGTCATGGTCACCGGCATACCGCCGGGCGAAGTGAAGAGCGAGGAGAATCCGCCGCCGCGGAAGTACCCGGTCACGGCCGGCATCCAGGTGGTGGCCGCCAGTGCGCCTTTGGCCTCGTCCTCGCCGATCTCCCAGAACGGTTTCATCGCCGGTTGGCCGTTGCGCAGAGTTCCGCCGGCCGCGTCCATGCTGGCGGCCCCCGAGTTGATGAGATGGATCACGCCGCCGGCGGCGCGGCCCTCGAGAGAGTGGCCGGTTACGCGCTGTACGGCGTCGGGGCTCCAGTAGGTGCGCACGTCGGCGAAGACCTGCGCGGTATTCGTCAGCAGATAACCGAAGAGCATCGAGGCGCCATTGAGACTGTCGTTCTCGGTGGCGAAGACATACGGCGCCCGGACCCCATCCCAGTCGAACGACGAGTTGAGGAACGCCTCCATGAAGTCGCCGTTGGGAGAGTGGTCCGTCCAGTGGCGCTGCCCCTGGAAGCCGCCGAGGACCGCGTTGTGGCCCATCGCCTCTTCGCCGAACCCCAACTCAGCCAGGCGCCGATTGCCGACCATGAGGTCGCGCGCGATGAGGAACATCTTCACGACCGTTTCCCAGTCGCGGTCCTTCTGTTCGCGACTCCGTGTCTGCTCGGGCGTGTTGCGGTCCGTCCCCTCGCGGCAGTTGGCGCGAACCCACTTGTGGGCGCGAGCAAACTCGGCCGGGTCGAAGATGCCCTCCTCGATCCGCCGCGTGATCTCGCTCATGTCGACCGACTCGACGCGCATTCCGAGGTAACGCTCGAAGAAACCCTGGTCCACGATCGAGCCGGCGATGCCCATCGAGACGCCGCCGAGCGACAGGTACGACTTGCCGCGCATGATCGCGGCAGCGAGAGCGGCCCGGGCGAAGCGCAGGAGCTTCTCCTGAACGTCCGCCGGGATTGCGGCGTCGGCGGCGTCCTGAACGTCGCGGCCGTAAATACCGAAGGCGGGCAGGCCCTTCTGGGCATGGCCTGCAAGAACGGCCGCGAGGTAGACGGCTCCCGGTCGTTCCGTTCCGTTGAAGCCCCAGACCGCCTTGGGGGTAAGCGGATCCATGTCCATCGTCTCGGAGCCGTAACACCAGCAGGGCGTCACGGTCAGAGAGACGCCAACGCCCTCCCGGCTGAACAACTCGGCTGCCCGCGCTGCCTCGACCACGCCGCCGATGCAGTCGTCGGGAATGACGCATTGCACCGGCTGGCCGTCGGGGTAGCGCAGGTTGGCGGTGATGAATTCCGCCGCCGCCCGGGCCAACCCCATCGTCTGGCCTTCGAGAGACTCGCGGACACCGTTGCGCCGACCGTCGATCGCGGGGCGAATCCCGATCTTCGGCCACGGGCCGACATACCGACCGATCGCGAGCGGGGACGTGTCCACTTGAAAGCCTCCTCAGAGCCTTAGGACGGGGTCAAAGACTTCGTTCGTGCGGCCCACTTAGTCGAATTCAACGAAACCTATCGGCAAGTATCGAAACCCTCGACCCGCCCTCCGCGGCTATTGGGCGATGTTGCCATCCAGATCCCAGAGATCCTCCCAGGTCTGGCCTTCCTTCCAGAGGAAGACCTGACCCTTGATGAGGCGACTATTGCGGTCGGCATGCGAGATGGCGTCCATCTCCGCGTCGGTGAGCGGAGACGATACCGTTGAGCGCAGGTTGCTCAGGTACTCATTGCGGTAGATCGACATCGGGATGGGCACCTGGCCGCGCTGGACTGCCCATTTGACGCACACGGTCGCCGGATGGACGCCGAGGCGCTTCGCGACCGCGACGATGGCCGGCTCCTCGATGTCCACTGCGTCATCCGGGGTCTTGTCGCGTTCGGGACGCGTGGGCGAGCCGATCGGAGCAAAGCCGATCGGGACGATCCCGTTGTCCATGACGAACTTGAACAGTTCCGGCTGCTGGAAGCACGGATGCAACTCCATCTCGTTGCACGCAGGCCGGATCCGGGCGTCCCTCAAGAGCAGCTTCAGCTTGGGGATCGTCATGTTGGAGGTGCCGATGTGGCGGACCAGGCCCTGGTCCACGAGCTTCTCAAGCTCGCGCCAGGTGGCCATGAAATCCTCGTGGATGTAGGGCTTCGCGTCGTGGGCGCGAGACGTCACGTCAACGCCCTGGGCGTGGTGATTCGGGAAGGGCCAGTGGATGAGGTAGAGATCAAGATAGTCGAGGCGCAGGTCGCGCAGGGACTCCTTGAACGTCGGGATCACGTCGGCCGGGGCGTGCTTGTCGTTCCAGAGCTTCGAGGTCACCCATAGCTCTTGCCGCGGGACGCCGCCGGCGATGATCGTCTCGAGCGAAGCGCCGATCGATGCCTCGTTGGCGTACACCTTCGCGCAGTCGAAATGGCGGTAGCCGACTTCGGCGGCGCCAATAACCGCAGCGGCTATGTCCTCTGCCGCGAAGCGATCCGAACCGAAGGTGCCGAGCCCGATAGCCGGCATGCTGGCACCTGTCCACAGCGTGCGCTGGGGTACGGTGCGGGGGTCGACCCCGTCTTCGGCAATGACGAACGACCCGGGCTTTGTCTGGCTCATGCGTGATTCTCCGTTGGACCGGATGTCTGGAGGGCGAGAGACGGCGCCTCGCGGGGCGTGGCGGCAGTAGGTTCCCAGCTTGAAGCCGCATTCTCCGGGGGCGGCGGCGCCGTCGATCGGCGAACGATCAATGCGCTCGGCAGGACGACGGTCCGCGGGTCGATGGGCTGGTCGCTGGCCAACCGTCCCAGCATCAGCTCGGCGGCCTGCCTCCCGATCTCGTACGCGGGCTGCGATACCACCGTCAGGAAGGGGTCGAAGGTCCAGCCTGCCGGCAGGTCGTCGAAGACGGCGATCGACATGTCCTCCGGCGTGCGAATCCCAGCCGCATGGAGCGCTCGCATCGCCCCGAAGGCGATGAAGTTGTTGGTTGCGAACAGGGCAGTGGGGCGCGGCGAGGAAGCCAGGACGCGCTGGATCATCTCGAAGCCACTGGCCTCGTTGTACTCGCCGAAGATGACCTGTTGGCTCTCAGGAGGCAGATGCTGCTCGTCCATGGCCCGGTGGTAGCCGGCCACGCGGTCGGCCGAGGTCGAGACGTTCTGCGGGCCGGCGAGCACCGCGATGCGCCGGTGGCCTAGATCGAGCAGATGCCGAACTAGCGAATAAGCCCCCGCTTCCGAGTCGGTGCGGATCTGGTCCACCTGCCAGGAATGGGCGCGCCGGTCGATGACCACGACGGGCAGGCCGTGGTCGTGGAGCAGCTGCAGGGACCCGCTCGAGCTGGTCGCCGGCACCAGCAGGATGCCGTCGACTCGGCGCTGTATCAGGACTCGGACGTACTCGAGCTCCTCGAGTTCGGACTCGTCCGTGTTGCAGAACATCACTGCATACCCGCGAGTTCGGGCCGCGTCCTCGACGCCCCGGGCGAGGGTCGTGAAGAACGGGTTGGTGATATCTGTCAGGACCAAGGCGATCGTCTTTGTCCGCCTGGAGCGCAGCTGCCGGGCGAGGGCGTTGGGCATGTAGCCGAGTTCGGCGATCGCCTTGTTCACCCGGGCGCGCGTGACCGGGCTGGTGTGACCGGAGTCGTTGATGACGCGCGAGACGGTCATGGTCGAGACACCAGCCAGTCGAGCGACGTCGTTGAGAGTGCTCACGGTCCTCTAAACCAGTGTTGGGAGCTGTCGATTTGGTGGATGCGGCGCCGGCCGGTTGACGATAACATACACGAGAGCGGAAGACTGATAACGATAACATTGCCCGCGGTTGCGGATAGGCGGCGGCAGCGCTCGACAACCCGACCGCAACGGCCCGCCGTTAGCCTATGTACACTCGCAAATGAAACGTAAGGAGCGCGATCTATGGTACAGACAATGCTCGGGGCCGTTCTCCCTGGGAACAGCACCGTAGAGCTCCGTGAGTTCCCGGTTCCGACCCCCGGCCACGGCCAAGTGCTCGTCAAGATGCAGGCGTCCACGATCTGCGGCAGCGACATTCGTGCGATCTACCGCGAGCATCTTGGCAAGGGCCCCGAAGGCTACACGCCGGGTATGATCTGCGGCCACGAACCGGCCGGCAAGATCGTTGCCACGGGTCCGGGCATGCGCCGCTTCAAAGAGGGCGACCGGGTCGTCCTGTACCACATCAGCGGCTGCGGGCGCTGCCACGATTGCCGCACCGGCTACCAGATCAGCTGCTCGAGCCCGCTCCGCGCCGCGTACGGCTGGCAGCGCAACGGCGGCAACGCCGAGTTCTGCCTGGCCGAGGAAGCCGACTGCATCCTCATGCCGGACTCGATGACCTATATCGACGGCGCCTGCGTCGCCTGCGGCTTCGGGACTTGCTACGAGGCAATTCGCCGGATCGGCGTCTCGGGCTACGACATCGCCCTCGTCGTCGGCCTTGGTCCCATGGGTCTCGCCTCTCTCATGCTGGCCCGTGCCATGGGCGCGACCAAGGTCATCGGCGTCGACGTGACGCCCGAACGTATCGCCCTGACCGAGAAGCTCGGCCTCGCCGATCTCGTGATCAAGTCCGATGAGAACGCCGTCGCTCGCATCCGCGAGGCGACCGCCGGTCGTGGCTGCGAAGCCGTCATCGATTGCTCGGGCAACACTCACGGCCGCCAGCTCGCCGTCCGAGCGGCACGCCAATGGGGTCGCATCGCCTTCGTCGGCGAGGGGGGCACGGTCGAGCTCAACCCAAGCCCAGACATGATCCACGACCAGAAGACCATCTTCGGATCCTGGGTGACCAATCTCGGCAATGTCGAAGACCTCGTCGAGCGGATGCCGCGCTGGAACATGCATCCGGATGTGACCTGCACCCACCAGTTCCCGCTGGAAAAGGCGGGCGAGGCCTACCGAACGATGGATGAGGGCAAATCCGGCAAGGTCGCCATCGTCTTTCCTGAATAGTCCCTCCCGGATCCCGCGAATGGGAGCCCGCAATCCGGTGGCAATCGGCTAGCCTGTACGCGGAACTGCACGGGCAACCGAACCGGCATTAGCCGGTTAGCGAATCACTCACGAGGCATTGGTCCTCGAGTGCCTGCCGGCTTCGAGGACCGTTCGTCGACCCGCATACGAAAGGCCGGACATTTTATGGAGATGGTGGATTTCGGCGGCTGGCCCAGGTGCATTCGCCTGTCGAACGGCGAGATAGAGCTGATTGCGACAACCGAGGTCGGCCCCCGCATAATCCGGCTCGGCTTCGTAGGCGGACAGAACTTCTTCCACAACTTCCCCGGGACGCTGGGACGGACCGGCGATCCCGAGTGGAACAGTTACGGCGGGCACCGCCTCTGGCATGCGCCGGAAGTCGCCACCAGGACATACGCGCCGGACAACGTGCCCGTGGACCACGCCTGGGACGGCACGACTCTGACGCTGAAGAACGCGGAGTTGCCCAACCGGATCGAGAAGGAGACTCGCGTCACCCTGTCGGCCACCGCGCCGCGAGTGGAGCTGGCTCACCGGATCGTCAATCGCAACCCCTGGGCCATCGAACTGGCGCCGTGGGCGCTGTCGGTTATGGCCGCGGGCGGCCGGGCGATCTATCCCCAGGAGGACTACAAGCCTCATCCCGACTTCCTGGTCCCCGCACGACCGCTCGTCCTGTGGCACTTCACCGATATGAGCGATCCACGCTGGACGTGGGGCCGCAAGTACATCCAGCTCCGCCAGGACCCGAAGGCGACCACAAAGCAGAAGGTCGGCTTCCTCAATTCGAAGGGTTGGGCGGCCTACGTGCTCGGCGGCGAGACCTTCATCAAGCGCTACCCGTACGTGGCGGGCGCCACCTACGCCGACATGGGTTGCAACACCGAGACCTACACGGACCCCGACATGCTCGAAGTCGAAACGCTGGGACCGCTCATCAGGCTGGAGCCGGGCGCGTCGGTCGAACACCACGAATCGTGGCTGCTCGCGAAGGTCGATTGCGGTCCGTCCGAGGCCGATATCGACGCCAAGATCCTGCCCCTGGTAGCCCGCCTCTAGCGACCGGCCGCTCCCGTCAGAAGGCCGATCAGGTCTGCGAACGGAGCTGGGTCCGTGATCGGAGCGACGTGGCGGAGGTTCGGCAGAACCACGCGTCGCGCCCCCGGAATCGTGGCTGCCAGGGCATCCGCGATCGGAGCATAGAAGTCGTCGGAGGCGCCGCCGGTGGCGAGCACCACGGGGCAGGCTATGCGGGCCAGCCCGGCGATGTCGAGACCTGCCATCGACGTATCGGCGAGCGCGCTCGCACCCTCTGCCTCCAGCAGCTCGCGCTGCGCGGGCCCGAGGAGATCCCAGGCGCCGTCGCCGGCCACCGAGCGGACGAACAGCTGGGCGGCCGCGGCCGGCCCTCCGGAGGCATAGGCGGTCTGGACCGCTTCGCCGACGAGGCGAATCCTGGCCGAGAGGCTGGCGCTGGCGATGGCCAGATACGGCGGCTCGTAGGCAATCACGGCGGCCACTCGCTCCGGATGGCGGGCCGCAAATTCGATCGCCATAAGCGCACCGAAGCTATGGCCGAAGATGACGGGGCGATCGACTCCCAGGGCGTCCAGAGCGACCCTGATGTCGGCGACGTGACGGGCGATCGAGACGGGGGCTGGGACGCTCATCGCGCTCGCGCCGCTCCCCCGCCTATCGAGCAGCACCACTCGGGCACTCGACTTGAGCAGGTTCGCGATGCGGAGGAGCTGGCCGGATGTCGAGAGGGTCGCGTGGAGTAGCAGGACGGCCGGGGCGCCTGCCGGCCCGGCGAGGTCGCGCGTCGCCAGCGGCTGGCCGTCATCCGCCTCGATTCGTGTTGTACCCGTGAGCCACGGGCGGCGTTCGGCGGCGCCGACCAATGCCTTTAGAGCGCGACGATCCAGCTTGCCCGCAGGCGACCGCGGTACCGCCGCAACCTCGACGATCAAGGCCGGCACCTTGAACGAGGCCAAACGCTCGCGGACGAAAGTTCGGAGCGCTTCCGCGGACTCGTGCTCGCCGGAGCGGAAGGCGACCACGGCTGCCGGTACGGATCCCCACCTCTCGTCGGCGACTCCGGTCACGCCGGCATCGGCGACAGCTGGGTGACTCGCAAGTACCGCCTCGATCTCGGCCGGGGCGACGTTCTCGCCGCCGGAAAGGATCATCTCGTCGCGCCGGGCAACGACGCGGAGCCATCCGTCCGCGTCCAGGCTGCCCAGATCGCCGGTGCGGAGCCAGCCCCGCTCGTCGAGTGCGGACGATGAGGCTTCGGGATCGTTCTCGTAGCCATCGAAGACCATCGGGCCGCGTACCAGTATCTCGCCGACGGTCCCGGGCGGGGCGGCCAGGATGGCGTCGCGCGAGGCGCCGCCACCGGGCATTGCCTCGATGCGGAGGTCGACTCCGGGCAGCGGCAGTCCGGCGGACCAGGGGTGCCTGCCAGCCTGACCGAGGGGCAGCGCGACGACGCCAGACGCCGTTTCGGTCATGCCGTAGCTGGGGACGATAGGCCAGCCAGCGGTCAGGGCTCGCACCACCAGCGATTCGGGAATTGGGCCGCCGCCGAGGAGAACGGCTCGGAGTTCGTCGGGCGGCGAAGTCCTCGTGTCGAGCAGACGGACGAGCTGGGGCACCACGAGCGAGATGTGGCTGACCAGAATGCCGGCCGAACGAGCGGCGGCGAGGCTGGGGCCGATAGGCTCGGCTTCTGTCGAGATGGGCACGACGACGGGCACGCCGGCCCGCGTTGCCCGGACCACAATCCCGATGCCCGAGACGTGGGCAAGGTTTAGCGAGAGCAGCCATCCGGTCGCGGGCGGCAACGTCGCGGTCCAGGCCGCGGCGCTGGCATCGAGCCGGTCGGCGCCGAGGCGCACGAGCTTGGGTCTGCCGGTCGTCCCAGACGTGGGCACGATCACGGCCGGAGTGCCGGGAGTGGGTGCGCGGCGAGGCGCCTCGATCAGGGTTGCGGCGCCGTCGGGCGCGAGAATCGCGCGCAGACCGGCGGCGGCCTCGATGGCGGCGATCTCCGGCCGCGTCAGCCGTGGCCCGATCGGGACCGCGACGATGCCTGCCCCAACCACTGCATGAAGAGCGGCCACGACTACGGCCGAGGAAGAGGCAAGCAGCCCGACGCGGTCGCCAGGCAAGATGCCGGCGGCCTTCAGCCCGGCGGCCGCCAGTTCCGCCTTCCGCTCCAGCTCGGCCCACGACCAGGGAAGCCCGCCGTCCAGAACGGCGGGGTCGCCGGGCCGAGCGCGGGCGTGGGTGCGCAGAGCCTCGACGAAGGAAGGCGCGGCAGTCACGGCCGCGTACCGATCTTCTCGACGGTGTAGCGCGCCAGCGCCGCTCCGTCCAGGGCGATTCCGAGCCCCGGCTCTCTCGGCACGATCATCCGACCCTGGACGATCGGAAGGCCACGCACCAGGAGGTCGGACTCGAGCAGGTCGGCAGTTGCCAGTCCGTGGGCAAGCTGTCGTCGGCTCTGGCCGCCGGGCAGGCATGCGGCTGTGGCAAGCGCAGCGGCCAGCCCCACGCCCGTCTCGAAGAGAGTGGATATGACCACGGGGACTCCCTCGGCCGCGGCCAGCGCCGCGATCTCCCAGGCCGCCAGCGGGCCACCGACCCGTGCCGGCTTGACGACCAGGACGTCGGCGGCCCGCGCAGCCAGCAGCTCGCGCGCGGCGGCCACCGAAGAAACCGCCTCGTCCGCCGCGATCGGCACGGGCGACCCATGGCGGACGGCCGCAAGACGGGACGGGTCGCCCACGGCCACCGGCTGCTCCACGAACTCGATCCCGAACGGTGCCACGGCCGCGATCCGTTCCCGCGCCGTGGCCACGTCCCACGCAGCGTTGACGTCCAGCCGCAGGCGCACCTCCGCGCCGACCGCCGCCCTCACCGCGGCCACGCGCGCGACGAGGGCCGCAGAGTCGCGTTCGGGCCCGACCTTGAGTTTCAGCGTCGCGAAGCCTGCCGCCACCGCCGCTACCGCAGCAGCTACAGTCCCGCCCGCCTCCATAACCCCGATCGCAGCATTCACCGGGATGTCGCGCGGCGGACCCCCAGGAGCCGCTTTCGCCCACACCCGCCCCAGGTCCAGAGCCGCCGAATCGAGAGCGCACCGGAGAGCGCGCCCGGCCACGCCTGCCGCCTCGAGCTCCGCTGCGTCCGGAAGTGGTTCGCCTCCGGCCACCCGTTCGACCAGCTCGCGAATCAGCCGCACCAGCTCGGTCGTTTGCTCGCCCGGCCCAGGGTCCAGGGCGGCCTCTCCCAGGCCCACAGCGCCGGCTCCGTCGCAGAGCTGCACGATCCAGGACTCGCGCTGACTCCAGATACCGAGGGAAGTTAGGACGGGGCGCCGAAATGGCACCCGAATCCGGATCGCCTCGGCCGCGGCAACCTGCGCTCCGCTCACGCGCCAACCGGGATCGTGAGCCCGATCGCGAACAGCAGCCCGTAGGCGAGCGACAGTCGAGCCGTGCCCATCAGCACGAGATTGAGTCGGCGTCGATCGGAAACCGGCCCCACCCCATGAACCTCTCGGACCAGCGGCGGGACCAGGAGCCCCGCCAACAGGGGCAGCAGGACGGCGGGTCCGGCTAGATGCGCCGCCAGCAGCAGTACCGGGGTCACCGCCGCCACGACCAAAGCCACGTAGAACTCCCCTTTCGCGAAACCCTCGCCGAAGGTGACCGCCAGCGTTCGCTTACCGGCCGCCCGATCGGTTGGGATGTCGCGCAGGTTGTTGACCACCAGAATTGCCGTGATGAGCGCCCCCATCGGCACGGCCGCGATCAGGAACAGCGCCTCGACCCTGCCGGCTTGCAGATACGCGGTCACCCCCACGGCCATCAGACCGAAGAAGGCGAACACGAAGACCTCGCCCAGGCCGCGATAGCCATACGGCCACGGGCCGCCGGTGTAGGCGAGGGCGGAGACCACGGCCAGCGCGCCCAGGATCAGCATGCCGACGCCTCCCAGAACCGCCAGGTAGAGCCCGACGAGTCCCGCGGCGACAATGACGAGGCCTATCCCGACTTCGAGCTGTCGCTCGGTAACCATGCCGGCGGCCGCCACGCGGACCGGCCCCGTGCGATCCGGCGTGTCGGCACCTCGCCGGAAGTCGGCGAGGTCGTTGGCCAGGTTGGCGACGATCTGCAGCAGCAGAGCCACCGCCAGGCATGCCAGCGCCGCGTCCAGGCGCAGTGCGGCGCCGGAGCGGACAGCTGCCCCGAGCCCGACGAGTACCGGCCCGACCGCCGCCGGCAGCGTGGCCGGACGGATCGCCAGCAGCCAGACTCGAAAGCTCGAGGGCCGCTCTGGTCGGTCGGCGGCCGGGATAGTCGCCACCTATGGTCGCCTGGGGAAGCGTTTGAAGTCGGGCTTCCGCTTCTCCAGGAACGCCTTCGAACCCTCGTGCGCTTCGTCGGTCGTGTAGTAGAGGCCGGTCGCATTGCCGGCGAACTCCTGGAGCCCGGCCAGGCCGTCGGTAGCAACCAGGAAGGCCGACTTGAGGAAACGGACCGCCGTGGGGCTCATCGCCAGGATCTCCTCGGCCCAGGCGACGCCCTCGTCGAGCAGGCGTTCTGGCGGCACGACGGCATTCACGAGGCCCATCTGCAGCGCCTGACTCGCGTCGTAGCGGCGGCACAGAAACCAGATCTCCTTGGCCTTCTTGTCGCCCACCAGCCGGGCCAGCAGCCCGATTCCGAAGCCGGCGTCGAAACTGCCGACCTGGGGCCCGACCTGACCGAAGACGGCATTGTCCGAGGCGAGCGAGAGGTCGCACACGATGTGCAGGACGTGCCCGCCGCCGATGGCGAAGCCGTTCACCAGGGCGATCACCGGCACAGGCAGCGACCGGATCTGGCGCTGCAGATCCAGGACATTGAGGCGAGCGAGCCCATCGTCGCCGACGTACCCGCCGCGACCCTTGACCCGCAGATCCCCGCCCGAACAGAAGGCCTTGTCGCCCGCACCAGTCAGGAGAACGCAGCCGATCGACGCGTCGTCCCGAACCCGGCGGAAGGCATCGATCAGCTCCGCCACGGTCTCCGGCCGAAACGCGTTGCGGACCTCTGGGCGGTCGATCGTGACCAGGGCGATGCCCGTGCCCGAATGCTCGTAACGGATGTCGCGGTACTCCGCGACCGGCGTCCACGCGACCTTCGCAGTGTTCGTCATCTCGGGGTCCTTTCGATGAAGTCGAGGAACAGCAGCCTCAGGCGGGCGGGTGCCTCACGGTGCGGCGCGTGGCCGACGCCGGCCACGACGGCGAGCTCGGCGGCGGGAATGGCGGCGGCGACCTTGCGGGCCCGATCCGAGCCGGTCTCGTCGAGCGAGCCGCCAATGACCAGGGTTGGCGCGGCGATGCTGGAGAGGCGGTCGTGGAGCGGCTCCATCGCGCCCTGCCCGGCACCTCTCAGCGACGCCGCGAGACCTTGCGCGCGATTGCGCAGCCGCGCGGCGTGGAGGCGGGCGCGCGCGCCGGCGGAAAGCGATCCTTCGGAGGCGAAGAGCGGCAGGTTCTCCCAGCGGTCCACGAACGCCGATAGCCCTTCGCGATCGAGGAGTTGCGCGAGCTGCTCGTCGGCGGCGCGGCGGGCGGCGCGGTCCGCGGGATCGGCGATGCCGGCCGAGGGGCTCTCAAGGATCAGCCTGCCGACGACATCAGGCGCGGCAACGGCCATTCGGATCGCCACTCGGGCGCCCAGCGAGTAACCGACGACATCTGCCGGCGCCGCCGCCAGCCCTCGCAGCATCGCTGCGAGGTCCTCAGCTTGGCGCTCGACGGCGTGTCGGGCCGGATCCCGGGGCGATTCCGAGCGGCCGTGGCCGAGGAGATCGACGCTGATCGTGGTGGTCACCCGGCGGAGAGACGGGAGGAATGGCGCCCAGTCCGAACCCCGGCCGGTGAAGCCGTGGATCAGCAGGAGGGGCGGGCCGCCCCTGCCGCCGGTCCGGACCTCGTACCCGACGCCGTTGACTTGGATCCTGGTCATTCGGGCCGCTCTCCGGCCGGGCGGCCCAAACCCGAAGTGAGGGCCAACGCCACGGCGGCGGCGGCGGCCTCGTGGAGCTGCGCATTGCGCGTCCGATCCGTCCGCAGCTCGACGACTCGCAGCCCCGGCCGGCCCAGCTCCGCTTCGACGACCGCCCGCAGATCACCGTAGCCGGCCTCCCCGGCGGCGCGGAACTCGAAACCGAACCCCTCGACGACCCTTCGTAGATCGATCCCGTGGGGCGTCCCGAACAGTTCCTCGAAGTGCGCCGGCAGGCCCGCGGCGGGCGCCGCCAATCGAGCCTGCGGCAGCAGTGAGAAGATCCCGCCGCCGTCGTTGTTCACCAGGATGACCAGCAGATTCAGATCGTGGATCCTGGCCGTGACCAGCGCGCTCAAATCGTGCAGGAACGACAGATCACCGACCACGAGCGCGACCGGACCCTGGGCCGCGGCGGCCGAGCCGAGCGCCGTCGAAGTCACGCCGTCGATCCCGTTGGCGCCCCGATTGCCGAGCACCCGGACGGCCCGATCGCCCAGTGGCAGCCAGGCGTCCAGGTCGCGGACCGGCATCGAATTCCCGGCCCACAACAGTGCTCCCTCCGGCAGGAGCTCGCCCAGGGCCTTGAATGGCGAGCCCTCGAATGGCTCCTCGAGGCCCCGCAGCCAGAGGTCGAGAGCACGGCCGGCGGCAGCTTCGGCCTGGAGCCAGTCGCGAGCCCAGCCAGGGGAGAGCGGAGCCAGGTGGCCCACCCTCGGCGAACCCGCCGAACGCCCAATCAGCGTGCCTGTCAGCGCCTCCGCCGCCGAAGCCGCATCCGCGTGGACGAAAGTGGCCGGGACCAGGGTCGCGTCCCGCCAACCACCCTCGCCGTCGAGGACGAAGAGCTGCGGCCGGGCCGACTTGATCAATTCCGTGACGGGTTTCGACGTAGGCATCGCCCCGAATCGGATGACGACCTCCGGCGCGTGCGCCTCGATCCACGGACCAAACCTGACGATGTGGTCGGCATGAGCGAGGACGAGCGATCGGTCGTGCGGGCCGCAACGCAGACCCGAGAGCGGGTCGGCGAGGATCGGGAATCCGGTCGCCGCGGCCAGGCGAGCGATCGGCTCGTGAGCCTCGGGTTCGTCCATCGGTCCGGCCACGATCAGCCCGAACTTCGTCGCGGCCAGCCTATGCGCGATGGCATCGACCTGGACGGAGGACAGCGTCCGCTGTCCGATGTGCACTGCCGTGAACGGCGCCTCCGCCGGGTTCCCTCGCCTATCTGCCGAACCTGCGATTGACCCGAGTTCCTCGGTGGGGATGAGCGGATCGCGCACAGGCAGGTTGACGTGGACCGGCCCCGCCGGGCCCTCAACTGCCGTGGCGACGGCTCGGCCCGCCGTGGATCTGACGTGGGCCATCGTGTCCGGCGCCTCGTCCATCAAGGCGAGATCGACGAACCACTTGGCGTGGCTGCCGTAGAGGTGCAACTGGTCGATCGTCTGGGGCGCGCCGCGATCCCGCAGCTCGGGAGGCCGGTCCGCGGTGAGCACGACCAGCGGTACCCGGCCGAGCGACGCCTCGACGACCGCCGGCGCGAAGTTGACGGCAGCGGTGCCGGAGGTCCCGAGCAGCACGACCGCTTGCCTCGTGGTTCGTGCGATGCCCAGAGCGAAGAACGCGGCCGAGCGTTCATCGATCAGCACCCGGACGGCGATCCGGTCATGGGCCCGCAGCGCCAGCGCCACCGGAGTTGAGCGAGAGCCCGGACACACCACGGCATGCCGAACGCCGGCGCGGGCCAGCTCGTCGACGAAAGCCCGCAGCTGGCTGGGTCCGCCGCCGCTCACGGTTCGTCCCCTGGTCGACCCAGCGCCGCCGCAACCGCGCGCATCTTGATCCGCGATTCCTCCCACTCCCGATCCGGGTCCGAATCGGCCACGATCCCGCAACCCGCAAACAGCGAGGCGCGGCCACCCGAAACCAGCCCGCACCGGAGTGCCACCATCAGCTCGCCGTCGCCATCGGGGCCAAGCCAGCCCACCGGACCGGTGTACCAGCCGCGATCGAAGCCCTCGTGCTCGTCGATCATGGCCAGGGCGAGGTGCCGTGGCTCTCCGCCCACCGCCGGAGTGGGATGCAGCCGGTCCGCCAGGGCCAGCAACCCCTCGTCGCCTCGCACCGTTCCCTCGACCGCGGTCGCAAGATGTTGCACGTGGCAGAGCACTAGCACGCTCGGCTGGGCCGCGACTTCGATCGTCTCGGAAATGGGTTCGAGCTGGCGGCGAATGGTCCGGACGACCACGGCATGCTCTTCACGCTCCTTCTCGGAGGCGAGCAACTCGGCCCGCAGCGCCGCGTCTTCGGCTTCGTCGGCCCCCCGCCTGATCGAGCCCGCAACCGCCGCCGTGCTGTAGCTCCGGCCTGCCGTGCGAACGAGCCGCTCCGGCGTGGCGCCCAGGAACGTGCTGTCTCCTCTGCGAAAGGCGAAGACGGCGCTCTCAGGTGCACTCGCGGCCAGCAGGCGCAGGGCGCCGGCGACCTCCAGATCGACCGACGAGACGAGGTCGACCCGGCGGGCGAACACCACCTTGTCGAGGCGGCCGCGACCCACTGCCCCCGCCATCAGGCCCACGAGATGCCGCCAGTGCGGGGAAGTGGGCCACTCGTGCACGATCTCCAGATGCGCTCGAGGCACCTCGCCGGCGCCTTCGCCGCCCGCCGGCGCGAGCCGGTCGGCCCGAGCCGAAAGCCGCGCCCAGATTCCTTCGAGAGCATCGGCTTGCGCACAGGCGTCGCCCGGCCCGGCGATCGAACCGGTAACCCAGCTGCCGCTCGCGGACCCGAGCGCGACGAGCGAGGGTAGGACCAGCGCGGCGGCCCCGAACGGTTGCCACACGTCGTCGCCGCCGGGCACTCGGCCGCTGAAGCCCAGACCACCGATCACGACCGGGCCCAAACCTCGTGCTGCCGCCAAGCGGCCGAACCGCGCGCCCTCCATGAGCGAGCGCCAGCTCGCTTCGGCGGCGCGGAAGCGTTCCTGGCCGGACGGTTCGACCGCCCATGCCCGGCCGATGCCGACGAGCGCGAACTCCTCACTCGGCTGGAGCCAGAGCACCGCCTCGTAGCCCGCCTCGACGGCAGCGGCATAGAGAGCGACCGCGTCGAAGGGCTCGATAGGCACGCTCGCGGCGACCAACCCCGGCGCGGGACCCGCCGCGGGCACCGCCACGCGGCCGCCCAACAGGTCCGTGACGGCGGCCGCAAGCCCCTCGCCGCGCCTGGCCTCGGCGTCTTTCCGGCGAGTACGCCCCGCGACCGTCACTGGCGCGCCTCCGGGAAGGCATCCAGCGATTCCATCGCCGGCCCGGCCGCGATGGTCTCCTCGGCCACGCCGACGCTGCGCAGCAAGAGGGCCCGCAGGACCGGATACGCGGCCTCCAGGCGACCCGGCTTCTCCGCCTGCAACCACCGCGCTACCACCTCGTCCAGTGCCCCGAACCAGACGACGCTAGTCAATCGAGTGTCGATCGGCGGGATCGCACCCGACCCTACGGCCTCGTCCAGGTAGGACTGGATCAGACGGGCGAATCGATCGTGCATGGCGTTGAGCTCGGCCTGGAAGCCTCTCCCTCCGCCACCGGCCTCGAAGAACAGGCGGGCCATAGTCCGATGACCGGCGAATACCTCGAGCACGGTTCGGAGCGCCACCTCGGCTTTGCGGATCGGATCCGATTCGGCCGCGACGGCCGCCTCGACCTTCCCGACCAGCTTGTCCGCGGTCGTCCGCATCAGTTCGCGAAAGATCGACTCCTTCGTCGGGAAGTGGAAGTAGATGCCGCCTTTCGATACCTCGGCCGCGGCCGCAATGTCGTCGATGGCGGTGTCGCGGTAGCCACCCTGCGTGAAGGCCTGGAAAGCTCCGTCGAGGATCGTCTCGCGGCTGGCCAGGCCATGGTCCGTAGGCTGCTGGCGCTCGCGTCGTGTCACCTTGTCTCCTGCCCGTGGCGCCGGAAGGTCTTCTCGCGAACCGACCGACCGGTCGGTCGGTTCCGGCTCAGGTGCATCCTACCGCGGGGCGCCTCGCAGCGCGCGGATCAGCTCCAGCCGACTCGGTTGACGTCCGTGGCGCGGCGGTGCATGGGCTGGGGCATCGCGTTCACGCTCGCGAGCACGTCGCTCAGCCGCGCGGTGGCGAGGGCAACGACCGAGTCTGCGGCCCCGTAGTAGAGCATCACCAGATCGCGCTCCGCGTCGACGATCCAGCCGTTCGGGAAGACGACCTTGCTCACATCCCCGATGCGCTCGTACGTGGCAGCCGGACCCAGGACCCATTCGTCGGAACGGCGCAACACCACGGTGGGATCGTCGCGATCCAGCAGGGCCAGCCCGACGCGGTAGATCGGCCCCGAGGCGGTAGTGTGGGCCCCGTGGTACATGACCAACCAGCCGCCAGGGACAGCCACCGGCGGCGGCCCAAGGCCGATCTTGCCCGCGTCCCACCAGGCCCCGTCGCGGGCCTCGATAACCAGAGTGTGGTCGCCCCAATGGCGCAGATCGGGCGAGAACGAGATCCAGATGTGGGCTCCGCCGCGGATCGGTGCCGGGCGGTGGAGCATCGCCCAGCGGCCGTCGATCCTGGACGGCAGCAGCGCTGCGTCCTTGTCGTCCGGAGGCATCACCGGGCCAAGTCGGACCACATCTCGGAAGTCGCGGGTCATGGCCAGCGACACGAGGGGGCCGCGGTCGCTGTATGCCGTGTAGGTGATCGCCCATTCCTCGCGCTCTGGCAGCCACGTCAGGCGGGGATCCTCGCAACCCCAGACCTCCTCGGGACGAGCATGATTGGGCGTCAGCAACGGCTTCTCGTCGAAGCGCCAGTTCGAGATCCCGTCGTGGCTTCTGGCCACGTAGAGCGACGAGATGCCCCTCAGATCCTCGACGCGCATGAGCAGGACCGTATCCCCGTCGACCTGGGCCGCGCCGGGGTTGAAGACGGCATTGGCAGGGTAGGGCACGTCACTCGGGGTGATTATCGGATTCGTCGGAACGCGGACGAAGAGCGGCTCGCCGCCCGGATTGGTCATGTGACTACCTGCGATGCGGAAGAAGTCAGGCCTTGGGAAGCGGGTTGCCGCGACGGGCTGGCGTCCCGCATGCGGCGCATGTGCTCGAGCGCGGTCAGCCACATGATCGTCGATTCGGCCCCCTGGTTCAGGTTCACGCCGCGAGGAGTGAGTCCATCGTGGCAGCCGCCGCTTTCGGGAGTTGCGAGCGCCACGCTCACGTCATTGCCGCCGAGGAACCAGCCGTACGCGATCTCGGCCAGGTCGCGATAGCTCTGCTCAGCCGTAGCATCGAACGCAGCTTCGGCAGCCAGAAGCAGCGACGCGGCATCGATCGGTTGCTGGTCGAATCGCGATGGCGACTTGCCACGCGGCCACCAATGCTCGTTGCCAACCAGCGAGAGGGCGCCGGAATGGCTGGTTTGCGCGGCCGCCAGCCAGTCGAGAACGCGGCGCGCGATTCTGAGCATGGCTTCGTCCTCGAGCCGGCGGCTTACCGCGATCAACGCTCGCGGCAGCAGGGCGTTCTCGTAGGTCACGACAGGTTCGGGCCATGGCCAGTCGACCGGCAGATCGGAGAAGGCGCTCGTGAGCCGGGCGGCGAGGGTATCGAAGGCCCCTCGAACCGCGTCGTTCGCTCCCCCTTCCAGGGCCGAGTCGCAGCCCAGCAGGGCCGCCGCGACCGGTCGCAAGCCCTTTAGAGAGCGAGCTGCCGGCAAAGCTTGTTCGAAGAGCCCAGCGGCGGCGACGGCGAGTCGGGGATCCGGAGCATCCGTGGCCACCGCGCCCAGCGCGGCGAGCGCACGTCCCTGGCAATCCTCCGAGCCGAATTCCTCGAGCCATTCGCCATCGGCAGACCGGAAGTTTCGAAAGCGGCCTTTGGGCGCGTTGAATGCGTCGCGCAGGAATGCCATCGACCGCCATGCGGTGGCTTCAACGGTCTTCCAGCCCAACGAACGCGCGTGGAGAAGGTCCACTTCAAGAGCGCGAGCGACGTCGTCGGTGCAGTAGCCGAAGAGCCTATTGGGCAGCGTCCCCGTCGCGTGCTGCCAGACACCCAACTCGTCGCTCAGCTCGTCGAGGTGGGCCCGGCAGACCGGGTAGAGCGGCCAATCAGACACGGGCCGCCCACACCGGACGTACCCTCGCGGCGGGAGCGCCGGCAGCAGCGACTCTGGCGAATATGGCACGGTAGCGGCTGCCGACTTCTGGCCACAGCATCGACCGGCTATGACGATAGGCACGCCGGCCCAGCTTCGCCCTCAGATCGCCGTCTCTGAGCAGTTCGATGAAGGCGTCTGCCAGGGCGGCGGGCGAGCCCGGCTCTACGAGCCGGCCGCGACCATCGCCGAGCATCTCGGCAGCGTAGGCGTACGGCGTCGACACTATCGCCTTGCCCGCCCCCATCGCATAGGAGAGCGTTCCGGAGACGATCTGGTCGAGGTTGGGGTACGGCGTTACAAAGACATCGGCCGCCTCGAGCCACGCGTTCAACTCATCCTTGTCGACGAATCGGTCTACGAAACAAACGTGCCCGGCCACGCCAATGGTCCCGGCCAGATCCTCCAGGCGGCGTCGATACGCCTCACCCTCCCGCCGGAGCAAATCCGGGTGCGTGGCCCCGAGCACCATGTAGCGTGCGGTGGGGAACTCGGCGACGACCGCGGGCATGGCCTCGATTGCCGATTCGTAGCCCTTTCCCGGTCCCAGCAAGCCGAAGCTGAGGATGACCGGATCTCGATCCAGGCCGAGACGCGGCTTGACCAGGTCTGGCGCTACGAGAGGCAGTGGCGGGACGCCATGAGGAACGATCTCCAGGCGCGCCGGATCCACGTTGTAGGCCCTGGTCAGGAGCGAGGCCGCGGCCGTGGACATGACCACGCTCGCCGCGGACGCGTCCACGAGCTCGGCGAGAACAGACCTCTGCACGAACTTGGGATTTCGGAGGACGGTGTGGAGGGTGGCCACGAACGGCATGCGCAGTTCGCGGACGAAGTCGAGGACATACGATCCGGCCTCTCCGCCCCAGATGCCGTACTCGTGCTGGATCGAGACGACCTCCACGCCGCTTGCGTTGAGCGCGCGCGCTGTGGCGATGTAGTCGCCGCGGACGTCGGACCGGATGCGGTGCCGAACCTCGGCGGGGTATGAGTCGGGCCCTTCGGGAGCGTGCAACGCCACGATCTCGCGGTCCCCGACGGCGGTCGCAAGGTCATGGGTGAATGTGGCGATGCCGCATCGGCGCGGCGGGTATGTGGAGACGAACGCTGCCCTGGGGATGATCCAACTCCCGTCCTAGGTTCAGCGGAGCACACGGCCGTCCCACAACAGGATGACAACGCGCGGAGCGCAAGCTGCGGTGCTGGCAGCGCCCGAAGCCTACGCCCGATCTTGCTTCCTGACGAATCTGGTTCGAGACACGAACCCACTGGCAGGCGGATGTCGCCAGGCGGGTAGGCGTGCAGGTGCTGATTCCGGTTCCGAGCTGCCGCTTCTCGGCTTATTGCAGTCCCCACTGGCCCGCGTTCGACAGGACGTCCACGCCGGCGGCCTTCTGCAGGGTCTGGGCCGTGCCCGACGGCAACCCGTCCGTATAGCCGAGGCCCGCCGGGCTCGTGCGGAAGATGGCCGCGTAGAAGACGCACGCTGCGAGGTACGTTCCGGCAATCGATGGATGGCTGCCGTCGTCCTGCCACAGGCCGATCCCCGGGCTCTGCTGCCGAACCGTCGACCACGTGTGCCCGACCGGCGCGACCCCCGCGTGCAACTCCCCGGCGATGGCCATGTATCCGCTCTGGATGGCACTCTGCATGCTGACGTAGTCGGGCATGCCATCCTCAGGCCAGCCATCCCGATGAGCCCAGGTCATGAAGAAGAGGGGCGTCTCCTGCCTCTGCCGGATCTCGCCCGCAAGAGTTCTGGCGGCAGGGTACATGGTGTACTGGCGCGACGCCTGGACGGATGGGATCTGGCTTTGTTCCTGGAGGACGACGAAGTTCCACTTCTCCGCGTCCAGCCTGGCAGCCGTGGCGGCATCAGCTACGTGATCGGCCAGCGTTGCCCCGCCGCTGGCCAGCGAATCGGTTTCGACCTTGTGGCTGCCGGATTGAGCCAGAGCCGCCAAGGTCCCCGGCAAGTCGTTTGCGAACGTGTAGCTGTTCCCGACGAACAGGATCCGCAGGCACGCGGTGTCGCCTGCGTTGCACTTCGCAGGGCCGCCACATCCGGCGAGCGCAGGCAGCGGCACCAGCACGAGGAACGCCGCGATCCTCGTGAGCCGCCAGAGGTGAGAGAGCGGGTGAGCCGATGCCATTCTGCCCAGGAGCATTCGGGCGCTCCAGCATAGTCCTTGAGCGTCGGGCAGCGCCATGTCGCTTGGTCCGCGCTGGCAGCAGCCACGGGGACGAGGCCGACACAGGACTCATTGCGCATCCACTGGGCCTTGCGAGGAACCGGAGCGGCTGACAGTATCTCGACCGCATGGTTAGAAAGCGCCGGGCAATCGGGTTGTTCGTAACAGCCGTAGGCGTCATGGTCGCCTCGGCTGCGCTGGTCGCATGGGGTGCGCGGCCGGGCTCGGGCGGAACCTTGCCGACGCCCACTGCAGTCATCGCGCAGTCATCGCCGACCCTCTCCTCCACGGACGTTGCGACTCCCACCGCTGGCGCGCCGGAGAGCGGCAGCGCGACTCCTGCGGCGACCTCCAGCCCCACCGCGACTCCGACGCCGGCGCCCACTCCGACGCCCAGACCAACTCAGGCGCCCACCCCCACCCGCAAGCCAACCCCCAGGCCAACCCCCAGGCCAACTCCGAAGCCCACCCCGTCGCCGAGCGCGGTGCTCGTGGGCGCCGGCGATATCTGTCGGGTGGACACCATCGCCGACGCTGCGAAGACGGCCGCGCTCGTGAGCGCCATCTCGAGCACCCGGGTCTTCACTCTCGGCGACAACTCCAACGATTCAGGGACGGCCGATCAGTACGCCAACTGCTACGAACCGACCTGGGGGGCGTTCAGGACCCGGACAAGCCCGACTGTAGGCAACCACGACATGATGACCGCGGACGGTGCGCCTTACTACGCGTACTTCGGGTCTGCCGCGGGGGCCGCGGGCAGCGGCTTCTACAGCTACAACCTGGCCGCCAACTGGCACGTGGTCGTGCTGAACGCCATCTGCAGCGAAGTCGGCGGCTGCGACGCCGGATCGGCAGAGGAGACGTGGCTCAAGACGGATCTCGCTGCGAATCCCGGCAAACACATCCTGGCGATGTGGCATATCCCCGAGTTCAGCTCGGGCCAGCACGGCAACTCGACCGTTTACCAGGCCTGGTGGGACGATCTCTACACCGCGCATGCCGATCTCGTTCTGTGCGGCCACGACCACATCTACGAGCGGTTCGCCCAGCAGTCGTCGACCGGCGCGGCCGATCCGAACGGCATCCGCGAGTTTGTCGTCGGGACGGGCGGGGCCAACCACACAACCGTGGCCACGATCCGAGCCAACTCCGAGATCCGCAACGACGCGACCTTCGGGGTGCTGAAACTGACCCTCGAACTCCACAGCTACAGCTGGCAGTTCATCCCGGTCGAAGGCGGCGACTTCACCGATTCGGGTCAGGCGGCCACTCACAGCTAGCGACGGCTGCCATGGTCCGGCGACCGGGAAGAGGGACCCGCGCGTTGGACCGAATGCTCCAATGGGACGACAATTCGGCTGTCGAGTCGCCGTTTGGAGAGAGCCAATGCCCGCCGTGATTCGGACCGAGAAGCTCACCAAGGTCTACGGCTCGCATCGAGGAATCGCGGACGTAGACCTGGAGGTGCAGAAGGGCGAGGTCTTCGGCTTCCTGGGGCCCAACGGGGCGGGCAAGACGACGACGATCCGCCTCCTGCTCGACCTGATCCGACCGACCGGCGGCAAGGCGTTCGTGTTCGAGATCGAGTCCGCGGCCGATCCGACGGCGATCCACCGGCGGCTCGGCTACCTGCCCGGCGAGTTCGCGCTGTACGACCGGCTGACCGGTGGGCAGACGCTCGAGTACTTCGGCAACCTGCGCGGAGGCGTCGACCGAGCCTACCAGGCCAGGCTGATCGAGCGTTTCGACCTTGACCCCAGCCGGCGGTTCCGCGAGTACTCGAAGGGCAACAAGCAGAAAGTCGGGCTGGTAGCGGCGTTGCAGCACCGGCCGGAGCTGCTCCTGCTCGACGAGCCGACCTCGGGCCTGGATCCGCTGGTGCAGCAGACCTTCTTCGAATTGATGCGCGAGTCGGTCAAGGACGGCGGCACGGTCTTCCTGTCGAGCCACATCCTGAGTGAGGTCGAGCGGAGCTGCGATCGCGTGGCCATCATTCGCGAGGGCCGCATCGTCCGTGTCGATCGCGTCGACGCGCTGCGGGACCTGGCCCACCACCAGGTGGAGCTGCGATTCGCCGGCGACCCGCCGACGGGCGAGTTCGAGAAGATCGCCGGCGTGAGCGACCTCCAGGTCGAGGACCACGTGATCCGTCTGCGGGTCCTCGGCCCGATCACGCCAGTCGTGCAGGCGGCGGCTCGCCTGAGCGTCACCGACTTCCTCAGCCGCGAACCCAGCCTCGAAGAAACGTTCCTGGCCCAGTACGGTCGTGAGTCCGCTGGGGCTCCCGCGAGCGAGGTGAAGTGATGGCCGCCCAGGCCGGCAGTCCGCCAATGGGCCAGGTCGCACCCGTTTCCACGTTGAGCCGCCTGTACGGCTTCGGCAGCATTTACGCCAAGACCATGCGCGACTCGCGGCTGGCCTTCCTGATCGTCGCGGGGCTCATGGCCGGGGTCATGCTGGCGGGCATCACCGCCATCACGACGGGCTTCCCCACTCCCGCCTCGCGCGTGGACATGGCCAATTTCGTGAACGCCATGCCCGACGCGCTCAAGGGCCTGACGAGCAACCCCGTCAATATCGGAACGTTGGGCGGATACCTGTCGTGGAAGTACGGCCCGTTCTTCGCATTGATCGCCGGCCTGTGGTCGATCGTGGCGCTGTCCGGAACTCTGGCCACTGAAGCGAGCCGTGGCAGCCTCGACATGGTCGCCGCGGCGCCATTTGGAAAGCGCCGCATCGCGATCGAGAAGCTGGCCGCGCATCTGACCGGCATGATCGCCGCCTGCGCCTTCCTGGCGGTGGTTGCCTACGTCGGGACCCAGAGCCTCGGCGACGTGCCGGGCGACGGCCTGCCGGTCTCGGCGGCCGTGGGCTTCGCGCTGTGGGTCGCCCTGATCGGCCTGGCGTCCGGTTCGGTGGCCTGGGCCCTGGCGCCTTTCGTCGGGCGGGCCAGCGGCGCCGGTGTAGCCGGAGCGCTGTTGATCGGCGGATACATGGTCAGCGGCTACTCGACCTCCGTGCCGTTCCTCAGGGCGCCGGCAACGCTGTCGTGGTTCTACTGGACCTCGAGCCACCTGCCGCTTGCCGGTCAGTACGACTGGGTTTCGCTCATACCCGTCGCGGTCGTGGCCGCGGTCCTGTTCGCAGTCGGCATCGTGGCCTTCGACCGGCGCGACCTGGGCTCGACGAGCGCCATTCCCATCCCGGCCATGCCCGGCGCCATCCTGGGAGTGCGCGGCCCCACCGGTCGCTCCTTTGGCGAGCGGTTGCCACAGGCACTGGCCTGGGGCCTTGGGCTAGGCTTCTTCGCGGCGTTGATCGCGGGGTCCAGCAAGTCCTTCGCCGACACGCTGGCCAACTCGCCCGACACGGCGAAGCTGCTCACCACGGTGTTCAAGGGCTATGACATCACGAGCGGCGGTGGCTTCCTGCAGCTGCTCTACGCATACATCGGCTATGTGGTGGCGGGCCTGGCCGCGGCCGTGCTCGTCTCCGGCTGGGCGTCAGACGAGAACGGCCGGCGCCTGGAGCTACTTCTGGCGAGCCCGCTGGGTCGGGCCCGGTGGGCAGTCTCGGGCGGGATCGGGCTGTACTGCGCCATCGCCGTGATGACCTGCGTGGCGATGCTCGGGGTGACGATCGGGATCGCAGCGGCGGGCGGCGATGTGCTCACGCCGGTGGCCGGGGCGCTGATCATCGGGCTCTATGCCGCAGCGGCCGCGGGCATCGGGATGGCTGTGGGCGGCCTGTTCCGAAACACCATCGCGGGCGAGATCACGGCCGTCTTCGTCATCGCCACGTTCATGATCGACTTCCTGGCTCCGCCGCTCAATCTGCCCGATTGGTTCCATCAGCTGGCACTCACCTCGCATCTCGGGCAGACGATGGTCGGCCAGTGGGACCCGGCAGGGGTGGTGGCTTGTGGGGTGCTCGCAGTGGCGGGCTTGGTCCTCGGCGCATGGGGCATGCGGCGACGCGACGTGGCCTGAGGGGCCGCCGCCCTCGGCGAGCGACGTGGCACTTGGCGACGCGCGGCCCGCCGGCCATTCGCCCGGGAGCCGGCCGGCGCAAGCGCAGAATTGGCGCAGGCTCGACATCTTGGGGCATGATGGGGGCCGCTCCTACCGTTATCCATCGCAGCTGGGGCAGAAGATGCCACGACGTTCCCGAGATCCCCGATGGCGCGGCCGTGGCCGATCGGTGCTTGCAGTGCTGGTAGCCTGCCTCTCTCTGGTCGCTTCCCCGTCCGTGGCCGGAGCCTCGGACCCGGCCACAACGACGACCCCGGCGATCGCGCCGACGTATGAGGCCGTGTGCGCACCGGTTCCCGCCCCGTTCGCCAGGTGCGCCTCGCTCCGCCGCACCGACGCGGGCGCCAGGCCGGCGCTGCGGTCCGTGACGACGGCCGATGGCAGCGCCGTGCCCGAGCTGGTGCCAGGCGGCTACGGTCCGGCGGACCTGAGGTCCGCCTACGGCCTTCCGGCGAGCGGCGGTAACGGCCGCACCGTGGCCATCGTGGACGCGTTCGACCTCGCCACCGCGGAAGCGGACATGGCAACTTACCGCTCCACCTTCGGTCTGCCGGCCTGTTCGGCAGCCAGCGGCTGCTTCCGTAGAGTGGATCAGCGGGGCGGGAAGACCTATCCGGTTACCAGCGTCGGCCTTGGTTGGGACAGCGAGATGGAGCTGGACCTGGACATGGTCTCCGCCGTTTGCCCCGACTGCAGGATCCTGCTGGTCGAGGCCGACAATGCCATCAGCAGCAGCCTGGCGACAGGCGCGGATACGGCGGTCAGGCTAGGCGCCGTGGCGGTCTCGAACAGCTACACCGCCGTAGAGTTCTCCGGCGAAACCGCGTTGCAGGACCCGCTCTACAACCACCCCGGCGTGGTCGTCACGGCCGCCACGGGCGACCTGGGCTATCAAGCGGGCGTGGCCTATCCCGCCGCGTCCCCATATGTGGTGGCCGTGGGCGGAACCTCGCTCCAACATGCCGGCAACGCTCGTGGCTGGACGGAAACCGTTTGGTCGAACAGCCCGACTCAGGGCACGGGCAGCGGCTGTTCGGCCTATGAGCCCAAACCCTACTGGCAGACCGATTCGGGCTGCGTTGACAAGACCACGGCCGACATATCCGCAGTCGCCGACCCGAGCACCGGCGTCGACGTCTACGACCCCAACCACGGCGGCTGGAATATCTACGGAGGCACGAGCGCATCCACACCCATCGTTGCCGCCGCCGCGGTGCTGGCTGGAAATCCGGCGGCGGGCTCCTACCCGAGCCGGCTGCTGTATTCCCGGGCCGCCAACCTTTGGGACGTGACCTCCGGCAGCGACGGCACGTGCGGTGGCAGCTATCTGTGCACCGCCGCGGCCGGCTACGACGGCCCGACGGGTCTCGGAACTCCGAACGGCACGGCTGCCCTGGCCCCGGACGTGCTGGACGTGGGCGCCGGCACTCGGACCAGCTGCGCCATCACGAGCGACGGAACTCTGTCGTGCTGGGGCTACAACGGCGCAGGCGAGGCCAGTGCGCCCGCCGGAACGTACGCCGCGCTGAGCACCGGCGACTCGCACAGCTGCGCGATCGACACCGCCGGAACGCTCCACTGCTGGGGCGGCAACGGCCACGGCGAGAGCAGCCCGCCGGCCGGCTCATACGTCACCGTCAGTGCGGGCAGCGTGAACTCCTGCGCCATCGACACGAGCGGGGCGCTCCATTGCTGGGGCGACAACAGCCACGGGGTGACGAGCCCGCCCGCGGGAACCTACAGCGCCGTCGCGGTCGGCGGCTTGCACGCCTGCGCCATCGACTCGACCAAGGCCCTGCAATGCTGGGGCGACAACGGCCACGGCCAGGCTTCGGCGCCGGCCGGTTCGTACATCGCGGTGGCCGCGGGACAGAACCACACCTGCGCCCTGACATCCGCCGCGACGATCGCGTGCTGGGGCGACAACAGCCAGGCTCAGCGAAACAACCCGTCCGGCTCGTTCATAGACATCGCGGCCGGCGGCAACGGCTCGTGCGCCCTCGGGCTGGCCGGGTCGGTGCAATGCTGGGGCGACAACGGCCAGGGCCAGAACTCCGGCCCCGGAACAGCGGCGGCGCGCGTGGCCCGCGGTACCTCGAACGGCTGCGCCTATCTCGGTTCGGGTGTGGCGTGCTGGGGCGGCAACGCCGACGGCCAGACCGTCCCTCTGTTCGCCACGACCTCCATTCCCGCGGCCGTGCCCGGCGGCGCCTACGCAACCGACATCGCTCTCGCGACGGCTGTGGTTCCGGCTCCGACCTTCGCGGTTTCGTCAGGTTCGCTGCCCTCCGGAGTGACCCTCTCCCCTACCGGGCATCTCTCCGGGACCCCGGCGACGCCGGGCACATACCCCTTCGTGGTGACCGCCGGAAACGGCATCGCGCCCGCCGCGAGCCAATCGCTGACACTCGTCGTCGCGGCCCCTCCACCACCTCCGACCCCACCGGGCGCCCCGACCGCCGTGGTCGCCACCGCAGGCGACGCCTCCGCGGCGGTGACCTGGGCGGCGCCCGCCAGTGACGGCGGAGCGGCGATAGGCGGCTACACCGTGACGAGCTCCCCGGACGGCGCCACCTGCACCACCGGGGGCTCGATCGGCTGCACCGTCACTGGGCTCGCGAACGGGACCGCATACACGTTCACGGTGACGGCCACGAACTCCGCCGGCGCCGGGCCGGCATCGGATCCCTCCAATTCGGTGACCCCGGGCCCGGGACCGGGCGCACCCACCTCGCTGGTCGCAATCGCGTCCAACACGAGCGCGGTGGTCACATGGGCAGCGCCCGCGTCGGACGGCGGCACGGCCATACAGGGCTACACAGTTACCTCGTCGCCGCCCGCCACCGGATGCGCAATGACCCTTGCCATGACGTGCACCATGAGTGGCCTGACGAACCACACCACCTACACCTTCAGCGTTGCCGCTACCAATGCCTCTAGCACGGGGCCGGCCGCCTCCGTCGCGGCGACGCCTCTCGCGGGCGCCACATACATCCCGCTGATTCCCAACCGCCTGGTCGACTCGCGAGCCGGCACGCGGCTGGGATTGAGCGCCTCGCTGCGCTCTGGCGTTCCTGCGTCGTTCAAGGTGACGGACCGCTGGACGAGCGACGCGAGCCGCAATGTGCCGGCCAACGCCATCGCAGTGACCGCCAACCTGACCGTGACGAGCCAGAGCTCGAAGGGCTACCTCGCCCTGACGCCTCAGAATCCGGGTGGCACGCCAAGCACCTCCACACTCAACTTCCCCAAGGGCGATAACCGGGCCAACGCCCTCACGATCCCGCTCGGTGGCGGGAACTTGTGGGTGACTTTCGTGGGCACCGCGGGCGCCACGGCGGACGTGATCTTCGACGTCACGGGCTACTTCGTGCCCAACAGCACGGGCGCGAGCTATGTGGCTCTCACGCCCAACCGGTTGGTGGATTCGCGAGCCGCAGCGAGGATCGGGTTGAGCTCGTCTCTCACCTCGAGGATGCCGGCCACCTTCACCGTGGTCGGGCGCTCGTCCGACCCGAACCTCCTTGTGCCGTCGGGCGCCGTTGCGGTGACCGCCAACCTGACCGTGACGAGCCAGAGCTCGAAGGGCTACCTGGCCCTGACGCCTCAGAATCCGGGTGGCACGCCGAGCACGTCTATGCTGAATTTCCCGCTGGGTGACAACCGGGCCAACGCGCTCACCGTCGCCCTGAACCCCGCGGGAACGGTGTGGGTCACATTCGTCGGCACGGTCGGAGCCAGAGCGGACGTCATCTTCGACGTCACCGGCTACTTCGCGCCGTGACCGCCCTGGGGGCTCGGCGAGCGGGAGTTGTGGCCACGCGGCTCGCCGGAACGGACGGCGTCTCGCTGGAAACCGCGAAATGGACGACGGTCCTCGGGCGCCTGGGCGTTGCGTGCTTCTTCTTCGCCGGCGAATTCGACCGCCCTCGAGAAAGGGGACTGCGCCGGGACTTGCGGCTCGACGGAGCCGCCATCTTCGCCGCCGAAACGGAGCCGGCGCGGCGCCCGAAGAGACATTGGCCGACCTGTACCGGGTGGCGAATGTTCTCGTGCTGACCAGCTGGGACGAAGGTTTCGGGCTGCCGATCCTGGAGGCCGCGGTTCATCGCCTGCCCATCGTGTGCTCGAATCTCGATTCTCTGCGCGAAATCGCGGGCGAAGCCGCGGTCTACGTCGACCCGGCGGACGATGCGTCGGCCGCGGCCGGCGCGGTCGTCGAGGCGCTGGGGCGAAATCCCGAGATCGGCGCCGAACTGGATCGTCGCGTCCGAGCCGCCCATCTCTGGCCCGACGTGTATGCGCGCTTCATCGCCCCACTGATCGAGCAGGCCGTCGCCCGACCGCTCGATTGAGAAGAGGGCTCGGCGCTCCGAGTCCGGGCGGCATCGCTCACCACTCCTCCCGACGACATTCACCGGGCCTTCACACCCTTGCGTCAGTCTTCGGATCGAGGTTGGCCAGGCGCTCCCGGCCGACCTAAGCCAAATCGGGGGCGCATCGTGGTGAAAGAGATGAGACACGGAGGCGGTTTTCGCCTGTTGGCTGTGCTGCTTCTGGTCGGCGGCGTCGCCGCATTGACCGGAGGCGCATACAGCGCAGGCTTCGTGGCCGGAGCAGGCACCAACGGCACGACCACTTCACCCTGGCTCTACGGCGGCGCCTACGGCGCCTCGGGCGTCATCGGCCTCGTCGTGACGGTCGTCGTCCTGATCCTGGTCCTACGTATCGTTCGGTTCGCGTTCTGGCGGCACTCGTTCGACGACTGGGGCCACGGCGGCCCCGGCTGGGGCAGCCCGGACGGACCCGGCACCCACGCCTGGTCGCGGCATGGCGGGCGCGGGCACGGCGAGCCCTGGCGGTCGGCCCGCCAGGCGGCCTTCGACGAATGGCATCGCCAGGCCCACGGCTCCACGGCCGATTCAGGCACTTCGGGGTTCGAGGCCGGGCCTCAACCGTCCGGCCCCGGCACGACCGGACCCGAGCCTCGATGACGGGCTTCGGGCGTTCGTGCCCGAGAAGCTGGTGACCGTGCGCGCTCCCAGAGCCACTGCCAGGCCGTAGCATGAGCGAGCCGTGAAAACCGTCCTGGTCGTCGACGACGAACCGCGCATCGTGGACCTTGCTCGCGACTATCTCGAGCATGCCGGCTTCGCCGTGGTCACCGCGGCGGACGGTCCCTCGGCTCTGAGGGCGGCGCGCGCCCGCAAGCCGGACATCGTAGTCCTGGACCTGGGCCTGCCGGGAATGGACGGCCTCGACGTGGCCCGCACCCTGCGCCGCGAATCCTTCGTGCCGATCGTGATGCTCACCGCCCGCGACGACGAACTGGACAGAGTCCTCGGCCTGGAGATCGGGGCGGACGACTACGTGACGAAGCCGTTCAGTCCGCGAGAATTGGTGGCGCGCATTCGCGCGATCCTGCGCCGAGTGGACCGCGAGATCGAGCCGAGCGATCGAATCGAGGCGGCCGGCGTCTCGATCGACATCGCCCGTATGCGCGTCGAGCTCGAAGGGAGATCGGTCGAGCTGACCCCCACCGAATTCCAGCTGCTGGTGTCCCTGGCGCGCCAGCCGGGCCGTATCTTCACCCGGTCGCAGCTCCTGGACGCCGTCCACGGCCTCGCTTTCGAATCGTACGAGCGCGCCATCGACGCCCACGTCAAGAACCTGCGCCGCAAGCTCGAACCTGATCCGAGCCGGCCGCGCTACATCCAGACTGTCTACGGCGTTGGCTATCGCTTCGCCGAGGAGCAGGAGTGAGCGGTCCCGCGGACGGAGCGCGCGAGGACGGGCAAGACCACTCGGACTCGACCGAACCGCAACACGATCGCCGGCACTCGCGCCACGAAGGGCCGGACTATTTCCACGAGCGATACCGGCGGACCCGTCACGGACACCGCGAGAGACCGGGCTGGTGGCCCGCGGACGAGCCCTGGCCGCCCCAGGGCGAGTTCCCGTGGCGCCGTATGCGGCGCATCTTCTTCATCCGGTTCGCGGTAGGCGTCGGCCTGTTCCTTGCCCTGTTCGTGGCCGGGCCGCTGATCGTCGTCGGGCAGCTGCTCGCCGCCCTCGGCCTGCCCACCCCAGGGTCCACCTTGCTGGCGATCGCGTTCATCGTCGGCATGATCACCATCGTGGCCGGGACTGCGCGGGGCGCCCGGCGAATCGCGCTTCCGTTCGGCGACCTGATAGAAGCGGCCGGGCGGCTCGAGGCGGGCGATTACTCCGCCCGCGTTCCGGAATATCGGCGCGGCCCGCGGGAATTGAGGACGCTGATGACGTCGTTCAACTCCATGGCCGCCCGACTGGAGGTCGACGAGCGGCAGCGCCGCACCCTGCTCGCGGACGTCAGTCACGAACTGCGAACGCCGCTGGCGATACTCCAGGGCGAGCTCGAGGCGATGATCGACGGCGTTCATCCAACCGACGAGGCTCATCTGGCGGCCGCGGTCGACGAGATCCAGATGCTCACCGGACTGGTCGAGGACCTGCGGACCCTGGCTCTGGCCGAGGCCGGCACGCTGGTCCTCCAGCGCGAGTCGACCGACCTCACGGTGCTGGCCCAGGAGGTCGCGACGTCGTTCGAATCGTTGGCAGCTCAATCCCGCGTTCGGCTGCGAGTCGATGCGCCGGACGACCTTCCGCTTGTCGAGCTCGATCCGCTACGCGTTCGTCAGGTGCTCGGCAACCTCGTGGCCAACGCGTTGCGATACGCTCCCGCCGGCAGCGAGGTCCTGATCGCGGCCGAGCGCGGCTCCAACCGGGTCTTGATGTCGGTCGTCGATACCGGCCCAGGCATCGACCCCGCGGTCGTGCCGCATTTGTTCGACCGGTTTGCCCGGTCGGCGGAGTCGCGCGGCTCGGGGCTGGGCCTGGCGATTGCGCGCCGCCTCGTGGAGGCACACGGCGGCACGATCCGCGCCGAGCGGCCCGCCGGCGGCGGCACGGCCATACGTTTCGAGCTGCCGACAGGCGACGCCGGCTGACGCCGGCGGAAGCCGGGAAGCTAGCCGGGCAGCTGGCCCAGCGTCACGCTGAGTGTGGCCTTGGTACCGTCCTGGTGCTGGACTTCGATCTTGGCCACGTCCCCGGGCTTGAGCGTGATCAGGACCTGCGAGAGGGAGTCCGTGGTCGGAATCGCCTGGCCATCGATCGAGAGGATCAGATCGCCGGCCTGGATCCCGGCCTTGTCGGCGGGCGAGCCAGCCGTCACCTTGTAGACGGTGACGCCAGCGGTGGAGTCGAGCACCTGGACGCCCATGTAGGCGCGGCCGGAGCTGGTCACCTTGCCGCTGGCGATCAGCTGGTCGGCGATCGTTCGAGCTCGGTTGCTCGAGATGGCGAAGCCGATGCCAGGAGCGCTGCCGCCAAGCTGTGGATCGGTTGCGGCCAAGGTCGGGATGCCGACGACCTGACCGTTGAGGTCCACGAGAGCACCGCCGCTGTTGCCTGGGTTGATCGCGGCGCTGGTTTGGATCACGTCAGGCAGGGCATTTCCCGCCGGCTCCGAGACCTGACGGCCAAGAGCGCTGACGATCCCTTCGGTCACGCTCGACTGCAGTCCGAGCGGGTTGCCCATGGCCAGCACGAAGTCGCCCACGGACAGCTTGCTCGAGTCGCCGAAGACCGCGGGGGTCAGGTTCGGGGCCGAGATCTTGATCACTGCGATGTCATCCGCCGAGAAGCTCCCCACGAGGGTGCCCGGGTATGACTTGCCGTTCGGGAGAGTCACCTTGAATGTCGTCGATGTCCCGACCACGTGGGCGTTGGTGACGATGTTGCCGGCGGCGTCGTAGATCACGCCCGAACCGAGCCCCGCGTCCGTCTCGATGACAACCACGGAAGGCGTGACCTTCTTGATGACCGCGACCATCGCCGCCTGAAGGTCTAGGGCGCCGCCTGATTGCGTGCCGGACGCGGCCGCAGGCAGCGCCGTCGGGGCGGTCGCCGTCGGAGAGGTCGCCGTCGGAGCGGTCGCCGTCGGAGAGGTCGCCCCGGAAACCGGCGCGCTCTGGTCGGGCGTGGCCGTGGCGGCCGGGAGGATGACCGGCAGCGTGGTGGGATTGGCGCCGCTGGCGTTACCGAGCAGAGAGCCGGATGCTGTCGCGATCGACGAAGCGCAGGCAGCCACGGCCAAGATCACGGCCATCAAGAGTACCGACAGAGGGTTCACGCCACGCGTGAGCCGGCGACCCGAAGCGAACACGGTCTGGACCTCCCAGTTGGATGCCGCGCATCTTCCGGGCATCTCGAAGGAGGTCATCCTCCGGCCGCGTCCTGAAGAGAGTCTGAACTCCTCACCCGACGCACCAGCCGTCAGTGATCTTCGTTCCCGAAGCAAACGGACTCGAAGACATACAAGCGCGTGCCTCGATCCCGCCACGCGTCGGGTCGCAGGCCGGCCTTGCGGCAAACCGCTTCCAGCATCTCGGTTTCTCCCCAGCCCATCTCCGTGGCAACCTGCGGCAAGAGCAGGGCCCGGGAGCCGGCTCGCTCGACGATGATGCCGTGCCGCCCGGCTACGAAGTGCGAGGCATCGGGCACTGCCACGGGGGGCTCCAGGACCGAGACCTCGATCTCGATGGCCGGCAGCTCCGACGCCTCGACAGGCTCGAAGCGCGGATCGTCCCGGGCAGCGGCCATAGCGGAGTCTCGGACGTTCATCCAGAGGGGCCGGTCGTATCGGAGCATCCCGATGCAACCTCGCAACTGCCCACGCTCGTGGAGAGTGACGAACGAGGCGCCCGGGGCGAGCAATTCCGGAGTGAGGGCTGCCGGATCGAGCGCCGGATCGGGACCTCGCCGGGCGGCCGCCTCGACCGCGGCCCGGGCCAGATCGAGAAGTTCCCTGCGAGCGGACGGGGCGAGTTGCTGCATCTGCGGGGCATGCCTCCACGGACAGGCTAGCCGTCCGCGTCGACGACGCCAGAGTCGAATGGCGCGTCCTTGGTGCAAGCGCCGCGCCGGAGTCGGTATCCTACAGGCGGCTGCGCGTCCAGTGTCAAAGCAGGCCGTCGAGGCGTCGGCATCGTGGCTTGCAAGCCGCTCGGTGGGCACCGGCCGAGTTCGTCGCGCAGGAGTAGGTCGAGGCCGATGGCCGCCAGGAGTCCGAGACGTATACCGACCATGTAGGACATCGCCGACTCGAGCGGCGTTTCACAGAGCCCGGTGTCGTCGTCCGAGAATCATCGGGACCGGCGCCCGATCGCGGCCGATGAGACCTGACTTCGCCGAGGGCGCGGCAGGGAGCGCCTCGCCGACCGATCGCTCGGACCGGCCGGTGACCGCGCTCCGCCTGGTGCGGCCGGGCGAGGTCCGGCTGTCTCAGGAGGCAATGCCCGAACCCCGGGCAGGAGAGGTGCTGATCCGGGTCACGGCAGTGGGTCTGTGCGGTTCGGACATGCACTGGTTCTCCGAAGGCTCGATCGGCGACGCGCTCCTGACGCAGCCGCTTGTGCTCGGCCACGAGTTCGCCGGACGGATCGAATCGGGGCCGCGAGCGGGCGAGCGAGTGGCAGTCGATCCGGCGGTCTCCTGCGGCCACTGCGACATGTGTTTCGCCGGCGCCCCGAACCTGTGTCGGTCGGTCATCTTCGCCGGCCATGGATCGACGGACGGAGCTCTGCGGACCTACTTGGCCTGGCCGGAGCGATGCCTGGTCACCTTGCCCGACAACGTGACCGATGCCGAGGGACCGCTGCTGGAGCCGCTGGGGGTGGCACTGCATGCCGCCGATCTCGGCAAGCTCGGGCCGGGACAAGCGGCCGGGGTCTTCGGCTGCGGACCAATCGGGCTGCTGCTGATCCAGGCCCTTCGCGCCCAGGGCGCCGGGCCCATCTTCGCCACAGAGCGGTTGGCGCACCGCGTGGAAGCGGCGCGCGCCGCGGGCGCCACCGACGCAATTCAAACCCCGCCCGACGGCCGGGAGCGGCAGCTGATCGTGGAACGCACCGGCGGGCGCGGCGTGGACGTGGCTTTCGAAACGGGTGGAAACGACGACGCCGTGGGCACGGCCATCGCCACGGTACGCCCCGGCGGACGCGTCGTGCTGGTCGGCATCCCATCCGACGAACGCACCTCGTTCAACGCCTCGTCCGCGCGGCGCAAAGGCCTCACGATCTCGATGTGCCGCCGAATGCTGCCGGGAGATCTCGTCCACGCCGCAGATCTGGCGGCGGCAGGGGCTGTGAAGCTCGGGCCGTTGATCAGCCACCGTTTCCCCATCGCCGATGGCGCTGAGGCATTCGCGACGCTCGCCGCGCGACGCGGCCTCAAGGTGATCGTAGAGCCCTGAATCGCGTCGACGATCGGCCCGCCAGCCCAAGGGCCGCGCCGCCCGCGCCGCTCGCCCAAGGGGCTTGGGCGGCCGAAAGTCAATCCGCACTGATGAAGTAGGATACGGCGCAGACGATTTCACGGAATGCGCGCCGGCTCGTTGCGGCTGTTCGACCATCAGGCCGGGGAGCCACGGATTGAGACCGAGGTCGGTCGGATGGCATCCTGATGGGCGGGGCGCTAGCTGTCCGAGCGATCCACCCAACCGTCGCGGGATCAAGGGAGGCACAGATGAGGAGACTGGTCGCCGGCGTCGACTGCTCGACTCAATCGACCAAGGTGGTAGTCGTCGACTCGGACAGCGGTCTGGTCGTCGGCACCGGCCGCGCTCTGCACACCGTCACAGGAACCGGCGGAGCCAGGGAGACTCATCCCGACGTTTGGTGGGATGCGCTCCGTGTGGCCCTTGCCCAAACCGGCCTCGCCGACGAGATCGCGGCCATCTCGGTGGCGGGCCAGCAGCACGGCCTGGTGTGCCTGGACGCCGCGGGCCAGCCTCTCCGCCCGGCGATGCTCTGGAACGACACCCGCTCAGCTCCCGACGCGGCTCATCTGCGAGAAGCGCTCGGTGGCGAAGCGGCCTGGGCGACGCGAATCGGCGTGGTCCCGGTCGCTTCCTTCACGGCGTCCAAGTGGGCCTGGCTTCGCAGGTGCGAGCCGGAGATCGCCGCTCGAACGGCCGCGATTCGCCTGCCCCACGACTACATGACCGAGAGGCTCTCGGGCGAGGGCGTCACCGATCGAGGCGACGCGTCGGGCACGGCCTGGTGGTCGACGGCGACCGAGGCATATGCGCCGGAGGTGCTCGGCCTTGACAGCATCGGCCTTGCCACGCAGCTTCTGCCGCGAGTGCTGCGGCCGATGGAAGCCGTCGGTGCCGTGACGCCTGCTGCGGCCGAAGCCACGGGGCTGCGGGCCGACGTGCTCGTTGGGATCGGCACAGGCGACAACATGGGTGCCGCCCTTGGTCTGGGCCTGCCGGCCGGAACCCCGGTGGTGAGCCTCGGCACGTCGGGCACCGCATATATGGTGTCGACGACCCGGACCGCCGACCCGAGCGGCGACGTTGCAGGCTTTGCCGATGCCACGGGCCGCTTCCTGCCGCTGACGGCCACGCTCAACTGCACGCTCGCGGTCGATCGTGTGGCAGAGTGGCTCAAGCTCGATCGCGAAGACGTGGCACCGAGCGGCGGAGTCGTGGTTTTGCCATATTTCGACGGCGAGCGGACGCCGAACGTGCCCAACGCCTCGGCTGCGGTGTTGGGCCTTCGCCACGACACGGACCCGCGGGCCATCCTCATGGCAACCTACGAAGGCGCGATCGTCGGCCTGCTGGACGCTCTCGAGACGATCGACGCTTGTTCCTCGGGCATCGATCCGGCAGCGCCGCTGGTCCTGATCGGCGGCGGCGCACGGGGCGAGACCTGGCAGCGGGTCGTGGGCCGACTCTCCGGGCGGGCAATACTGATCCCGGACGCGACCGATCTAGTGGCCATCGGGGCTGCCGTTCAGGCGGCGGCCGCGCTCCACTCGAAGGATCCCCTCGCCGTGGCAGCTCACTGGGGCACGAATGCCGGAACGCGGCGCGAAGCGGTAACCCGCGATGTCGAGACACTCTCGCATCATCGGAGCGTGCGGCAGATGGCATTCGAGGCAGTGCAGGCACCGCGCGACTAGGCCCGGATTCACGGATTGGGCGCCGCAAATCGGCGGGCCCGCGGCGCCAGGCCAGGTGACAGCCACCGCTGGTGATGTCCTTCGGCTCTTTCGTGCATCCCGCGCCGCGTCCAGCATGGCGCCAAGGAGTCGCCGTGGGATCGCCATCCGCCCCGTCGCACACTGCTAAGCGGGCTCCCGCCGAACCGTTCGGGTCCCGGTCAGGCTCGGACCACCCCGCCCTGCTGGGGCTGGTCGATGGCGACGCGGTCCGCTGTGTGGCCTGCGCCCATCGTTGCCTGATCCGGCCGGGCCGTGCCGGAATCTGCCGCGTTCGCGGGAACCGCGGAGGCCATCTCGCGACCATCGTGTACGGCAAGGCCGTCGCCGCCAACGCGGACCCGATCGAGAAGAAGCCCCTCTTCCACGTCTACCCTGGCAGCGTGGCCTTCTCGATCGCCACGATGGGTTGCAACTTCCACTGCCTGCACTGCCAGAACTGGGCCATCTCACAGGCTGGCCGTGACGGTGTTACGGCGCAGTCGTTCTCCCTGTCGCCCGAGCGAGTCGTTGCCGCCGCGCTGGCCGCGGGCTCGCGCAGCATCGCCTACACGTACACCGAGCCGACCGTCTTCATCGAGTACGTCCTGGACACGGCCCGCCTGGCAACGCAGGCCGGCCTGGCCAACGTTCTGGTCACCAATGGCTACCAGACGCCCGAGGCTCTCGACCTCCTGGCTCCGTACGTCCAGGCCGCCAACGTCGACCTCAAGTCGTTCGAGGATCGCTTCTACCGTCGCGTCCTTGGCGCGCGCCTGGCTCCGGTCCTGGCTACGCTCATTGGAATGCGCCGGCGCGGCATCTGGGTCGAGGTGACTACGCTCCTCATCCCCGGGCTCAACGACGACCCCCACCTGCTGGCTTCGCTGGCCAGCTGGATCGCCGCCGAGCTCGGGCCGGAGACGCCATGGCACGTCAGCCGCTTCTTCCCCACCTACCGGCTCACGGACCTCGATCCGACCCCGGCCGCCACCATCCGGCGGGCCGTGGAGATCGGGCGCGCGGCGGGGCTGCGCCACGTCTACTCGGGCAATCTCGCCGACGGCGAGGAGGACACGTGCTGCGCCGAATGCGGCGAGACGCTGATCCGGCGGCGCGGATACACGGCGGAGCGCGCGGCGCTCGTGGGTGACCGATGCGCACGCTGCGGCCACTCTCTGGCGGGGATCGGTTTGGCAGAGTGGGGCAGGCCGGAGGCCAGGACATGAACGAGCCCCGGATCCGGCCGGCGGCCGTGGCCGGCACCTTCTATCCCGCCAACCCGGAACGCCTGACGGAACTCGTGGACTCGCTCCTGGCTGACGCGGCGGCCTCGGTTCGGCCGCCCGACCTCACCCCGGATTCGGTCGTCGGAGCGCTAGTGCCGCACGCGGGCCTCGTGTACTCCGGCGCGATCGCGGCCCGAACCTGGCTCCTGATCGGGGACTTGGACCCTTCCACGATCGTGCTCGCCGGCACCGATCACCAGGCCTGGGCCGCGGGCGTGGGGGTTTGGACCGGCGGACCGTGGGACACGCCGATCGGAGCGGTGCCGGTCGACCGCGAACTGGCGCGGCAGATCGCCGATCTGGGCGAGCCTTTCGCGCCGGATGACGGCGCCCACCGGACTGAGCACTCGCTGGAGGTCCAGCTGCCACTCCTGATCCGAGCCTGCCATGCAACCCCGATCGTGCCACTCGCCGTGAGCCCCCGACTGGCTGGCCACGCGGAGGCCGGCCGGCGCCTGGGCCGCCTTCTCGCCGAGCGCCGCTCCGCCGGCGAACGCATCCTCTTGGTGGCGAGCTCGGACCTTGCTCACTATCCGCCCGCGTCGGTCTGCGAAGAGGTGGACGATCGCCTGCTGGAGCCCCTCCTGAAGCTCGACGGAGACTTGCTCGGCGAACTTGACGAGACGCTCGTGCGGGCCGGCAGGCCCGGTCTGGTCTGCGGGCTGTGCGGCATCGACCCTGTCCGATTCACGCTCGCGGCAGTCGCCGAGATGGGCGCAGTCCGAGGCGTCCTGCTGGGTAAGGCAACCTCAGCCGACGCCGGCGGCGACCCTCGACGAACGGTGGGCTACGCCGCGGCGGCATTCGCCTGATGTCCTGCCGGCGCGACCGTAACCCGGTCCGCCACTCGGTTGCGCTTGACGGGCTGATGCTCCCGGTGGATGGGCGAAACGCCGGTTCGCGGGCATTATTCGCGGGCTGACCGTATCATCGCGGTCTGTCCGACGAGGGCGATCACGCAGGCGCGCGACGCTGCACGACCATGAATCCTCCGGCGGACGTTCACGGCTTCTGCACGCCCCAGCCCGATCATGACGGCGAGTGGCGGTTGTCCCAGCCGCGAAGTAGCTCCAAACGCGCACCGGAGAGGCAAGGAGAACGATGACTGCGGAGAACGCGATGAGCGCCCCCGCCCACCCAGCGGTCGAGGTCGATTCGAGGGCCCGGTTCGAGATCCTCGGCGCCATCCTGCTCGCCCTCTTCCTGGGCGCGCTCGATCAGACGATCGTGGGTCCCGTGCTACCCAAGATCACCACGCAGCTCAAGGGCGCGGACTACTACACCTGGGTCGTAACCGCGTACCTGGTGACGAGCACGGCCGCCATCCCGGTCTACGGCAAGCTGTCTGACTACCTTGGCCGGAAGCCCATGCTGATCGTTGGCATCAGCCTGTTCCTCGTGGGCTCGGTTCTCTCAGGCCTCAGCCAGACGATGTGGCAGCTGATCGCCTTCCGCGGCGTCCAGGGACTCGGGGCCGGCGCGCTATTCCCAATCTCTCTGGCCGTCATCGGCGATCTGTTCACGCCGGCCGAGCGCGGCAAGTACCAGGGCCTATTCGGCGCCGTCTTCGGCGTGGCCTTCCTGGTCGGACCATTCCTCGGCGGCGTCCTGACCGACAACTTCGGTTGGCACTACATCTTCTTCGTCAACGTCCCGGTAGGCCTCGTGTCGCTGTATCTCATCGGCCGGCTCTTGCCTACGGTCCGAACTGCCGGTGCCCGCTTCACGCTCGATATTCCTGGCGTCGTTACGTTCGTATGCTCTATCGTGCCGGTCCTGATCGCGCTGACCCTCGCCGAGAACGGCGACTGGGGCGATCCCACCGTCCTCGGCTGGTTCGCCGTCGGATTCGTCTTCCTGATCGCCTTCCTGGTCGCCGAGTCCAGGGTGGCGGATCCGATGATCCCGCTCGGCCTCTTCCGAAACCGGACCTTCTCGGTCTCGGCCGTAGCGACATTCCTGGCAGTCTTCGGTTTCTCGATGCTGATCATCTTCCTGCCGCTGTGGTTCCAGGTCGTCCAGGGTGCGACCACTACCGAATCCGGCTACCTGCTCTTCCCGTTCCTGTTCGGGCTGATCTTCAGCTCCATCCTCGCCGGGCAGATCGTCAGCCGGACCGGGCGNNCCTGTTCGGGCTGATCTTCAGCTCGATCCTGGCCGGCCAGCTGGTGAGCCGAACGGGTCACTACAAGTGGCTGATCGCGGCCTCCATGGCGGTAATGGCGATCGGGCTGTACCTCTTCCACGACCTCCGCGTCAACACCGATACTCCGGTCCTCTGGCTATGGATGCTGGTCGCCGGGTTGGGCGTGGGCCCGAGCATGGCCATCTTCACGTTGATCGTCCAGAATGACGTCCCGTTTGCGATGCTCGGCACCGCCACGAGCGACCTGACGCTGTTCCGCCAGATCGGGACCTCGGTGGGCCTGACGATCGCATTCACGATATTCCGCAACAACCTGACCTGGGGCCTGATCCACGATTCCGTCGTGACTGCCGGCGCCCCTGCCGCCGCCGTCCCGCTGACTGCCCCGGCCGGGTTCGATCCTGGCGCACTCACGGCCGTCGGGGGGTCCGGTACGAGCGCGCTTTCGCAGGTGCCGGCCCCGCTCCTCGGGTTCTACACGGACGGCTTCCACCAGGCCTTCTCAATCGCGATCGCGAATTCCGTGTGGGTTGGCGTGGCAGCGGCGGCTCTGGCGTTCCTGACTACTCTTGTCCTACACGAAAAGCCGCTGCGGGCCCACTTCCATGCCGAGCAGGCCGCCCGGGCCGGAGTTCGCACGGCGGCAAATGGACAGGCGGCGGAGAGCGCCAAGTAGGCTGATCTCTGGCGCCAGTCGCGGGGTGACGCGAATGGCAAGGCAGATGAGGCGCAGGTTGGCCGGCATGGCCCTGGCAACCATGCTGGTGGCCGCGGCGTGCGGGACGGCGACATCTAGGCCGAGCCCGAATCCCGCGACGGCCTCCGCCCTGGCGCTACCAAGCTCCGGCCCAACCGCCGGCGCGACTGCGAGCCCGGGCGCCACCTCGACCGCCACTCCAAGCGCTCCGACGACACCCGCGCCAACGCCGACAGCCGCAGCCTCGCCCATCGAGGGCATCCCCGCCTTCCGACACATCTACGTGATCGTGCTGGAGAACAAGGAGTACGGCTCGATCGTCGGCTCGGCCGCGGCCCCCTACGAGAACTCGCTCATCGCCCGGTACGGACTCGCCACGAAGTTCTACGCCGAGACGCATCCGTCCGAGCCCAACTACATCGCCCTCACCTCCGGCGGGCTTCAGGGCACGACCGGCGACAGCTACTACAACCTCGGCGCACCGAACGTGTTCGATCAGATCGAGGCGGCCGGACACACCTGGCACGTCTACGCCCAGGGCTATCCGGGCAACTGCTACACCGGCTCCGTCGCTACCGGCGGTATCGACGGTTGGGGCGCGGCCGGCGAATACGCCCGCAAGCACAACCCGGCGATAAGCTACAGCTCGATCAGCCGCGACAAGACCCGCTGCTCGAATATCACGCACCTGGCCGGCTTCGATCCTGCCGCCGCCAACTTCGAGATGATCATCCCCAACCTGATCAACGACATGCACAGCAGCTCAGTCGCGGCGGGAGACGCGTTTCTCAAGGCCTTCGTGCCCAGCATCGTCGACAGCCCGGCCTTCGCCGATTCGGCACTCTTCATCACCTGGGACGAGGGCTCGACGTCCACCAACGGAGGCGGCCACATTGCCACTATCGTCGTCAGCCCGGGCATGACGCCCGGTTCCCGTTTCACCGCCTCGGCTAATCACTACTCGCTGCTGCGCACCATCGAAGACGCGTGGAGCATGCCCTACCTGGGCGAGACGGCAGCCGTCGCACCGCTGGCGTTCCCCTACTAGCCTGCGCCAAATGGCGTCGGATTCAGTTCTGGCCCGAGTCGGGCCGCAGCGTCATCATTAGCCGCCTACGATTGGAGGAGGTACGCGCCACGTGGCAGTGAGTGAGCGAGCGGGCAAGCCGGCCGAGCCGTCCATTCTGGTTGACGTCCCGCGGTTGATCGACGCGTACTACGACATCAAACCGGACCCCGGCGTCCCCGCCCAGCAAGTCGCGTTTGGGACCTCCGGCCATCGCGGCTCGTCGCTCAACGGGTCGTTCAACGAGAACCACATCCTCGCCACCAGCGAGGCGATCTGCCGCTACCGCCAGCGCCAGGGGATCTCCGGCCCGCTCTTCATCGGCAAGGACAGCCACGCCCTCTCGGAGCCTGCGACTCGTTCCGCCATCGAAGTGCTGGTGGCCAACGGCGTATCGGTCCTGGTCGACAGCGCAAACGGCCTCACGCCAACGCCAGCGGTATCGCACGCCATCCTCACCTACAACCTCAATCGGCGCGACGGCCTGGCGGACGGGATCGTGGTAACCCCTTCGCACAATCCGCCGGAGGATGGCGGCTTCAAGTACAACCCGCCCAACGGCGGCCCGGCCGATACGGAAGTGACCGGCGCGATCCAGCGCGAAGCGAACGAACTGCTCGCGGCCGGCCTGGCGGGAGTCAAGCGCGTCGTCTACGAGAAGGCGATCGGTCAATTGGGCCGGTACGACTTCACGGACTCCTATGTCGCCGACCTCGCCAACGTCCTGGACATGGAGGCGATCCGAACCTCCGGCCTGAAGCTTGGAGTGGATCCGCTCGGTGGCGCCAGCGTGGGCTACTGGGCGGCCATCCGGGATCGCTACCGCCTCGATCTAACCGTAACCAACGAGGTGGTCGATCCCCAGTTCCCGTTCATGACCGTGGACTGGGACGGCAGGATCCGGATGGACCCATCGTCGCCCTACGCCATGGCCCGTCTCGTCGCCCTGAAGGATCGATTCGACGTGGCGTTCGCCAACGACACAGACGCCGACCGGCACGGCATCGTGGCTGGCTCCGCGGGGCTCATGAACCCCAACCATTTCCTCTCGGCCGCAGTCGCATACCTGTATCGGAACCGCGACTGGCGACCCGACGTCGCCATCGGCAAGACCCTCGTCTCCACGAGCATGATCGACCGCGTCGCCGGGGATCTGGGACGGAAGCTGCTCGAGGTGCCTGTCGGATTCAAGTGGTTCGTGGACGGACTCGTGGCGGGGTCGCTCGGCTTCGGCGGCGAGGA